>CAZOCL010000409.1:0-5832 GCA_964578245.1 uncultured Klebsiella sp. | reverse complement strand
TGGAATTTGGAGTTTGGAGTTTCTTTGGAATTTGGAACTTGGGATTTGGAGCTTCTTCCACTCGCCATTCCACTGAAAGCAGCGGAGAACCGCGTAAGTCTTTGAGTCCGGGAACTGCCATGCTGCGTGATAACGCCTAGGGCTTCGGCGCGACATCCGGCGTCACCCGGGCCTCGGTCGAGAGCTTGTAGGTGTGGCCAGTCTTGGTGGTGAACTCGGCTTCCATCAGGTAGGCGCGGTAGCCTTCCGCAGGGCGCTCGATGGTGGCAGTGGCCTTGCGACCGGGGTTCGAGGGAACTTCCACGCCGCTCCAACGGTCATTGCGCAGATCGCGGTCCGGGGAAGAGGCAGTCCAGAGGCGGAATGTTTTGGCGGCAGGCGTGACGGACATTTCCAAGGCCGGGGATTCCGCTCCCGCCTTCGTCCAGGTCACCTTGGGCAGTTCCTCGTGATCGGCGATCATCTGGAAGAAGGCGGCGAGCGTCTGCGTGGCTTCCTTGCCGCCCGCGAGATCGTGGCCGGCGTTCGGTGTCTGGAAGACGAGCTTGGGCTCGGGGAGATCATTCCAATAATGACGGAGGGAGTCCACGGTCCAGTAGGGGTCGTTGGTGCCAAGGAGCAGGAGCTTCGGCAGGGTGTAGCGGGTGCGGTAGCTGTAGGGGTCCACCCAGGAACGGAGTTCGATCATGCGCGGGTCGTCCATGCGCTCGATGAGGTTCAGTTCCGTGTAGTCGCCGATCTTCTCGCTTTGCTTGCCATAGACCTGCTGCGCCCACCTCGTCTGCGCCTTCATGTTCAGCATGTCGATGACCATCGGCGCGATCCCGGCAACGCGGGTGTCTGCCGCGGCGGTCAGCCAGGTGGTCCAGCCACGCTTGGACGCGCCCGAGACGACGAACCGCACGGGCTTCGCGCCGCCGCCCTGGCTGGCGAAGGCCTGCACCGCATCCATCGCGCGCACGGCGGTCTTGGCCATGGGGAAGAGCAGGGGCCACTCGCGGTCACCGGTCTTGAGATACTCGTTGAAGGTGTAGGCGATCAATGCGTCCTCCTTGCGCCCGTCGTAAAGCGGCTGGTTGGGAACCTTGTTGACGGCCGCGGCAATGGCTCCGGCGCGCTCGGCCAGCGTCTTCATGAGGTTGAAGAGCTTGGACACATCCCCATCACCCGTGATGAAGAGGAAGGCGATGTCCGGGTTGCGCACTTGGAGCGGGCGCACGACGAGCACCTGATGCTGCCACTTATGGCCACGCCAGGTTTGTGAAGTCAGGTCCAGTCGCGTGGCAGTAAATCCGTCCACGTCGCGCTGCTCGGACTGTTTCCAGATGAAGGAGTCGTCGGCCTTGTGGATGTAATCGCCGAGCGCATCAGCGGCATGGGACGGCAGTGGGGCGAACGCCAGGACGACGATCAGAACGAGCAGCAAGCGCATGGCGGCATCGTCACGCGCAGCGGAACTGAGTCAAGGGGCAACCGCGACCGTGAAGCGGACACTCTTGTCCGCTGTCAGGGCCTCTCAACCTTCTGTAGCAGTGGATGAAGAAGGAGAGGATGAGGAACCTTGCGCCTGTTCCATCCGCCGGGCAGGACGCCCGGCTCTACGGCAGGCGCGGACGCCTGCCACCACGGGGTCAGGACATCCGTGGCAGGCCGACCATGCGCTGCTCGTCGCTGTCCCAGACTTTCAGGCGCAGGCAGCGGATCATTTCGCGGGGACTGAAGGAAGTCGTTTTGGCCTGCTGCAACTCCGGCATCTCTTTCAGCACCTCGGGCAGGCGGTAGAACGGGATGTGGGAGTTGAGGTGATGAATGTGGTGGTAGCCGATGTTCGCGGTGAACCAAGCCATCAGCCGGCTGGTGCGCAGGTAGCTGGAGGAGTCCAGCGCCGCTTTCTCGTAGGTCCATCCGGCATTGTCGGCGAATGAAACGGTCGGGAAATTGTGCTGCGCGTAGAACAGATAAGAACCGATGGCGTAGGCAATGAAGTGCGGGATGGTCTGCACGAGGATGACGGACTCCCAGCCGTTCACCTGGTAGAGCAGCACCGCGATGGTGATGTGCACCAGGAAGGAGATGAGGCAGTCGTAGTGCTTGCGCGGATTGTTGACGAACGGGTTGACGCACATGCCGATCAGAAAGACGAACACGTAGCCGAACAGGATGGTCAACGGGTGGCGCGCAAAGAGATACCAGAAGCGCTTGCCCCGGGTGGTCTTGAGATACTGCGCCTTGGTCATGATCGGGAAGGAGCCGATGTGTGAGCCGCGCAGCTTGGAGTTGTGATTGTGGTGGTGGTTGTGCGAACTGCGCCAGATGCTGCTGGCGCTAAGGGCGAAGACGCCGAACACCCGCATGAAGATTTCTGCGGCGAAGGACTTGGGCAGAATGGCGTGGTGCTGCTGATCATGGTAGATGACGAACAGCCGCAGGACGAGCAGGCCCGCAAAGATGCTGCACGCCACCTGCAGCGGGAACGAGTGGTTCCACAACGCTCCCGCCAGCGTGGCCAGCAGCAGGCCCGTGGTGGAAAGAACATACCACCAGCTCCGGGCAGTGTTGTCGTGGGCGTAGGCTTTCGTCGCCTTGATGAGTTCTTGTCCGGTGCGCATCGGTTTTATTGACCGGCGATACTGTCCGGGACAGACCGCGTTTTGTCGAGGTTGAGTTCGCCGGGCGAAACAAATGTCACTGACCGAGGCTTGAATTTGTCACTTGTCGGCTTCTAATTCCCTCAACTCAGCCATGCGCATGAACCTCACCCAGGCCCTCCAGCAACTCGAAGCCGCCGGCTCGGCACAAACCCGGAAGACCTACGCCCGCCATGGGATCGGGCCAAAGATGTTCGGGGTGAGCTACGCCTTTCTGGGCAAGATCACCCGGCAGATCAAGCGGGACCATGCGCTGGCCCTTGGGCTCTGGGCCTCGGGCTGGCACGATGCCCGCGTGCTTGCCACGATGATTGCCGATCCGCTGCAGGCTGACGCTACACTGCTCAACGGTTGGGTGGAGGCATGTGACAACTGCGCCCTGTCCGGAGCCTTGGCCAAGTTCGCGGCGGGCACCAGTTTGGCGGTGCGTCTGACTGAGCAATGGTGCGCGGACGCGCGGGAGTTCGTCGCCGTGGCCGGTTGGGGCTTGGTGGCGGAACTCGCGTTGAACTCCGAACTGCCGGATGCGGCGTTCGCCGCGTGGCTCAAGACCATCGAGCGGGAGATTCACCAGTCACCGAACTACGTCCGCCGTGCAATGAACGCGGCGCTGATTGCGATCGGAGTCCGGGATGCGAAGCTGGAGAAGCTCGCCGTAGCCGCGGCGAAGCGGATTGGCAAGGTCGAGGTGGACCACGGGGACACGGAATGCAAAACTCCGGACGCAGTGGCCTACATCGCGAAGACGAAGGCCCGGCGGGCGGGGAAAGGGAAGTGATCAGTGTTCAGTATTCAGTGGGTGCCGCGTGCGTGGCGTTCCGACTGGTTACTGAATACTGCCTGCTGATCGCTACTTCAGCGAGCCAAGGAACTCCACGAGGTCCCGGATGTCGCGCTTGGAGAGCACCTGAATCATCGTGTCCGGCAAGTAGCGCAAGCCTCCGGCTTGCTGTATCGCCGGCGTCCCCGCCGTCCTTGGTGGGCGGACGACGGTAGTGCTTCAATCACCCCGGCTGGCGAGGACGCCGGCGGCACGGCAGGCCGGAGGCCTGCGCTACACAGGCTACTTCAGCGAGCCGAGGAACTCGACGAGGTCCCGGATGTCGCGCTTGGAGAGCACCTGGATCATCGTGTCCGGCATCGCGGACTGGCCCTTCTGAGTCTTCGCGATGTCCGCCTTCTTGAACTTGAGGATGCCGTCCTCCGGCGAGTTGATCACGAGTTCATCTGGTCCGCCCGCCTTGGTGACTCCAGCAAAGCTGCGCCCGTCCTTCAACACCACCATGAGGGTTTCAAATCCCGGAGCGATCTTCGCATTCGGCGCGACCAGTGATTCGAGCAGATACTCGCGCGTCTGCTTGGCCGCGATGCCATCCAGCACCGGGCCCACTTCGCCGCCTTCGGAGCCGACCTTGTGGCAACGGACACAGGAGGCTTCCACACGTTCGAGGAAGATCTTCTTGCCGGCCTCCTCATTGCCACCAGCCAGCGCCGGACGGTAGCTCCAGAGGAGGTCGTCGGGCTTGCGCTGCGCCTTGAACTTGTCGAGCCCGGCTTTGACATTCGCATCAGCCCGCTTGTCGGCGGCTTCCAGCAGTTCCAAGTGCAGCTCGGGAGCCACCTTCCCTTGCACCAGATCGTTCACGAGGGAGGCGATCACGCCGTCCACTTCGGCTCCCGGAAGGCCTCCGAGCGTGACGATGGCGTTCTGCTTCTCACCAGTGGTGCCTTGCTTGATGATGGCCAGCAACGGAGCCACCGCACTGCCTTTGCTGCTCTTGGCGCGAATGCTCGTGGCCGCCACGCGGAGCGGCTCGGCCTTGTCCTTCGCGGCGACATCCAGCGCGGCGGCGAGCTGGGTGTCCTTCGCGACGGCGAGGCGGTTCAGTGCCCCGACGCGAACGGCGGAATCGGCCTTCGTATCCGACACCAGCTCGAACAGGACCGGGTTCACATCGGCCACGTCAAGCTGGCTCGCGGCCTTCACCGCCGCGAGGCGGACCGGCGTTCCACCAGCGCGCAGCGCGCCAGCAAGCACGGGTTTCGCGGCCGTGGCGGAGACCTTTCCATCGCGGGTGGGCAGGGGACGCCAGAGGCCGGTGATGCGGTCGCGGCCCGAGGGCTTGGCCCAGTCAGCGAGGAGGTCGAGGGCCTCGGCGCGGATGGCGTCAGGCACCGCTGTATTGCTGGCCAAAGCGGCCAGACGCATGGTCGAGGCGGCATCACCGACATGGTTGTTCGCGCTCAGGATGCGGCGGAGTAAGGCGGGTTTCTGGTAATCATTGAACTTGCTCAAGTCCGGCTTGAGGGAGGCGAGCGCACCCAGCGCAGGGGCAATAGGCACCTCGCTGATGGCACGGGCGGCTTCCAGCACAACGCGCGGTTCGGCGTCCGCGAGGAACTGGCTCACCTCGTTCCGCTCAAGACGGCGGAGCGCCACGACGGCCGCGATGCGAACCGAAGCGGAGGCGTGTCCCTTCAGCGCAACGATGGTCTGCGTATCGGCGCAGCCCAGCAGGCCGAAGACGCCTGAGTGGCGGAGGACTGCGTCGGCGTCCGCATTGTCGGCGAGGAGCTTCACCAGCGCGGGGACAGCGGCGGGATAACGCACCTTGCCGAGGGCGATGGCCGAGAGATGTCGCACGCGGGCATTGGTGTCGGCGAGGAGCGTGGTGAGGGCGGCTCCGGCCTGGCTGTCGCGGGCATCGCCGAGGACCTTCGCTGCCTGGGCGCGAACTTCCGGCTCGGAATCAGTCAGCAAGGGGCGGAGGGCGGCCAGGCTGGCGCCCTTGGCCTTGGCTGCCTGGGCTTTGTCAGCGGCGAACTGCCCCAGACCCCAGATGCCATGGAGGCGCGCGAGCAGCGTCTTGCCTTTGGCCGCCGTGTCGGCGAGCGCGAGTTGTCCGTCTCCGCTCTTCTCCACGAGTGCGAACTGCGCCTCCTGTCGCACACGCATGTCCCGGTGCGCAAGCAGGCCTTTCAGTTCCTCCACCGAACGCTTCGTGAAGTCTCCGGCGAAGATCGCCTTCACATCGTCCGCGCTCTTCACCGTGGCCGGGTCAGAGATGCGGTAGAGCCGGCCCTTGCCGGTCAGCCCCCAGCCCTCGATCCAGTCGGAGACATAGACGTGGCCGTCGTAGCCGAAGTCCACGTCGGTCGCGAGGGTGTTCCAGATGAACTGCTC
>CAZOCL010000408.1:0-5838 GCA_964578245.1 uncultured Klebsiella sp. | reverse complement strand
AAGCGCCCAGCCACGGCCAGCCCATCATCCACTACGACAAATACAGCGCCGGCGCAGCCGCCTACGAGGTCCTTGCCCAGGAAGTGCTGGAGCGGCTGAAACTGGCGTGAGGCGGACGCTCCTGGCCGTTGGTCGCAGGCATGGAGTCCCGCCTTCAGGCGGCGGGGCGTCCGTCCGTGGTTGACTATCCGCGCAGCGTCTTGACGGTCGTTGCGTTCCACCGGCTGAAGCCGGGACTCCGAACGTGGTCACAGGAATACGGCCACCCGCTTCACCGGCCGAATGTCACAACTCATTCTCCTTGTCCTCATAGAACAGCCGGTAAGCCCGGTCATAATCCGCCTCCGGCACCAGCACGTTGGCCTCCCGGTTCAAGTCCCCGTCATCCGGCAGCGACGGGTCCACAAACTCCTGCACCGCCGCGATGCCGTGCTTCTCCAGCATCATCACGAGCATTTCGGTGTTGATGACCGGACCGGTGTAGAAGTGTTTCATGAGTCAGGGAACGAGGGGCATCAGCAGGCGGTTGGTGAATCGTCCGGGGCCGTAAGACAACTGCCCCATCAATCTTCGGTGATCGAACCACAGCACCGATCCATCTGCGAGTGCGACGTAGCCAGAGTTAGTGTGCTGGGATGCCGTCCAGGCGAAGGGGACGCCAGACAGAAGGCTCAGCATTGGTCCGCTCATGGCGGAAACCAGATTTCGGTCGCCACTGAGCAGCATGTTGGGTTCGGTCTCGTCTGCATCAACCCCGACGAAGTAGCTGACCGCGAGGTTGCCTTTGTGGGCGAGGCTGTGGGAATTGGTCGTGATGCCCATGTTGAAATTATCGGCTCGATTGGTCAGTCGCATCGCATCCTGCGGGCAAAGAAGCAGCCGTGCCGTGCCAAGCTCGTTCGACATGGCTTGGAAATGCAGCCATGCGTCTGTTTCGTTCTTGTAGCCCAGGCTGCCTCGGGTGGTGGCGGGAAACGCATCCCCGTCATTTCCAAACACCTTGAAAGCGAGGCCAACTTGTTTGAGCTGCTGCTGGCAGGTCTGGCGTGAACTTGCTTCCTTGCGCACCAGAATGGTCACCGCCAGCGCAATCAGCACCAGCACCAGCACCGTAACGATCAACACTTCCATGAGTGTCAGCGCGCTTCGATGTCGCAACTGGAGCCGGAGGCGCATGGTTGAGTCCGCTTACGGTGCCTTCCTTAGCTCATTCACCGCGTTGATCAAAAACTGAAACGCCAGCGCCGCCAGCAGCAGGCCCATCACGCGGATGGTGATCTTCAGGGCGATGGGGGTGAGCCATTGCACGCCCTTCGCACTCAGCCTCAGGACGTGGTAGCTCACCGCGCACACCACGATGATGCAGAGGTAGAGCGCGACGTTTTGCTCCCAGCCCTTGGCCTGATTGTGCAATAGCACGGCGGTCGAGATCGCGCCCGGCCCGGCGAGCATCGGGATGGCCAGCGGTGTGATGGCGATGTCCTCCTTCTCGGTGCCGGCGATGGTTTCCTCGGATGTTTCCTGCACCCGCGAGCGCTGGGCGCGGATCATGTCCAGGGCCACGAGCAGGAGCACCAGGCTCGCCGCCATCTGGAAGGCCGGCAGGGTGATGCCCAGGTATTGGAAGATCCATTTGCCGATCAGGGCAAACGTCAGCAGCACCCCCGCCGCCACGAAGCACGCGAGCCGCGCCATCTTGATGCGCTGCTCCGGCGTGTCCCGCGCGGTCATGGCGAGGAATGCCGGGATGGTGGCAATCGGGTCCACAATGACGAACAGCGAACTGAACGCCATGAAGGTGAAGGCCAGCAAGCTCACGCCCGCACTGTCGAATGAGGAAGCCAGAATGTCGAATCCGTTCGCGCTCCCGCCGGCGTTCAACCAGGGATCTCCGAACGAGATGCCCGAAGAACGCCGTGGCTGAATCGCGTCTCTCTGCACTTCGCAGCCGCTCAAGCTTGGTTCGAGAAAGCCCGAGCCGGTGGAAGTCGCGCCAGCGTCTGGAGTGCGGTGTCTTTCAGCACCGCTTTTCCCCGTGCTGGGGGCGTGGGCAAACTTGTAGCCTGCACCATGTGCCCAACCAAAAGCGGCGGTGAAACGCGCCGCACTCCAGACGCTCCGCGAAGCTGTATGCGGCGGCCATCACATTCGCCGCGGCGTGTGCGAAGCCACGGTTTCCTGCGGCACCGGGCCACGAAGCCGTTTCTCTGCCGGGCGCTCACACGGACGTGAAGCCCGGGCTTATGCGATTGCAAGCAACTGAGATGCAACCGGGCGCTTGCTCCCGGCTCCGTGACAGTTGCCCTCCGCCGCGCGTCGTCGCATCATATCCCTATGAAACGGACCTTGCTCCTCGCCCCGTTCGCGCTGGCCGTGAGCCTCCTCTCCGCGCCCGCGCAGACCAACCTCCTCGCCCCCATCCTCGCCCGCGACATCATCGGGCCGAACCTCACGCTCGCCGAGGTCCAGGCCTACACCGAGGACCGCATCCCGCTCATGCCCGCGCTCAAGTCCGCCGCCGAGTGGGAAAAGGAAGCCGCCCGCCTGCGTCAGGAAGCATTGAACGGCGTCATCTTCCGCGGCGAAGCCCGCCAGTGGCGTGACGCGAAGACCAAGGTTGAGTGGCTCGACACCATTCCCGGCGGGCCCGGCTATTCCATCCGCAAGCTGCGCTACGAGGCGCTGCCCGGCTTGTGGATCCCCGCCCTGCTTTACCTCCCGGAGAAGATTTCCGGCAAGGTGCCGGTCCACCTCGCGGTCAACGGCCACGACCGCAAGGACGGCAAGGCCGCCTCTTACAAGCAAATCCGCTGCATCAACCTCGCCAAGCGCGGCGTGATCTCGCTCAACCTGGAATGGCTCGGCATGGGCCAGCTCAGCACGCCGGGCTTCACGCACTATGCGATGAATCAGCTCGACCTCTGCGGCTCCAGCGGCATCGCGCCCTTCTACCTCGGCATGTCGCGCGGCCTGGACATCCTTCTCGCGCTGCCTGAGGCCGACCCCGCGCGCGTGGCCGTGAGCGGCCTCTCCGGCGGCGGCTGGCAGACCATCTTCATCAGCTCGCTGGACACCCGCGTGACCCTCGCCAATCCGGTCGCCGGCTACTCCAGCTTCCGCACCCGCGTGCGGAACTTCTCTGACCTCGGGGACTCCGAGCAGACGCCCAGCGACCTCGCCACTGTATTGGACTATGCGCATCTCACTGCCATGCTCGCCCCACGTGGCGCGCTGCTGACCTTCAACGCGAAGGACAACTGCTGCTTCGCCACCGGCCACGCGCTCCAGCCGCTGCTCGACGCCGCGCAGCCGGTCTTCAAGCTCTTCAAGGCCGACCACAAACTGCGCTGGCACAGCAACCTCGTCCCGGGCACGCACAACTTCGAGCAGGAGAACCGCGAAGTGCTCTACCGCATGCTCGGCGACAACTTCTTTCCCGGCGAAACCGGCTTCGACGCGAAAGAACTCACCACCGAGGGTGAAGTGAAGAAGAACGAGGAGCTCAACGTGCCGCTCCCCGCCGACAACCTCGACTTCAACCAGCTCGCGCTCGCCCTGGCCAAGAACCTCCCGCGCGGCGATTCGCATCCGCTCACACCCGCCACGCTGGGCAAGTGGCAGCTGACGCAGCGCGGCTTCCTCGGCGGCATCGTCCACGCCAAGGAATACACCGTGAACGCCCAGCTCGCCGCCCGCGAGACAACCAACGACCTCACGGTCATCTCGTGGCGCTTGCGGATGGGTGACACCTGGACCGTGCCGGCCATCGAGCTGACGAAAGGCCTGCCGCTCGAAACCGTCCTGCTCGTGGGCGAGGGCGGCCGCAAGACCATGGCCGCCGACGTGGACAAGCTGCTCGCCGAGGGCAAGCGCGTGGTGATCGTGGACCCGTTTTACTTCGGCGAGTCGCGCATCGCGCAGAAGGACTTCCTCTTCGCGCTGCTGGTGGCCGCGGTGGGTGACCGCCCGCTGGGCTTGCAGGCCAGCCAGTTGACCGCCGCCGCGCGCTGGCTCGCCACGGACCGCAAGCTCGGTCCGGTGAAGGTGATCAGCATCGGCCCGCGTGCGAGCGTCTTCGCCACCGTGGCCGCCGCACTGGAGGAGAAGGCCATCGCGGGCCTCGAACTCCGCCAGCCCCTCGCCAGCCTCAAGGACGTCATCACGCAAAACATCGGCGTGGACCGCCAGCCGGAACTCTTCTGCTTCGGCCTGCTGGAGCAGTTTGATGTGCTCCAGCTACGGGCGCTCGTGGCTCCGCGGCCGGTGCTGCTCCCGTGAGCGGGACACGGTTGTCCCGCTTTGATCCGTATTCTGGTGTCGAGACGGCATTGAGCATCGAAAACGCTAGGAACAAGCGATCCGTAGCCAGAGGAAGCTCTCAGGGACCGACGAGGTGAAAGCCAAAACCGCAGGCCAGTCGTGGCGCGCAGGGCCTACTTCTTCCCGAAGAGGCTGCCGAAGAAGGATTTCCCCTCCAGCTCCTTCTGCTTGACCTTGAGCTGGCCGAGGATGCCCTGCCAGCCGAGGAAGACCTTGTGCCACTGGTTTTCGAGGCCGCGCAGGGAGTTGTCCGCCAATTCGCTCATGTAGCGGATGGAGGGCGCGTTGGTGAGCAGCGCGTGGATTTCATCGCGGGGCGGAGCGCCGCCGCCCTCGACCTGGCTCATCAGCATTTCGAGGCCCTGGGCGATGTTGCTCTTCACCTCCAGGAACTGCGACTCGTCCTCCGCCGTGAAATTCTTCGAGCGGGCGAGGGCGAGGAAATGATTAAACTGCTTCCAGCACTCGACGTGGGTTTCGAGTTCGAGAACGAGTTGATCCAGTTTCTTGTTACGCATAAGCCGCGTCCGAGCGGCGATTTAGGGCGTGTCAGCGGATGGGGGCAAGGAAAATCATGGCGCCACCGCGCTGTTCCTTCGCGGTGATCTTCAAGCCGCTGTAGTAAATGATCATCTCAGTCACGGGCAGATTCGCGTCCCGGGCGGAGCTCATCGCGTCCATCACCGTCTTGCCGATCTCGCGCACGGTGGCCTCGCCGAACGAGCGCGGCAGCGTGGAAGTGAGGACATTGCCATCGCGGTCCACCGTGAAGCTGCCGCTCGGCAGCCGGTCCATGACCGGCGCGTCCTTCTTGGAGGAAAAGAAATCTAGGAGGCCCATTGCGCTGCCATCTTTTTGAGGGTTTCCAAAATCTGTCCGGAGGTGCGCCCGCGCTGGAAGCCGGCGCAGAGCACCTTCTCGCCCTTGGTGGCCAGGCCGCCGCCGCGCTGCGAACCCGTGGTCACCACCTGCTGGAGCGTGCCCGCGTTGATCTTGTCGCCGAGCTGGCTGAAGCGCTCGGCCGTGCGGACCGCCCAGGCGGCGGTCTTGTCCGGCGAATCGCAGGCGAAGTGCTCCACCGGCTTGTCCTTCCCCACTTCGGTGACGAGCACAAACTCGACGCCGGGATTGCGGCCCAGTTCCGCCAGCGGCGAGGTGGTCTTGGCCTTCTCACCGCCGGAACCGGGGACTTCACCCGCGGCCATTTCATCCAGCATCTGGGCGGAATCGAGCAGCAGCCCCTGCACCGAGTTCATGATGCGGCGTTCGCGCGTGGCGTCGGCGGGCAGATGCTCGAAGGTGCCCGACCGCCAGGACATGATCTTCTTGAACGCGTCCTCGCCCTTGAGTTCCCCCATCTCGGCGTCCATGAGATCGCCGTTGAGCAGCCAGATCTTGCCGATGAAGGGACCGTTGGTGAACTTGAGGGTGACGGAGCTTTGCGAAAGGCTCTCCATTTGCACGATGTCCGTGAGCGTCTTGCTCTGCACGCCGCGGAAGCCGCCCGACTCCTCGCGC
>CAZOCL010000407.1:0-5839 GCA_964578245.1 uncultured Klebsiella sp. | reverse complement strand
TTCCAGATGCAGATGGAGGCGGTGGATGCGTTTGACCTGACGAAGGAGCCGCAGGCGATGCACGATCTCTACGGCACGAACACGGCGCAGGGGCGTCAGATGTTGATCGCGCGGCGGCTGCTGCAAAAGGGCGTGCGTTTCGTGCAGGTCTGGCACGGCGGCTGGGATCATCACAACAACATGGTCACCGCGATGCGCAACACGGCCGGGGCGATTGACAAGCCAGCGGCGGCGCTGCTCACGGACCTGGCGCAGCGCGGGATGCTCAACGACACGCTGGTGGTCTGGGGTGGTGAGTTTGGCCGCACACCGCAGGCCGATGGCAACGCGATGGGCAACCCGGGCCGCAACCACAACGCGAAGGCGATGAGCGTGTGGATGGCCGGCGGCGGTGTGAAGGGCGGGGTGGCGCATGGGCAGACGGATGAACTGGGCGGGTCGGCAGTGGAGGACCGGGTGCATATCCACGATCTGCACGCGACGATTCTGCATCTGCTGGGGTTTGATCACGAGAAGCTGACTTACCGGCACAATGGGCGGGATTTCCGGTTGACGGATGTGTATGGGAATGTGGTGCGGCAGGTGGTGGCATGAGCCATGAGTGCGGTCAAAGGAGGCCCAAACTCTAACGCCCAATCCTCTTTTTGGGATGATGTCAGGCCGTTCTGCTGCCTTGTTGTAATCGGCCTGCTCTGCCTGTCGGTTTTCTCCGCTGTGCAGGTCTATACAATCCGGACCGCAGTTCCACGAAGTTCGTCCGGCACCGCCACTGCGGTGCTCTCGGTTGCTTGGTTGTATTTCGCCTTTCCCCTCGGCGTCATATGCCTCGTCTTACAGTTCGCCGCGCCTGGATGTGGTCGCCGCCTGCATTGGTTGCCGGTCTCGCTTGCCGCACTCTTCGTGCTCTCCACACTTGGCTGGTTGGTCTTTGGCAGCTGGTGGTATCACGAAGCGGGTCACATCAGTGACTTCTTCAACTCACTCTGGTGGCTCAAGCCGGTCGCATGGCTGTGGAATTGAGGGCCGACGTGTATGGAAATGTGGTGCGGCAGGTGGTGAGTCGCTGAAACCGGGGCGGAATTCTTAGCCACAAAGGGGCGCAAAGAAGCGCAAAGGGAGGAGGCAAGGGAGATGGGACGGATGAGACGGATGGGCATTTGCGTGACGCAATTGCGGGAGGGAGGTGGGGTGGCAGGGTTGCGGGGATGGGGGATTTTAGATTTGAGATTTCAGATTTCAAATGGGGAAGGGGGAACCACGAATGGACACAAAGGAACACGAATCGGGAGGAAGATGGGTTGGCACCGAGGAGGCGGGACGAGGGTGGAGAGGGACGAGGATTTTGCGAAACGAAGCCATTGGGAAAGGACGGGCCGAGGGGCAAGAGGGGGCGGCTGCAGGCTTTGGCACGGCGGACAGGAGTGTCCGCCGCACGGGTCAGGCCAGCGGGAGGACGGGGAGGGCGGGGAAGGAGGCTTTCCGCTCTTGGAGCAGGTAGGAACGGACTGCGCCGTGGCCTTTGCAGTGGACGGTGCCGCGTTCGGTCACCTTGAAGTGCGAGCGCAGCAGGCGGCGGGTGCCTTCGGAAAGGTGGATGTGGTCGGGCACGCCGTTGGACTGCATCCGGCTGGCGAGGTTGACCGCCGTGCCCCAGAGGTCGTAGGTGAACTTCTTCCGTCCGATGACGCCGGCGACGACGGGGCCGGAGTTCAGGCCGATGCGCACGCGGAGGCTGATGCCGGAGTCGCTGTTCAGGTCACGCACGGTGGCCAGCATGCCCAGGGCCATCTCGGCCACGGCCTCGGCATGGTCGGCGCGCGGCAGTGGCAGACCGCCGACGACGAGGTAGCTGTCGCCGATGGTCTTGATCTTTTCGAGGCCGTGCTGCTCGGCCAGGCGGTCGAAGCGGGAAAACAGCTCGTTGAGGATGGTGACGAGGTCCTCAGGGTCGGTCTCGTTGGCGAGGGTGGTGAAATCCACGATGTCAGCGAAGAGAACGGTGACCTCGGCGAACCGCTCGGCAATGTTGCGCTCGCCGCCCTTGAGGCGCTCGGCGATGCATTGCGGGAGGATGTTGAGCAGGAGGCGCTCGGATTTCTCCTTCTCGATCTCGAGGAGCTGTTTCTCCTGCTGAAGCTGGATGACGCGGAGGCGGTCGAGGTCGCGCAGGCGTTTGCGCTCCAGCGAGGCGGTGACGCGGGCGCGGAGGATGATGGGATTGACGGGCTTGGGCAGGAAGTCTTCCGCCCCCAGCTCGATGCAGCGGGCGACGGCTTCCAGTTCGTTCATGCCCGAGGCGACGATGACGGGCAGATGGCGGAGGAAGGGGTCGCCCTTGATCTCGGTAAGCAACGCAAAGCCATCCATGCCAGGCATTTGGATGTCGGAGACGAGCAGGTCGAAATCGCGTTCCCGGAGGGCGGCGAGGGCGGATTCACCGTCGGAGGCTCCGACCAGGTTCAGGTAGCCCAGCGAGCGGAGGGTGAGCATGAGCACCATGCGCATCGGGTCGTCGTCGTCCACGACCAGGATGGCGGCCTGCTGCCCGGCCTTGTCGGTCTCCGCCCGCTGCAATTGGATGGCCTGCTCGGGCGTCAGTCCGCTTTGCAACCCCTTGCGGAGGAGTTGAAACGTGCTCGTCTCTTCGTTGACGGGAGGCGCTCGATGAGAATCCACTGCCATGTTGGTTTGCCAGTCGGAAAGAGTTTGGGCTACGCGGGAGATCATGGACAGGAACAGTGACGGCAGTCAGCCAAATTCAGTGATATTCCATCCGCCGCCGCAGCTCACGAATGGCACCCGGGAACCACAGAGGGTTTCCCGCAGATTCAAGACGACCACAGAGGGGGAATTCCGTCGGAAATTGTCATGGGCAAGAGAGCTGTGACCCGCGGGCTGCGCGGAACACCCGTGAATCGTGTCTGGAGCCCCGGCTCCAGCCGGTGGAACGCCCCCACGATGAAGACGCTGCGCAAAACGCCCTTCGACCCTCGGACGCCCCGCCGCCTGAAGGCGGGACTCCATGCCAAAACACGCCGCCAAATTCAGCAGAACGGAAATCCTGCTTGCCGCCCCGCCGCATTCCGACGAACACTTGGCGTTGTGCTTCCCAACAACAACAAAGGGCTGACTACGTTGGCTTTGCTGGGCGGGATTGGGCTGGGCGTCACCACGCCGGCCTGGGCGCTGGGCATTCGTATCGCCGATCAGGACCCCTTGGCGACGGCACGCGGCAACGCGTTCGCCGCGACGGCGGACAATCCCTCGGCCATCTATTACAATCCGGCCGGCCTGACCCAGTTGGAAGGGCATCAGTTTCGTATCGGCGCGTATGCCATCGCGCTTGAGTCCGAGTTCACCTCGCCAGCCGGGGCGCGGTTCGACACGAAGAGCCGTGTGGATTTCGCCCCGCAGCTCTACTACATCTACGGGATGAAGGACCTCCCGCTGGCGTTTGGCGTGGGGCTTTATGCGCCGTATGGGCTGGCGCTGGAGTGGCCGAACAACGCGAACTTCGGGCCGGTTTACGGCAAGATGACCTACCTGACGCTGAACCCGGTGGTGGCGTGGCAGGTGCATCCCACGGTGTCCCTGGCAGCCGGGCTGACGTTGAACTACGCGGAGACGGAGGTCCGCCAGCAGGCGGCGGCGTTTGCCCCGGCGAGCGTGAACCGTTTCAAGGGCGAGGACGTGGACGCGGGGTTCAACCTGGGTTTTCTCTGGCAGCCATTCAAGCAGCACTCGGTGGGGATCAACTACCGCAGCCCGACGACGCAGAACTTTTCGGGCAGTGCCACGACGACCGGCACGGGCATCCCGGCGTTCGATGTGAGCGGGCCCGCGAGCGCGCGGATTCCGTTCCCGCGTCACGTCGTATTCGGTTACTCATTTCGCCCGACACCGGACTGGAATCTGGAGTTCAACGCGGACTGGACCGAGTGGGAGCGGCTGACGACGGTGAACTTCGTGCAGCCGGCGGGCACCTTCGCGGTGCCGTTCAACTGGCGCTCGAGCTGGTTCTACGAGTTCGGGATCACGCGGCGGTTCGAGGGCGGGTGGCGGGTGAGCGCGGGCTACATTTTCAGCGAGAACTCCGTCCCGGACGCGAATTTCTCGCCGCTGGTGCCCGACTCGGACCGGCATATTTTCAGTCTCGGTGTCGGACGCCAGCAGACCCGGATCAACTGGGACGTGGCATATCAGTTGGGGTGGGGCCCCAGTCGAACCGTGGCCGGCAACACGCTGGCCTTCCCGTTACCACCTCCGCCCACCACTGCCAATGGTCGCTATACATTCCTCAGCCACGCCGTCACCGCTTCGGTCGGCCTTCGTTTCTGAAGCCGCCGTGCCGCGCCCGACCCTGCTCATCGTGGACGATGAAGAAGGGCCACGGCAGTCACTGCGAGTCGTCTTCAAGGAGCTATACGATGTCGTGCTCGCGGAGAGCGGCCCGCGGGCGCTGGATATTGCCAAGAGCCGACGGGTGGATGTGGCCGTGCTGGACATCCGCATGGCGGGCATGTCCGGCACCGAATTGCTGGGACACCTGAAGAAGTTCGATCCGCGTATCGAGGTGGTGATGCTCACCGCCTACGAGACGCTGGACACCGCACGGCAGGCGCTGCGGCACGGGGCGTGCGACTACTTGACCAAGCCGTTTGAGATCCCGGTGATCCGCGACGCGGTCGCCAATGCCGTGCAGCGGCGGGCCTTGAGCGAGGCGATGGCGGACGGGTCGAAGCGCGTGCAGGAACTGCGCGAAGAGCTGCGCTCCCTGCAATTGCAAGGGGAGATGGCACGGTCACAAAACGAGATCTACGCGAGTGTGATGCACGACATCGGCAGTCCGCTCACGGCTGTCTCGGTGATGTTGCAGATGGTGAGCATGGATCTCGAAGCGTCGCGCGGCGGAGCCACTTACTCGGTGAAGGAGCAGTTGTCCCGGGTGAACCAGCAGGTCGCGCGCTGCATGGAGATTTCCCGGCGCTACTTGAACTACGCCCGGGAGCGCTCGGCACAGAAGCAGTCCGTCCGCCTCAACCAGGTGCTGGCCGATGTGCGGGAACTGCTCCGCTCCCATCCCAGCGGGAAGCGGCACCAGCTCAGCGTCCAGCTTATGCCGGCGGACCTGACGCTCCGCATCAATGGCACAGACTTGATTCAGGTGCTCTTGAACCTGGTCACCAATGCCTTCCAGGCCTCCACGACGCCGCTGCAAGTCGAAGTGTTCGGCGAGTATCACGATGATGCGTTTCCTGCGGAGGCGCTGCAGGACTCCCCGCACACGGTGTTCGTCAACCGGGAGACCTTCGCCAACGAACCGCCGCTCGTGGCCATTCGCGTGAGCGACACGGGGCCGGGCATTCCGGAGAGCATCCTGCCGAAGATCTTCGAGAGCTATTTTACCACCAAGTCACCGGGCGAGGGGACCGGGCTGGGCCTGGCGATCGTGCGGCGGCTGGTGACCCAGGCCAAAGGCGGGCTGCAGGTGCATTCCGAGCCGGGCCGGGGGACGACGTTTACGGTGTTCCTGCCGGTGGAAGTGGGGTGAGCCAAATTCCAAAGAGGTGCCCGCTAAAGACGCGAAAAGTCGCGAAGGGGTTGATGGTGCTGCCGGACGGTTCTCGCCCGCGAATTCCCGCAGAAGGGCTGCCGCTCAGCTCGAAGGCTTGGAATACTCTTCTTCCAGCTTCTTGGCGCACTCCGGGCAGATGCCGTGGGACGCCTTGACGCCGGTCTGCTGGGCGAAGTGCTGCTCGATGGTGAACCACTTCTGCTCGACCTCGATCTTGCGGCACCACGCGCAGACATGGAGGAAGGACTCCAGGTAGCTCAGGCG
>CAZOCL010000406.1:0-5840 GCA_964578245.1 uncultured Klebsiella sp. | reverse complement strand
TGCACCGTGGTGCGCGACCTCGGCAACGGCGAGAAGATTCAGATGCCTTTGAATGTGAAGGAAATCCAGAAGGGCCTGGCCCCCGACATCGTCCTGCAGGGCAAGGACATCGTCGTGGTGCCGGAGAGTTTCTTTAGTTTTTGACGCGGGCCAGAATGCCGGATGAACTGTTGAACGAGTGAAGACGCGGTAAGCCAGTCATGTTGCCAGGATCAAAAAAGCGGAAAGCAGACTTCACAGACGTGGTGATGTATGTCGCCATTGCTTCGAAGCACCTGCGCACCATCATCCTGCTGATCACGATGTCGCTGGCGGCGGGGCTGCTCTTCTACATCTTCAGCCGGCCGGTGTATTACTCCAAGAGCGTCATCCGCTACACGGCGATCGGCACTCCAGTCCCTACAAAGGACATGGAACTGAAGGGTGAGGACTTTCGCCGGTTTTCCGACGACAAGTTTCTGAAGGAGTTCGATGCAGACCACATCGTCCGGCGCACGGACAAGCGTCTGAGTGGCTGGAATGACGCGAACAAGCCGAAGAAGGAATCGCTCAAGCAGGTGCGTGCGACTTGGACCACGGACCACAACATTGAGTTAAATGTCTGGGCCTATGTGCCAGATCTGGTGCTGACCTTCCCCGAAGCGATGGTCGAGGAGTTTCTCAAGGAGCGGGATGAGTCCGCGATGCGGCAATACACCGCAATGACGAATAAATACCTTCCGCAGATTGCCGAGCTATGGCAGCGGTGGGAGAAACAGCTGGCTGAGGAACAGCGGCTGAACAAGGATTTCAACCCCGAAAAGCTGAAATATGAGATTGAGTCGCTGGACTTGGTTCCCCGGCAGTTGGAGGCTTACAAACGGAACAAGGAGCGGTGGGAGTATGTCCGTCACAAGGTCGAGAATCCGGTTTATACCGACAGTGAGCGGCTGCAGTTTTACAACTCGATTGATTACACCTCGGATGTGGTGACTTACGTGGAGTTCGACCGCGACGCCAAGGAGCGTCTGCCCATGAACGCCCGGCCTTCCAACGGCACGGTCATCATCCCGCGAGCCACCCGAACGGACGCCGATGAGTCCATTGTGATCGAACGGTCCATGCTCCAGCTCGACGCGACCATCAAGGAGATGTCGGCGACATATCGGCCGGGGCATCCGAAGATGGTGACCCTTTACAAACAATACGAGGCCCTGCAGAAGAAGCTCAAGGACGCGGTCAGCAGCGCCAAAGCACGTTTTGAAATCTACGGCCGTGGCCTGGGGCAGAAAATTCGTGAGTTGGAAGAGCAATTGCCCACCGTTCAGGCGCGTAAAAGGCAGTATGACGAATATCTCAAGTCCCTGAACCTCAACAAGCAGCAGGCCTATCCGTATGAGTCGATGATCGTGACTTTGAAGAAGGACATGGAAAGCGCCCAGCTGGCCTTGATCACCACCCGCGTGGACTTGCAATTCCTCAAGTTCGACAACTTACGCGACGAGATTCCGATTTCCCCCAACCGCCTCAAAATCGTCCTGATGTCCTTGGGCATCGGCCTCGCGCTCGCCATCGGCGTGCCGTTCCTTCTGGAGTT
Organism: uncultured Klebsiella sp.; assembly: GCA_964578245.1. GTDB lineage: Bacteria > Verrucomicrobiota > Verrucomicrobiia > Limisphaerales > SXTU01 > SXTU01. Next base: position 4,264 of record CAZOCL010000406.1, on the reverse strand, counting down.
CATGGACCAGACCGTCACGAACGTGGAGAAGATGGAGGAGGCCACCAACATCCGCGGCCTCGGCATCGTGCCGGATTTCGAGGACACTGTCGCGGAGGCGTATCCGCTCATCTTCAGCGATGGCGTGGCCAACCCGGACTTCATCGAGAACTTCCGCGTCGTTCGCACGAACCTGCTCTCCAGCGCCGCCACGTCCAAGTTCCCGCAGGTGATCATGATCACCAGCACGTCGCCCAAGGAAGGCAAGACCGTGGTGGCCTCGAATCTCGCCATGTCCTTCGCGCACATGGGCGAGAAGACGCTGATCCTCGACGCCAACCTCCGCCGGGGCATCGAGCATCACCTCTTCGGCAGCCGCTCCGCACCGGGCTTGAGCAACGTCCTCGTCGAGAAATACGACGTCGAAGACGCCTGCCGACCGACCACGATGGAGAACCTGCATATCCTGCCGTGCGGCGACCAGTTGGAAGGTGACATTGAACAATTGGGCTCGCCCTATTTCGTGCAGGTCATTGACAAGCTCCGCAAGCGCTACCAGCGCATCATAGTGGACGCGCCGCCGGTGCTCGGCCTGGCCGAAACCAGCGTGATGCAGCCGGCGATGGACGGCGTGGTGCTGGTCATCTGGACCGGCCAGACGCCCACGCGCGCCGTGCGCACCGCGATGGAGATCCTGGAGGCCAACCACGCCAACTTCTACGGGTTCGTGCTCAACCGCCTCGACCTGATGGCGACGATGAACCGGTTCCACTACTACTACTACACGAACCACTACTACAACCGGTATCAGTCGGTGACGCGGGCGCAGGATGCGCATCAGCCGCAGTCCCGTTAGCGTTCGTCCCGCATGAGCGAGGCGCCGCAGCCGATTTCCTCCGCCACGCCGCCCGGCGTCTCGGTCATCATCCCCGCCTACAACTACGCGCGCTTTCTTCCGTCCGCCGTCGAGTCGTGCCTGATTCAGGACTACCCGAACTTCGAGATTCTGGTCATTGACGACGGCTCGAAGGACAACACCCGGGAGGTCATGGCCCGGTATGGTCCGCCGGTGCGGTATGTTTACCAGGCCAATGCCGGTCTTTCCGCCGCACGCAACACGGGCATCCGCGAAGCGAAGTTCGATTTCGTGGCCTTCCTCGATGCCGACGATCTGCTGCTGCCCACGCACTTGAGCGACAGCATGGCGGCCTTCGCGAAGCTCTCTCCGGACTACAGCCTGGTCGCCTGTGACGACGTGCTGGTGGACATCGACGGGAAGCCGCTCCCTTTCACGGTGCATGTGCCGGTGCTTCCGCGCGAGGTCACGCTGAAGGACATCCTCATGCGCACGCGCTTCTCGCCCACGGGGGCGGTTGCGCGCAAGGACGTGTTCGCCCTCTGTGGCGGGTTCGACACCACGCTGCGCAGCACGGAGGACCGGGACATGTGGATCCGGATCGCCGCGCAGCGCCGCATCTGGCACCAGGGCAAGGTGCTCGTGCAGATCCGCAAGCACGGCAACAACATGAGCAACAACGCCGAGCGCATGAAGAACAACATGTCGGCGGTGCTCAAGAAGTCCTACGAGGCCGAGGTCGTGCCGAAATCCAATATCTTCTTCTGGCGGCAGGTTTTCAGTTACTGGCGGTATCAGACCTCGCTCATCTACAACGGCAACAAGCAGCCGCGGCTCGCCTTTCAAAATCTGATCCTCTCCATGCTGCTCTGGCCGTGGTTCGCGAACCCGGCGGCGAACGGCAACAAACCGCTCTTCCGCCTCCGCTCCTTCGTCCGCTACACGCTGAACGCGGTGCGCGGTGAGGTGAAGGCGTGAAACAGAAGCTCCAAGTTCCAAGTTCCAAGCTCCAAAGAAGCTCCAAATTCCAAACACCAAAAACGGCCTTGATTGCTTCGTACGGCCCGGGTGCCTTGGAGTTTGGAACTTGGAATTTGTTTGGAATTTGGGATTTGGAATTTGGAGCTTTTCCCCACCCCTAGCGTGCCGTCCAGACCGCTCAAAGTCCTCCACGTCGTCTTCTCGCTCGAGCCGGGCGGGATGGAGAACGGGGTTGTCAATGTGGCGCGACGCCTGCCGCCGGATGAGTTTGAAGTCCACGTCTGCTGCCTGGAGCGGGGCGGGGCGTTTGTCGAGCGGCTGCCGCACCCGGAGAACGTCGTTGTCCTGAACAAGCCGCCGGGGTTTTCCCCGCGCGCGGTGCTCGGGGTCGCGCGGCACGCGGCCCGCATCGGAGCGCATTTGCTGCATCCGCATAACCTTGGCCCGCTGACGTATGCGGCGCTCGCGTCCGGGTTTGGTTTGTGGAAGCCCGTCTTGCAGGGCGAGCACGGTGTCTTTCAGGGCGACCAGGCCAGTCCCGCGCGGCTCCGCCAGCGCCAGCGGCTCTATCGTGCCTGCCGCAAGGTGCATACCGTGTCCGAGTCCCTGCGCCGCTATCTGGTCGAGCACGGTTTCCCGGCGGAGAAGATCACGGCGATCATCAACGGCGTGGACACCGACCGCTTCCAGCCGGTGGAGAAGGCCGCTGTGCGCGCACAGCTTGGTCTGCCCACTACCGGCCAGTTCATCGGCATCGTCGGACGTTTCGACCCGAACAAGAAGCACGTGCTGCTCATTGAGGCGTTCAACCGCGTGGCCGCGCAGTTGCCGGGGGGCCGGCTGGTCATCGTCGGCGACAAAGGCGCGGAGAAGGACAAGATCCACGCCGCCGCGCAGGCCAGCCCCGCGCGCGACCGCATCCATCTGGCTGGTTTCCAAGCGAACCCGACGCCGTGGTATCAGGCCCTCGACCTGCTCGCCGCACCGTCCATTTTCGAGGGGCTCTCCAATGCTGTGCTGGAGGCGATGGCCTGCGGCGTGCCGTGTCTGGCCCACACCGCCTGCGGCAATGCCGAGGTCATCACCAGCGGGGCCGATGGCTTTCTCGCCGCGCTGGATTCCACGGAACTGCTCGCGACGGAACTGCACCGCGTGCTGGCCAGTCCAGGGGAGCTTGCCGCCGTGGGCCAACGGGCGCGTGCCCGGGTCGTGCGAGATTTCAGCCTGGACGCGATGGTCCGCAACTACGCCCGAATTTACCGCGAAGTGGCGGGTTTTCCAGTTTGACCGCCGTTTTGAACAATCCACCGCCGCGGCAGTCCATATTCGTGACCGCCAGCCCGCAGGGTCCACCGGAGTTCCCGGTTGATTCCTGCCCGCCGTCGGGCACATTCAGTGCAACAACACCTATGAAAAGAATCCTTTCCGTGGCGCTGGCGGTGGCGGTCCTCTGCGGCTCGCTGCCGGCCGTCGAGTTCACGCGCGAGCAGGCGGGAAGGATTGCCAAGACGGTCGGTGATTTGCTGGACCGCGGGCATTACAAGGGCGCGCGGCTGGACGACACGGTCGCCGAGACGCACCTGAAGAACTACCTGGATGCGCTGGATTACAACCACATGGTGTTCCTCCAGACCGATGTGGACGAGTTCAACGTCAAGTATGGCAAGAAGCTCGATGATCTCACCAAGTCTGCCGACGCCGAGGCCGCCTACGTGATCTTCGAGCGTTATCTGAAGCGGCTGGACGCCAGCGTGACGCGCGTCGGCAGCCTGCTGAAGGACAAGCACGATTTCGCCAAGGATGAAAAGTTCATCGCCCAGCGCAACAAGCTGCCCTGGCCCAAGGATGAGGCCGAGGCCAAGGAACTCTGGCGGCAACGGGTGAAGTTCGAGCTGCTCAGCGGCAAGCTCACCGACGAGAAGCCGGAGAAGACCGCCGAGAAGATCACCCGGCGCTACGCCCGGCTGCAGAAGAACATGAAGCAGTTCGACTCCAGCGAAGTGCTGCAAATCTATCTCTCCGCCCTCGGTCACGCGTTTGACCCGCACTCGGATTACATGGCGCCGGCGGATGCCAAGAACTTCGACATTCATAACGTGAAGTTGAAGCTCAACGGCATCGGTGCCTTGCTCGGCCAGGACCCCGAGGACGACGACTATACCAAGATCAAGAGCCTCACCCCGGGCGGCCCGGCGGAACTGGGCAAGCAGCTCAAGGCCGGTGACAAGATCATCGCCGTGGCGCAGGGCAGCGCGGAGCCGGTGGATTGCGTCGGCATGCGGTTGAACGAGGTCGTGGACATGATCCGGGGCCAGAAGGGCACGGAAGTCCGCCTCACGATCATTCCCGTCGGGGCGGTGAGCGAGTCCGACCGGAAGGAAATCCGCATCATCCGCGACGAGATCAAGCTCAAGGAGCAATACGCCTACGCCCGCGTCATTGACCACG
>CAZOCL010000405.1:0-5840 GCA_964578245.1 uncultured Klebsiella sp. | reverse complement strand
GGTCGGTCGCCGTCCAGATTTCCGCGGTGCCGCCCCGGTTTATCAGTTCGTGCAGCGAATAGGGCCCGAACAGGTGTGGTGCGTTCGGATCATGGACCGTCGGTTTCTTTTTTCTGCGGAAAAAGCCGAGTGGTGACATTCGCTTGATTGCCCGGATGCTAAATCGTTTGGTTGTCGCTAAGGACGCTGCCTAGGCCGAAACGGTTACGCAGTCCGAAGCCCTAAGCCGATACCGTGCCAGTCCGGCATTCGACGAGAGGCAGAATATCCGCTTGGCGATGCTTTCGCAAGGCCGCTTAATCCGCGCGTGCGCGCCGCCGGAATCCTACTTGCCTGCCTGGTCGGCGCATTGCTCATCGCCGCACTGGTCGCGCCATGGGCCTTTCATCTGGGGCAATGGGCGGCGGGCGAGGCCGGTTTCTTCAAGGGCCTCGGCACCCAGCCCTTCCACCGATACTTGAACCGCTGCCTGCTGCTCACCGCCGTCGCCGGGCTGTGGCCGCTGGCCCGGGCCTTCCGGCTCACCAGCCGGCCGTCACTGGGCCTCGCCTGGCCCGCTGGCAGCCGGCGATTGCTCGTGGTTGGGCTGGCGGCTGGCTTCGGCTCATTGCTCGCCGCCGCCCTGCTGATGGCCCTGGCGGGGGTGCGGACGTTCAACTTCAGCCATGAACCACGCGTGCTGCTGGAACTTCTCCTTAACGCCACCGTGTCCGGCGTGCTCGTCGCGGTCCTGGAGGAACTCTTCTTTCGTGGGATCGTGTTTGGCGCGCTCCGGCAGTCACTGGCCGTCCCGGCGGCCATCGTGATCAGCAGCCTGATTTATTCCGCGCTGCATTTCCTCGCGCGGGTGGAGCACGTCGGCCCGGTCGAGTGGGACTCCGGCCTTGCGTTGCTGCCACGCATGCTGCGCGGAATTGCCGCACCGGAAAACCTCGCCCCTGCCGGATTGACCCTGGCCGTCGGCGGCGCGGTGCTGGCGCTGGCGTATCAACGGACCGGCAGCCTGTGGTTCTCCATCGGCCTGCACGCCGGCTGGATCTTCTGGCTGAAAGTCTTCAAGACCGTGACCTCGCCGGGCACCGCGCCGGGCAGCGCCTTCTGGGGCACGGAGAAGCTGCTTGATGGCTGGCTGGCGCTGGTGGTCATGGGCGTCTTGCTGGTGGGGGTTGCGCGGTCCCGATGGCTCGGGCAGGCTCCCGCCGCCCTCAATGAACCCGCTCCCGGCCAACACCCGTGACTGGCTCGACGCCGGACTGGCCTATCTCTACCCCTCGGTCTGCCAGCTTTGCCGCGAGCAACGCGCCACCGCCGCCGAAGGCTATGTCTGCACTGCCTGCGCGCAAAACGTGCGGCTCATCGCGCCGCCGTGCTGTGACCGCTGCGGCCTGCCGTATCCGGGTGACATCACCACGGCCTTCGAATGCGCGAATTGCCGCGATCTTGACCTCCATTTCCGCTGGGCCCGTGCGTCCGTCGTGGCCAACGACTTCCTGCGCGACGTCATTCATCGCTACAAATACAACCGCGAGCTGTGGTTCGAGCCGTTCCTCACGGAATTGCTGGTGCGCCAGGCCCTGCCCATGCTGCGCGAGGAGAAGCTCGCCGGCATCGTCCCGGTGCCGCTGCATCCGGTGAAGCAGCGCGAGCGCGAGTTCAATCAGGCCGAGTGCCTCGCCAAACCACTTGCAAAGGCGCTGGGCATCCCGGTGGAAACCAAGCTGGTGAAACGCGTCCAGCCCACCCGCACCCAGACCCAGCTCGACAAGCACGCTCGCGCCGACAACGTCCGCCGCGCCTTCGCCCCCGTGCAGCCCAAGTCCCTCCACGGCGAACGCTTCGTGGTCCTCGACGACGTGCTCACCACCGGAGCCACCACGAGCGCCGTCGCGCGTGTCCTGCGCGAGAACGGCGCGGGCGACGTGCTGGTCTGGACCCTGGCGCGGGGATTGTAACGCGCCGAATCTTTGGGAAGGAACTGGCGGGTGGTGGAAATTCCAAATCCCAAGTTCCAAATTCCAAAGAAGCTCCAAGCTCCAATGTTCAAATGAGCGACCGTCGAGAATCGGCCGATGGCGCACCGTCAGTAAGCCAGCCATCGAACCGGCACGTCGCGCTTTTGGAATTTGAAACTTGGAGCTTATTTGGAATTTGGGACTTGGAGCTTGGAATTTCCTCCTCCCCGCCCTCCTCAGAACACTTGCCTCACCCGCGATTTTCCGCGAAACCTCTCCCACCCCACCCGGGTTCATCAGCCAGACATGAAAACCTTTCTGCTCCGCTCCGCCCTCGCGGCCCTGACCGCCGCATCGCTCACCGCCTGCATTTCCAGCAAGGAAACCGTCTATCGCGAGACTGAGCGCGCGAAGGTCGAGTTCGAGAGCGACACCGCCGCCCGGCTCTTCTACGAGACGCTCAGCCGCTCGCCCGAGTCCCACCAGCGCAACGAGAAGACCACGTCCTTCACCATCCCGGTCATCATTCATACCCAGCGCACCGAGAAGGACTCGGAAAATGTGGCCTTCAATGCCGCCGTCCGCCGCTGTGACACCAATGGCGACGGCAAGATCACGGAGCAGGAAGCCCGTATCTTCGCCGCGCAACAGAAGTAGGCGGAAGCTTTCGTTGAAGGGCCGGTTCGCACCTCTATTTTAGCTGTCGGACTGAAGACTGACGCGCGTCCCTTGCCAACCAACGCGGACTGCGATCCCCCCCTTTTCGGGAGAGATCCGGGTGAGAATTCGCGAAACGAAAGTGTCGTGCTGTGAGCCCATGAACTGCGTGCCCCGCGTTTGGAGTCCCGCCTTTAGGCGGCGGGGCGTCCGACCGTCCATGACTGTTCTGCGCAGCGTCTGGATCGTCGTTGCGTTCCACCGGCTGAAGCCGGGACTCCGAGCGCGGTTCATGGGGCGGGAGAGCGGCTGCGAGGTGCAGAGAAGTCCCGGTCAGCCTTGCCGTCCCGCGTGTGGCCAAAATCATGATTTGCGTCCGATGATTGGCTTTCGCCAATTCCCGGCTGGATTTCTGGGCACTTCGCCACCAAGCTCTCTCCATGAAGTTGATTCTCTCAACCCACAACGTGACTTTAACCAAAGCGATTGAGGAGCACATCCTCGCCAAGATCGACAAGCTCGAGCACTTCGATCGCTGGACCATTGACGCCCGCGTCACCATCGAGCACGACGACACCAAGGACCCCGCCAAGGCCTTCGGTTGCTCCATGCGCATCGGCATGCGCGGGCCCGACCTCTTCGCCGAGGACCACGAACCGGACCTCTACGCGGCGATTGATGCCGTCACCAAGAAGATCGAGCAGCAGATCCGCAAGCGGCACAGCAAGACCAAGGCGAAGAAACACACCGAGGCCGCCGCCAGCAAAGAGCGCCGCCGCGGCACCTGATGGCTGGAAGCAAGACTCTCGCTCTCCGCGCCCGAATCGTCATGCCGGTGTCACAACCGGCGATTGAGGACGGCGCGGTTTTCATTTCCCGCGGTCGCGTCGCCGCCGTCGGGCGCTGGCGTGACCTCCGGCGCAAGGCTCCCGCGCAGACGCGCGACCTGGGCGAAGTCGTGCTTTTGCCCGGCCTGATTAACGCTCACTGCCATCTCGACTACAGCGACATGGCCGGAGCGATCCCGCCCCCCCGCGAATTCCTGAGCTGGATCGAGTCCATCATCGCGCTTAAAGCGGGCTGGAGCTACTCGGACTACGCCCAGTCCTGGCTGAACGGGGCGAAACAGCTCCTGCGCTCCGGCTGCACCACCGTGGCCGACATCGAGGCCGTCCCCGAACTCCTGCCCGAGGTCTGGACGGCCACCCCGCTGCGTGTCCGCTCGTTCATCGAGCTGATCTCCGTCCGCCGCCGCCAGCGTCCGGCCACGATTGTCCGGCAGGCGGTCCGCCAGATCCACCAATTGAAGGCTGGCCGGAGCCGCGCCGCCCTCTCCCCGCACGCGCTTTACACGACCAATCCTGAATTGCTCAAGCTCGTCCGTCGCACTTCCCACCGCGCCCGCTGGCCGGTGACGATGCATGTCGCGGAGTCCGGCATGGAATTCGGCATGTTTCAGAATGGTCGCGGCAAGATGTATGACTGGCTGGCCAAGAACGGTCGGAACATGACCGATTGCGGCACCCGCTCGCCCGTGCAGCAGCTCGCCGCGCTCAACCTGCTGGACCCCCGCTTCCTCGCCGTCCACGTCAACCATCTGGCACCGGGCGACGCCCGTCTCCTCGCCCGCGCCTGTGCCCATGTGGTCCACTGTCCGCGCAGCCACGCCTACTTCCGCCACACGGCCTTCCCCTTCACCGAGCTGCGCGACGCCGGGGTGAACGTCTGTCTCGGCACCGACAGCCTCGCGAGCATCGGCAAGGAGGGCCGCCGCAAGCCGGAGCTGGACCTCTTCGCCGAGCTGCGCGCCTTCGCCGCGCAGGAGCCGGATGTTTCGCCGGTGGACCTCCTCGACCTCGTCACCCGTAATGCCGCGTCCGCCCTGGGCCTGCGCGGCAAGGTCGGCGAACTCATCCGCCGTGCCCACGCCGACCTCCTCGTGCTGCGCTCCGACGCCTCGCGCGAATCTGCCACCGAGGCCGTTACGCATTCGGTGCCCGAAATCACCGGCGTGATGGTCGGTGGCGACTGGGCCGTGGAGCCACCGCAATAGACCGATGAGCTTTCGACCAAGGGCTGACCGCCCCCTGCGCCCCGCGCCCTCTCCCCCATCGGGGGAGAGGGCTGGGGTGAGGGGGCGGCGTCCCTGCATGGTTGCACGTTCTCCCGCCCTATGAGCCCGCCCCGCGTCGCCCTCATCACCGGTGCGTCCGGCGGGCTAGGTCGCGCGCTGGTGGCCGAGTTTCTCGCCCAGGGCTGGTGCGTCGCCGCCGGATTCCACCGCGAGAATGCCCACCTTGAAAGCGACGTCCTCCTCCCCCTGCCGCTCGACGTGACCTCCCGCGACTCCGTCGAGGCCGCCATCCCTCAAATCCTCGCCCGCTGGGCACGCATAGACCTGCTCATCAACAACGCTGGCATCACCGCCGACAACCTGTCCTGGCAGCTCACCGACGACGACTGGCAGCGCGTGCTGGACGTGCATTTGCGTGGCGCCTTCCTCTGCTCGCAGGCCGTCCTGCGCCCCATGCTCAAGCAGCGCGACGGCCACATCCTCAACGTCGCCTCCTTCAGCGCGCGCACCGGCAACCGTGGCCAGGCCAGCTACGCCGCCGCCAAGGCCGGCCTGCTCGGCCTCACCATGTCGCTGGCCAAGGAAGTCGGCTCGCGCAACGTCCGCGTGAACGCCCTGCTCCCGGGCGTCCTGCCTACGCCCATGACGGCCGGCCTCACGCCGAAACAGCTCGAAGCCTTCGCCGCCGCCAACGCCCTGGGCCGCCTCAACGACCTCGCCGAAGTGGCGAAGTTCACCGTCTTCCTCGCCAGCACGCGGAACATCTCCGGCCAGTTCTTCCAGCTCGACAGCCGCATCGCCCGCTGGACCTGACCCGCCCCCGTAGCGCCGGCCTCCGGCCGGCCGTGCCGCAAGCGTCCCGCTTGCCCGGCAGTCCCGGAGCGCGGCGTTCACGCCGCAGAGGGCTGCGGCTGGAAAAGTGCGCTCGCCCCCCCGAGCGCGCTCCCGCTTCTGCGCCCTTCAGGCCGCGCACCCCTGATTTCGCGCCCTTTCGCGTGTTTCGCGGGCACCCTTCGGATTTCAGGTCCCAAACCCGGTTTATGCGGGCGGCAAGTTCGCCGGAAAAAACCGCTGACAAGCCGCGCGGGATGACGTTCACTCACCGAGCTTTTGTCTATGCCCAAACGAGCCGACATTCATTCCGTCCTCATCATTGG
>CAZOCL010000404.1:0-5878 GCA_964578245.1 uncultured Klebsiella sp. | reverse complement strand
CAGGCGCAGCCGCTGCGGCTGGTCTCCGCGACACAGCCGCGCTCCGGGGGATTTCCATTCTCGGGGGCAGTGAGCGGATACGCCGGGCTTCAGCCTGCGCATCATCCAGTGCTGGACACGCCAATGTCCTCAAAATAGCCTTGCAGGGTCAGCTTGCAGGGCCAGAAGTATCCATCCATTGCTCCCCAGCCCATGCGCAATTTATCCGGCCTCACCGACGCTTGCCGTTTCTGCATTGGGATCAAACTGCCCGTTCGATTCGTGCATGGATGGGGATGGACAATGCACCATGAAGAGTTCGGATCACTCTACGAACATGAATGTGCCGTAAATAATACCTCCGCTGGCATCGCCCCTTCGGAGTTCTTCTCTCATGGCGGTGCCTCCACCCGCGGCTTCCTCGGTCGAATCATTGGGCCGGGACATCTCCTCCACGATTCGCCAGTCCTCGCCTACCCAATGTCCGACGGATTCAGGTTTGATTTCAGCGAGAATACCTGTCCGGCGTGGCGAATCTGGTTGGGGGAAGGCAAGCTGGTTTGCCCAACGGACTCGTTCCCGAGGCTGGTTGGGCCCCAGATTATTGCCGGTTACGCTGCGATCCCCAGCTAGCAGATCGCCTTTGTAGCGGCCTGTTCCTGTTGAACCAACGCGACCCGGCTTGATGCCTCCGCTGAGGGACAAACCATTCCAACCTCTTGCCTCTCTAGGAAAAGAAAATGCGCGGCGAACGCTCAAAGGAGACAGGCGCTTCCGCAAAGCGGAATTGTGCTCAGAGAGCTTCCACGCCCCGGCACAAACGTCTCAAAGCCGGCTTTTGGAAACGAGCTGTTCGTCGCGCATGGGCAGCCTCGCACAATTCGCATCCGCGTCCAGCCAGAGTTATTCACCAGCCATTCACCAGTTGGAAGATGGCATCCCCGCCAGCAACGCTCGCATCCTTGACCCCGTCACCCCCTGCTTCCCATTCGTGTCCCTTCGTGTTCATTCGTGGTTTCCCCTCTCCTCGCATCCAGCGAATTATCCACCCCGTGGCAACCCTTCATTGCAATCCCCCCAGTCCTTCGTAAGCTGTTCGCGAAAGGCAACCTCCGTGTCGCCCACCGGCCAAATCCTGAAGCGCCGAGCCTCGTCCGCCGTCAGAGGACGCGTGCCCGTTCTCCTCTTCGTTGTCTTTTGCGCCTGGCTCGCCCTCCCAGCGCTGGCCGAAGACCTCGACGACGCCCGGAAGCTCCTTCTGACCGGCAAGTATTCCGAAGCCATCATCGCCGCTGAGAAGGGGGTGAAGGAGGAGGAAGGCAGCGAGGACTGGCGCATCCTGCTGGTGCAGTCGCACATGGCTGTCGGCCAATATCAACAGGCCCACACCGCGCTGACCAACGCGCTTTCCCGCTATCCTCACTCCTCCAGCATCCGCCTCCGCTTCATCGGCCGCGAGGTGAAGCTTTTCAACGGCCTGCCCGACGAGGCCAAGGAACTGCTCGACGAGGTCAATCGTCTCGCCGGCTCCCGCACTTGGGCCTATCGCGACCCCGCCAATCTCACCGCCCTCGGCCGTGCCGCGCTCCTGCTCGGTGCCGACCCCAAGATGGTGCTCGACCGTCTGTTCGAGCCGGTGAAGAAAGCCGCGCCCGACAATCGCGATATCTACCTCGCCACCGGCCAGCTCGCGCTCGACAAGGGCGACTTCCCCCTCGCGGCCAGGATCTTTCAGGACGCCCTCAAACGCTTCAAGAACGACGCCGACTTCCAGTTCGGCCTCGCGCGTTCGCTCATGAGCGGCTCGCGCCCGCAGGCATTGCACGCGCTGGAACAAGCGCTGGAGTTCAACGAGAAGCACATCCCCGCCCGGCTGCTCCTCGTGGACCATCTGGTGGATGCCGAGGAATACCCAGAGGCAGAGAAGCTGATTAAGGAAATCCTCGAGGTGAACGTGAACCAGCCGGAGGCCTGGGCCTATCGCGCCGTCATGGCGCACTTGCGCAACGACAAGGCCAAGGAGACGCAGTTCCGCACTGACGCGTTGCGCCACTACACGAACAACCCCGCCGTAGACCAGCTCATCGGCCGCAAGCTCTCGCAGAAATATCGCTTCGCCGAGGGCGCGGCCTATCAGCGGCGCGCACTGAAGTTTGACCGGGCTTACGTGCCGGCGAAATTCCAGCTCGCTCAGGATCTCCTTCGCCTCGGCGAAGAGGAGGAAGGCTGGCGGCTGGTGGCGGAGGTGAACGAGGCCGATGGCTACGACGTGAACGCCTTCAACCTCGTCACGCTCAAGGACACCACCGACAAGTTCGTCGCCCTGACCAACGACCACTTCATCCTCCGCATGGACGCGCGCGAGGCGAAGGTTTACGGCCCGCGTGTGCTGGCCCTGCTCACCCGTGCCCACGACACGCTCACGAAGAAATACGGCCTCAAGCTGGAGAAGAAAACCATCGTGGAGGTTTACCCCGAGCAGAAGGACTTCGGTGTCCGCACCTTCGGCATGCCGGACAACCCGGGCTTCCTCGGCGTCTGCTTCGGCTGCCTCATCACCGCCAACAGCCCGGCCAGCGGCAGCCACGCCTCGAATTGGGAGGCCACGCTCTGGCACGAGTTCTGCCACGTCATCACCCTCACGCTGACGAAGAACAAAATGCCGCGCTGGCTCAGCGAAGGCATCTCGGTCTATGAAGAACGCCAGGCCAGCCCCGCCTGGGGCCAGGTGATGAACCCGCGCTACCGCGAGATGATCCTGGGCGATGAACTGACCAAAGTCGGCGACCTCAGCAGCGCGTTTCTTACCGCCAAGAGTAACCTGCAACTCCAGTTCGCCTACTACGAATCGTCCTTGGTGGTGCAGTTCCTCGTCGAGAAATTCGGTGTGACCAAGCTGCGTGCCATCCTCGCCGATCTCGCCACCGGCAAGGAAATCAACGCGACTATCGTCAGCCACACCGCCCCGCTGGAAAAGCTGGAAAAGGACTTCGCCGACTACGCGAAAGACCTGGCGACGAAACTGGCTCCGGGCCTGGATTTCGAAAACCCCAAGAGCCTCGCCGCGATGCTGGCAGGTGGAAAAGCCCCACCCGAGGGCGCAGTTGTAATTCCGTCGGGAACGAATGCTCCGAACGAGAAACCCATCTTCGACCCCCTCAAACTGCATCCCAAAAACTTCTACATCCTCACCCAGGAAGCGAAGCGCTTGATGGCGGAGAAGAAGTTTGCCGAGGCCAAAGCGCCTTTGAAGAAGCTCGTTGAGAACTACCCGGCGCACACCGGTCCGGACAACGCCCTGTGGCTGCTCGCGCTCGTGCATCGCGAGCTCAAGGAGACGTCGCAGGAGCGCGACGTGCTGACCAAGCTCGCCGCGCTGGACGCGGATTCCCTGGATGCCTACCAGCGCCTGGTGGAGCTCGCCGAGGCCACCAAGGACTGGCCGGTGGTCGCCGAGAACGCACGTCGCTACCTTGCTGTGAATCCCTTGGTCCCTCAGCCCCACCGCTGGCTGGCCCGGGCGAGTGAAGAACTCAAGCAGCCGCAGGACGCCATCGCCGCCTACCGGACCGTCCTGCTGCTCGACCCGCCCGATCCCGCCGATGTCCACTTCCGTCTCGCCAAACTCCTCGACCCCACCGACGCCAAAGCCGCGAAACAGCACGTCCTGATGGCCCTGGAAGAAGCCCCGCGCTTCCGCGAAGCACACGAGCTGTTGCTCAAACTCACCGGTAACCCTCCCAAGGAGCCGAAGCCATGACCGCCCGATTTCAAATCGCGGCCGCCTCACCACCGCGCACTTCCCCTCCCTCTCCCCCATCGGGGGAGAGGGCCGGGGTGAGGGGGCAACGACAGCCTGCGACAGACTTCTGCTCCACTGGCGATCTCTCAACCAGGCTTTGTCCCGCTCAGGGAACGTTCCACCCATGAACTCCCGCACCATCCGCATCGCCACCCTGCTCGGCTGCCTTACCATCGCCGCAGTCACCTTCGCCCAGTTCCGGGGCGGCCGCTACGGGCGTGGCGGCGGGACGCACTACACCGAAGGCGGCGTTCCCGTGGACGAAAACACCGTGAAGACCGCGCGTGAAGTCGCCTCTCACAGCACCGGCACGCCCAACTGGACCAATGCTCCCGGGTTCGAGAAAGATGCCTTCACCTTCGTCCGCATCATCCGCGACCGCTCCCCCTTCTCCAGCGGCGGAAGTTGGATCACCGACTTCCCCGACAGCGACCTCAATCTGTCCTATCGCGTGCAGCAGATGACGTCGCTCAAGGTGGACCCGAACGGCCGTGTGATGCGCCTGACGAATCCCGATCTCTTCAACTATCCGTGGATCTACATGGTCGAAGTGGGCAGCCTCGAACTGCGCGACGACGAGGTGCCCATCCTGCGCAAATATCTGCTCAACGGTGGATTTCTCATGGTCGATGACTTCTGGGGCGAGGCTCAATACCAGGGCTTCTACCGGCAGTTGAAACGCGTCTTCCCGGAACGTGAGCCGGTGGAATTGGAAATGGACCACCCCATTTTCCACTCTGTCTTCGACATCAAGCTGACCAAGCAGCAGATGCAGGTCCCCAACGCCCGCACCGGCGAGCGGAGCCAGGACAGCGGCATCACCTGGGAGTATCACGACGGCGAGGAATGCCGCGATGTCCACTTCAAGGGCGTTTTCGATGACAAAGGCCGCATGATGGTCTTCATCGCGCACAACACCGACAACGGCGACGGCTGGGAGCGGGAGGGCGAGAACGAGTATTTCTTCCGCGAATTCTCGGAGAAGAAATCCTACCCCCTCGGCATCAACGTGATCTTTTACTCAATGACTCACTGACAAGGGACAACAATGGAAAACGAAACCGTCGCACCGACCGCTGACTCACCCGCCGCCGTCCTCCCCTCCGAACCACCCGCCCCTGCCCCGCCGCCGCTCCCGGAGCCAACCGAGCAGCAGATCGTCGAGCAGCTCATCTCCGCCCGGGGGAAGATCAGCATTGAGCTGGGCAAGGCCATCGTCGGCCAGCAGGCGGTCATCGAGCAGATTCTCATCGCGCTGCTCTCCGGCGGTCACTGCCTCATCACCGGTGCGCCCGGTCTCGCGAAGACGCTCCTCGTCAAATCCATTGCGCAGATCTTCCACCTCAAGTTCTCACGCATCCAGTTCACGCCGGACCTGATGCCCGCCGACATCACCGGCACAGAGATTCTCCAGGCTCAGGAAGGCGGCCGCATGATGACGTTCGTGAAGGGCCCGGTCTTCGCGAACATGGTGCTCGCCGATGAAATCAACCGCACACCGCCCAAGACCCAGGCCGCGCTCCTCGAAGCGATGCAGGAGCATCAGGTCACCGCGTCCGGCTATCGCCACGCCCTGCCCGAGCCGTTCTTCGTGCTCGCCACACAGAACCCCATCGAGATGGAAGGCACCTATCCGTTGCCCGAGGCGCAGCTTGACCGCTTCATGTTCAACGTGGTGATGGACTACCTGCCAGAGGACGATGAGGTCGCGGTCATCCAGCAGACCACCGCGAATATCAAGCCCATCATCGAGCAGCTCTTCTACGGCGCCGACGTGCTGCGCTTTCACGAAGTCGTGCGGAAGGTGCCCATTGCCGAGGAAGTCGTCCGTTACGCCGTGCGCCTCGCCTCTGCCTCGCGCCCGAAGCAGAAGAATTCACCCGGCTTTGTGAACGACTGGGTGAGCTGGGGGGCCGGCACCCGCGCTGGTCAGTTCCTCGTGCTCGGCGGCAAGACCCGCGCCCTGCTCGCCGGCCGCGCCCACGTCACGCGCGAGGACATTGAGGCCCTGGCCGCCCCCGTCCTCCGCCACCGCATCCTCATCAACTACCGCGCCGAGGCCGACGGCGTCACGGTGGACAAGGTCATCACCAAGCT
>CAZOCL010000403.1:0-5926 GCA_964578245.1 uncultured Klebsiella sp. | reverse complement strand
GAGCATGCCGCGTTGCAGGCCCGGCTGGATGCACAGCTCAAGGCGAAGCTCGCCGCCGCGCGGGACGAGTTTCTGCCCGGCCCCGACTACATCGCCAAGTGGGGCTACAAGGTGGATGCGCGGGGGACGGTGCCTTACACTAACTGAGCCTCCTTCCGATCATGAAGCAAACCTGTCTTCTCGTCGTTCTCCTTGCGCTGGCGGCCGGCCTGTTGTCCGCAGCAGAGTCCAAGCGCCCGAGCTTCGTGCTCGCGATGGCCGATGATCAGGGCTGGGGCGACTTGGCCTACAACGGCCATCCGGCCGTGAAGACGCCGGTCTTCGATGAGATGGCACGCACGGGCTGGCGCTTCGACCGCTTCTATGCCGGTGCTCCGGTCTGCTCGCCCACGCGGGCGAGCGTGATGACGGGCCGCACGCCGAACCGCATGGGGGCGTTCTCCTGGGGCTACATGCTGCGTCCGCAGGAGATCACCGTGGCCAAGGCGCTCAAGACCGCCGGCTACACGACCGGTCATTTCGGCAAGTGGCATATTGGCTCATTGCGCGCCGACAGTCCGGTCTCGCCCGGCAACAGCGGCTTTGATGTCTCGTTCTCCAGCCCGAACTTCTTCGAGGTGGACCCGTGGATGTGCGACAACGGGAAGGCGGTGAAGATGACCGGTGAGGGCTCCGAGGTGATTGTGAAGCGCGCGCTCGAGTTCATCCGCAAGGCGAAGCAGGCAGACCAGCCGTTCCTCGCAGTGGTATGGTTTGGCTCGCCACATGCGCCGCATGTCGGCACGCCCCGCGATCTGGCGCTCTATCCGGACCAGCCGTTGAAGCAGCAGCACTTCCTCGCCGAGATCACCGCCATGGACCGTGCGATGGGCCAGCTTCGCGCCGGTCTGCGTGAGCTGGGCGTCGCGGACAACACGCTGCTCTGGTATAACAGCGACAACGGTGCGATTGCCGAAGGCTCGACTGGCGGGCTGCGCGCCCGCAAGGCGTCCATTTACGAAGGCGGGCTGCGCGTGCCCGGCCTCATGGAGTGGCCGGCCCGCCTCAAGCAGCCACGCGTGGTGGACCTGCCGGTCTGCACGGTGGACATCTATCCCACGCTGCTGGAGCTTGCGGGAGCGAAGGTTGCGCGGCAGCCTGTCCTGGATGGCATCAGCCTGGTGCCGTTGTTCGATGGCAAGATGACTTCCCGGCCTAAACCCCTCGGGTTCTGGGATCACACCAGCCCCGGCCTCGGGGTCAAGAGCGGCGACCTGCTGGAGAAACTTGCCGCCGAGCAGACCGCGGGCAAAGTCCGGCCTGCCAGCGAAGCCGAGCCGATTCCCGCCGCACAACTTCGCAAGGACTACCCCGACACCACCTTCGGCAAGCACGCCGCATGGCTGGACGGCGACTGGAAACTGCACCGCATCGAGCCCAAGGTTGGCCCGGTGAAGTGGGAACTCTACAACCTCGCTGCGGACCGCGCTGAGTCGCAGGACCTGCTGGCCGCCGAGCCGCGGCGGGTGGCGAAGATGCGCGGTGAACTGGAGGCGTGGCTTAAGAGCGTGGTCGCGAGTCTGAACGGGAAGGACTACGAGTAGGGCATGGAGTCCCGCTACTAAACGGCGAGGCGTTCAAAAATCGCGGATGCTGGTAGATCACGAGGTCAACGACTCAAGCTCAACGACCGCCGGGACCGTCGCGATTAGAGGATGCGGCAGGAAGAGAGTCACATTAGTCGTTTGTCTTGATCTCAACGACTATCTGTCCGGGCGCATCTCCATACGGCTCGATTTTGATGCTGACACGGTTAGTGCCTGCATGAGCACTCAGACAACTTCGCACGGTTGAACTGTCCTTGCACCAAAAGATGGCCGATTCCGCGAATCGGTTCGCCCGGTAAGTTTGAGTGAAAGTGGCCCGTGCATTCGAGATAGGTGCATTCACGATGGCAGGATGTAACGGCCGAACGAAGCCGGATGCAGAACCAATCGAACGAGTCCAATACTCAAGGTCGGGTCGGTCATGCGGTATGCAGACGTGCCAGCAGTTCTTGCAGATGGGTGAATCCGGTCCGACAAGCAGGTTGCCGCAAATGCTCTCGTTCCAGACGAACATATTCTTGTTTTGTGCTGGGGAGCGCGGAGGCGACACCGACTTTAGCCTTACAACTGGTCCGTTGCACACGCCACAGTTCGTGATGCGAGCATTTACGGCCCGCCACGAGGCCTCGTAATGCTCCTTATCTCGTTTCGCCTCAGGGGACTCGGTCATGCAGCCGACCAGTGTGATACCGGCCACAACCATGCAGATTGACAATAATTGAAAACTGGTTCTCACAGCGAGTGGCAAACTTGCTACCCAGTATTGAATGGAGAAATGTTACTGTTGCCAATCCCGTGTGTCCATTGGGTTCCCCCTGAAAATCAGTGCTGGCGCATCAAAAGCACGAGGAAATCCGTTTAGAAGCAGCCACTGAAATCCCGCGGCAGGAGGCGCTGAGCGGCCAACAGGGATTCCTTTGACTGACGAATGGGGACTGACGAATGAAAACAAGGGGGAGGAAGCCGTTGGACTCCCACCGGCCTCCATTCGTCAGCCCCCATTCGCCAGTCCTTGCTCTTTTTGATGCGTCAGCCCTGCCCTGTAAATCCACGTTATGGACCACCGAATTGCTTTGCGCTTGCGGCGCGCTTTTGCGGCAATCCCCGTATGCGTGTGCTTGCCCTGGATCATGGAACCGTTCGCGTTGGCGTCGCCGTCAGCGATGAGCTGGGCATGATCGCTCGGCCGCTGGAGTTCATCCCGGCGGAGCCGTGGGAGGCGTTCCTCGCGCGGTTCAATCAGCTCCTTGCCGAGTTGAAAGTGGACCAGATCATCGTGGGGCTGCCGCGCAACATGGACGGCTCCATCGGCCCGGCGGCGGAAAAGGTGCGCGAGTTCATGACCAAACTGCGCGAGACCGTCACCGTGCCCATGCGCACCTGGGACGAGCGGCTGACCTCGGTGCAGGCGCACCGGATGCTGCGGCAGGCGGGTCACAACGCGAAGGAACAGCGGGGCAAGGTGGATCAGGCCTCCGCCGCGATCCTGCTCCAGAGTTACCTCGACAGCGTCGGCGGAGCGTGAGGACAGCGGAGAGATGGAGTATTGGAGTAATGGAGTGATGAAAACGAGTCCCAGCACTCCGTCCTCCCTCAAGCTCAAGCTCACCATCGCCTACGACGGGGCGGGCTACGATGGCTGGCAGACGCAGAAGACCGGCGTGGGCGTGCAGGAGAAGATGGAGGCCGCATTGGCGAAGTTGTTTCCCAGCCAGCCCAAGGTGTTCGGCTCCAGCCGCACGGACTCCGGGGTCCATGCGCTGGGCATGGCAGCGCACTTTGAAGTGACGCATGCGGAGTGGCGCATGACGACGGCGCGCCTGCTTTTGGCCCTCAACGCCCACCTGCCCGAGGACATCCGTGTGCAGTCGGTGAAGCCGGTGCCGACGGAGTTCCACGCGCGGTTCAGCGCGGTGGGGAAGGAGTATCGCTACCAGGTGTGGAACCACGCGGCGATGAACCCGCTGCTGCGCACCCAGGCATGGCACTTTAAGCGCAAGCTGGATGTGGCCGCCATGCGGCTGGCCGCGCGGGACTTCGTGGGCAAGCACGACTTCCGCTCGTTCCGGGTGAACCCTTCCTACGACACTGAGTCGACCGTGCGGACGTTGTCGAAGTGCGAGATCAAGCGGCGCGGGCCTTTGCTGACCTTCGTGATCGAGGGGAATGGGTTTCTCTACAAGATGTGCCGGGGCATCGTCGGCACCTTGGTGCAGGTCGGGGAGGGGAAGATACCGAGCAATTCCGTGCGCCAGATTCTGGCCCAGCGCAGCCGGACGGTGGCGGGCATGACGGCTCCGGCGCACGGACTGGTGCTGTGGCGGGTGCTGTATGACCCGAAGAACCTGCACCCCAAGCCAAGGCCGGAATGAAGCCTGTTGCGTGCTGTTCGCAGGGGAGGGGAGGGGCAAAGCTCCAAATCCCAAGTTCCAAATTCCAAGCAAGCTCCAAGCTTCAAACTCCGAGTCGGCCTTCTGGCCAATTGCGGAATGCGCCACTGCGCTCGAAGTTTCCAGTCCTTTGGAATTTGAGGCTTGGAGATTATTTGGAGCTTGGGATTTGCGGCTTGGAATTTATCCATATCCGTCTCCGTTTCCCCGTGAATGGGACAGCGCAATGAACATCGTCCTCGTCGAACCCGAAATCCCCCCAAACACGGGCAACATCGCCCGTCTGTGCGCCGCCACCCGGACCACGCTTCACCTCGTGGAGCCGTTCGGCTTCAAGCTGGACGATGCCACACTGAAGCGCGCGGGGATGGACTACTGGCGGCATGTGGACTGGCGGCGCTGGCGGAGCTGGTCTGAATTCGCCGCCAGCCTGGGTGGGGAAGCACGCCTCTGGCTGGTGGAATCGAACGGCCCCCGGCACTACGCGGAGGTCCAGTTTGGCCCGGACGACTACCTCGTGTTCGGACGGGAAACAGCAGGATTGCCCAAGGTGCTGCTGGAGCAGCATCGCGACCGCTGGTTGCGCATCCCCATGTTCAACCCCGAGGCGCGCTCCCTGAACCTGGCCAACTGCGCGTCCTTGGTGCTTTTCGAGGCTTTGCGGCAGCAGGGGTTCAAGGGTGAAGTATAGAGGTTTTTCCGTAGTGCAGAGCGCGCGAAGGAAGCGTAGTCTCAAGGCGTTCCGGACAATGCTAGGTTTGACACGCAAGGTCATCCGCCAGTAATGTCCCGCGCAGTAGCCGTGAACCTTTTGACCATCGTTTAAGCCGTGCCTGTCAAAGACGATTATCTGGTAGATACGCTGGCGGACATGGGGCTGGTGACCAACGAGGATGTCACCCAGGCCCGGGCCGAGATCGAGTCGGGCGAGTTCGCCGACCAGGGGGTGATTGACCGGCTGCTGGCGACGCAGATCATCGGCGCGGCGCACATCACCCAGGCCAAGGCGATTCAGTTCGGCATGGAGACGGTGGACCTCTCCGGCCTGACGCTGAAGGACGACGCGCTCCAGATCCTCCCGCGCCACATCGCCAACAAATACAAGTGCGTGCCGGTCTTCTACGGGGACGGCGCGCTGATCGTGGCCATCACCGATCCGTCCGACCTGGACACGATGGACAGCCTCCGCCACGTCCTGAAGGTGGAGAACCTGGAGTTCCGCGTGGCCACCGAGGAGCAGGTGGAGCAGGTCATTGCCAAGCATTACGCCACCGCCGAGGAGTCGGTCGCGGGGATGATTCAGGACATGACCGAGGGCGAGATCGACCTCGGGTTTGAGACGGGGAACGCGATGGGTGACGACCAGGAGGAACTGGACACCGACGCCCCCCTGATCAAGCTGGTCAACACGATCATCGCCGACGCCTACAAGACACGGGCCTCGGACATTCACATTGAACCGCTGGAGAAGCGATTGCGCGTCCGTTATCGCATTGACGGCTGTTTGCAGGAGGTGAACAGCCCGCCCAAGAAGCTGCAGAACGCCATCATCAGCCGTCTCAAGATTCAGGGCGGCATGTCCATCGCGGAAAAGCGCATCCCGCAGGACGGACGCATCCAGCTTGAAATTTCCGGCAAGCCCATTGACCTGCGCGTCAATTCACTGCCCACCGTGCATGGCGAGAGCATCTGCATGCGTATTCTGGACAAGTCCGGCCTCAAGCTGGGCTTGACGGAACTGGGCTTCCTCACGGACGACCAGCAGACCTTCGAGCGCCTCATCGGCCTGCCGGACGGCATCCTGCTCGTCACCGGCCCCACCGGCTCCGGCAAGACGACGACGCTCTACTCCTGCCTCAACTACATCAACCGCCCCGACCGCAAGATCATCACGGTCGAGGACCCCGTCGAATACGTGCTGGCCGGCATCAACCAGGTGCAGGTCAGCGA
>CAZOCL010000402.1:0-5945 GCA_964578245.1 uncultured Klebsiella sp. | reverse complement strand
ATGCGGTGCGCCTCCGCCAGCGCGGCCACGCGTCGCGCCGCCGTGAAGCCGCCGCAATGCGTCAGGTCGAGCTGGCAGATTTCCACTGCCCGTTTGTCGAACAGCTCCTTGAAGGCCTCCAGGTTCGTCACCCTCTCGCCGCTCGCTACGGGCGTGGTGAGCGCGGCATTGATTTTCGCCAGGCCGTCCACGCACTCGGGCCAGCACGGCTCCTCGAAGAAGTAGAGGCCATACGGGTCCAGCGCCTTGCCGAACTTCAGGCCCATCGCGGGCGAGGGGCGCGCGTGGCAGTCCACCATGATGTCAATGTCCGGCCCCACGGCGTCGCGCATCGCGGCCACGGCGGCTTCGGCGGCGCGCACGGGCTTCTGGCCTTCAATGGGCATGGTGCTCGGCACGGCCATGCTCTTGAAGGCCGTGAAACCGTCCGCCACCGCCGCCAGCGCGAGGTCGGCGAAGCGCTTGGCGTTGTCAGCCGGCGTCTGGTAAAAGTCTTCCATCTTCCCCCCGCCCAGGTGGCAGTAGGTCCGCACGTAGTCGCGCACCGGCCCGCCGAAGACTTTCGCCAGGGGCAGCCCCGCGACTTTCCCGACGATGTCCCACAACGCGAGGTCAATGCCCGCGATGGCCGTGGCACGCACGATGCCGTGCCCGTGCCAGAAGTGCTGGCGATACATCATCTGCCACAGGTGCTCGGGCCGCGTAGGGTCCTCACCCACAATCAGCTCCGCGATGTCCTCGATGGCTCCGACGATGCTGCGCGTGTGCCACTCCAGCGTCGCCTCGCCCCAGCCGATGAGGCCCGGCTGGTCGGTGACGACCTTCACAAACACCCAGTTCCGCATCCGCGCATGGCAGACCAGCGTTTCGATCTTTCGGATTTTCATGGCGTGATCTCCTCGGCTATCTGATGTTTTTCTCGACTGGCGTCGAGTCAAGATTGGGGGATTTGGCGATTTCATCTAGAATCGCTTTCCAACGCGTGGCACTTGAAA
Organism: uncultured Klebsiella sp.; assembly: GCA_964578245.1. Taxonomy (GTDB): domain Bacteria; phylum Verrucomicrobiota; class Verrucomicrobiia; order Limisphaerales; family SXTU01; genus SXTU01. Next base: position 4,950 of record CAZOCL010000402.1, on the reverse strand, counting down.
TACTGGGCGCCTCCACAGGCTGCTGTGTCCTCGATCGGTTGATGAGCGCCTGCATCAACGGTGAAGTCCAAGCGCGACCTCGTTGCGGCTCTGGGTGAACCACACCATTGCCGCGCCAATAAAACGACTCACCCTCTACCACAAAGACACCCCAAGCGGGTTCGCTAGACCAGCGAAAATCCACGTATGTCGCCTCCTCACGAATCATCTCGATGAACCGATGGCGCAGTGGCTCCGGCAACTCCACCATCCACTTCTTTGAGGCCGGTCCGAGCTCAACCTTTGCAGAGGCTGGGATGTGGGTCAGGCCGCGCAACTTGTCGCCATTCTTAGGCTCGCAGCCAAGGAGGGTTATCGCCACCACGCACATCACGGCGAACGCCACGAGCCGCGAACGGAGCGCGGCGTTCACGCCGCTTCCGGGTCCGAGTTGGTTACGGCTTGCGAATTTTCTGGACGCGTCAGGCCGCAGTTCGCTGAAGCGGCCTGAAGGCCGCGCTCCACTTACCTCGTCCGCGCAAAATCCGTGATTCATCCGTGCTAGGCTTCGTAAATCTTTTTCGCCACCGCCTCAATCACCCGCTCCAGACTCCCCGGCGCGACCACCGCGATGGTCTCCTGGTAAATTCCGGTCCCGTAAAGCTCGCGCGGCGGCAGATACGACGCACCCCAGTCCGCCGCAATGGTCGCGACCACGATGGCCTTGCCGGGGAAGCGCCGCCGCAGTTCCGTCTGGAGCACGCTGTAGAACTCCCCCTGCACGCCCAGCCACCACGCATCGCCCATGCGCCAGAGCGTGACTTGCAGCGGGAACTGGTTGCCCGGCGGCAACTGCGAGAGCCGGTGGAGCAGCCGGCGCTTCCGCTCCGCCATCGCGCGGCAGTCGGCGGCCTTGGTGAAGTCGCCTGCGTCGCGGGCGGCTTCTTCGTCCGCTTGAAACTGCTGCAACTCCGCCTCGGCCTGCGCCGCCGTCGGCTGGCCGGGACGATAGAGCAACGGCTCATTCCAGTGCGCCACCTGCCACGCCTGCTTGTCCGCGAGTTCCTCGGCGGTCAACGGCTCGTGTGCCCACGCGCCAAGCGTCGCGCCGGAAACCACCGGCCCGGTGTAGCGGAAGCGTGTGCCGGCCACGGGCAAGGCCGTCATTGCCGCAAGCGCGGCGTAGGCAAGCTGACGGCCATTGCGGTCCGCCACCGCCGGATCGCCCACGAAACCCTCCACCGGGCCCAGTTCGGCGCTCGCGCCTTGCAGGAACAGGCACGGCGCACCCGTCTCGCGCTCGACCACCTCGCGCAGCGCGCCGACGTAGTCCGGGCTGATGAGCGTGTTGTCCCACGCGAGCGTGGTCGGATGGCAGGCGTAGTTCACCACGCTGGCGAGCAGCGTGCCGTCGGCACCCGTCACGCGCGCGACGAGCACCGTGTCATCGGCCGGTCCGGCGGGATTGAAGCCGCAGGCGTAGAGCTGCCGCTCCGCGTCCCAGAAATCGCGATGGGCCGCGAGGTTGCAACGACCGTTGCCATAGGTGATGTCGGCGGGTGCGAGCTTGGCCAGGGCTTCCTTCACCAGTTCTGTCGCGCGCTCCGCGACGGCGCGCAGGTAGCCCGGGATCAAGTCCCCGCCCGACAACGACGCGCGCTCCAGCCCCATCAAACCCGCCCCGTGCGTGTGCGAGAAGACGACCAGGATGCTCTCCGCCGCCTGCCCCGTGGCCTGCGCGACATGGGCGACCAGCTGCCCATGCTCCACCGCGCCGAGCACGCAGTGATCAAGGGCCAGCAGGATCTGTAGCCGCCGACGTGAGGAGGCGGATTGGGCCTCGGCATTGGTGGTCGAATCCGCCTCCTCACGTCGGCGGCTACGGTCGAGCGCTTCAAACACCGCCACCGTCGCGCGCAGCGGACGGTGGATGCCCGTGGCGCGCTCGTGCTTCGCCGCGCCCCACATGCGGTGATAGATGTTCGCGGGCGGAGTGATGTCGCCCCACGCGAGGGCGAAGCGGCAGCGGCTTTGCGGTGTCTCGACTTTGGTCATGTGAACAGCGTTCAAGTATCAAATTCCAACCCACAAACTCCAAAGAAATCCCAAGTTCCAATTTCCAAGGAATTGCCGCGCCCCGGCCTCTGCCGCATTTGGAATTTGATCATTGGAGCTTGTTTGGAGTTTGGAGCTTGGGATTTGGACTTTCCTTCCCCGCCAACGCTTGTTCAAACACGCTGCCCTCCGGCTTAAGCATCAACCAGCACAGCGCACTGCCAATGTAGAGCACGCCGAAACTCACGAGGACTACGTTCCAGTTCTGTTCCGGTCCCAGCAGCCAGGGCACGGCCAGCGGAAAGAGCATCGCGCCGAAGTTACCCGTCATGTTCATCACGCTGTTCACGGTCGGGACGTGTTCGCCACCCATGTCGATGGTGATGGTGTAGCCGCATGGCCCCGCGACCGCTGCGAAGAACGACCCCGCGCTGATGATGAGCACCGCCGCCAGCGCGTCGGCGAAGAAATATGCCGAGATGGTGAGCCCCGCGCACAAGGCAAGCGATAGCACTGCCACGCCTTGTCGCGCGAGCCGCCGGCTCCTGGTGCGTTTCAAGACGGCGTCGGAAATGGCTCCGCCCAGCATGCTGCCTACCACCACCGCGAGCAGCGGCAGCATGGTGAGAAAGCCTGACTTGATGATGGTCACACCGCGGCCTTCCTGGAGATACGTCGCGAACCAGCTCGTAAAGAACATATAGCCCGCCGCGCGGAAAAACTGCTGCCCGCAGATGCACCACATGGCCGGGCTGCTGATAAGCTGGAGCCAGGGAACCGACGCTGACGCTGGCGTTGCTCCCTTGCCATCCTCGACGGGGACAGCTTGGGGACGACCCGACTCAATCCGCATCCGCTCCGCCTCGTTCACTGCCGCGTGCTCGCGGGGTGTGTTGCGAAACCACCACCAGAACCACGCCGCCCACAGCAATCCCGGCAGACTGTAGAGCACGAACATCCACCGCCATCCGGTCTCCACCACCAGCCATCCGGTCAACGGCGCGCCAATGGCTCCGCCCACCGACATGAAGCTGCCCAGCGCACCGGTGGCAAACGCCTGCCCGGTCTTGGGAAACCACTTCGCCACCACGCCCGTGCAGATGGGAAACAAACCGGCCTGGGAAATCCCTTTCACCACCCGCATGGCGAACAGGTTGATGAAGCCGCCCAGCGCCGTCGCCGCCGTGGCGATGGACCAAACGATGGCAAACGCCGGCAATGCCCGCCGCGCACCGAACCGCTGCCCAACCCACGCGCCCGGAATCTGGCAGAACGCATACGAGATGAAAAACGCACTCATCAGCCAGCCGGATTGCTCCTTGGTCAGACCCAGATCTGCGCGCACCGTGCTCTCGGCCACGGCAATGGCATTGCGGCTGATGTAGGAGAGCGCGGCGGCGGTGCAGAGGCCCGCGAGGACGAGGAAGCGGGTGTGCGTCGGTGGCGCGTTGGAAGCTGACGCGGTCATGAGATATGGAGAAGCGAAAGCCCCAAATTCCAAGCCCCAAATTCCAAAGAAATTCCAAGCTCCAAGCTCCAATTCGAGCTCGTTGCCTTCGAGCTACCCCACTTGCCGCTTGAAGCCGACCACCGTTTGGAATTTGGAATTTGGAACTTCTTTGGAATTTGGATTTTGAAGCTTGGAATTTCTCCGAACCTTGGTCGCGCCGATCTGGAATGAATGCGCTTGGCCATCGGTCATTTCTCCAAGCCCAGCAGCTTCAAGCTATCGCGCTGAATCATCGCCTCGATCTGCTGCACATCCAGGCGCGGCAGTTTCGTGCCCTCCAGCATGTCGTTGAGCGCGCGCAGGCCGGCGATGCTGGCGTTGACCGTCGTGAACGGGTAGTCGGTGCCGAAGAGGAGCTTGGGCCAGACGCCGTATTCCTGCGCCAGCATCAGGCTATGGTAGAGCTGGAAGGGCCGGTAGTGCAGCGCGCTGACGTCAGCGAAGACGTTGTCATGCTTCCGGATGGTCACGAGGCACTCAGCCTCGTAGGGATGGCCGAGATGCGCGAGGATGATTTTGACGCCGGGGTATTTCAGCGCGACCGGCTCGATGAGGCGCGGCAACGTGAAGGCCAGCGGTGCCTGAGCGATGAAGGTCGTGCCCGCGTGCAGGAGCACCGGCAGCGCATGCTGCTGGGCGTAGCGCCAGAGCGGGTCGAGACGCGCGTCGTCCATGCTGAAGCCGGCATACATGGGCAGCAGCTTGATGCCGCGCAGGCCGAGTTCCTCGTGGCCCATGCGCAGCTCGCGCTCCCAGCCGTCCTGCGTCGGGTCCACGGAGAGGAAGCCGATGAGCCGGTCCGGGTGCGCAGCGACGTAGTCCGCCACATACTGGTCATCCACCCACACGCCGCTCAGGCGTGCCTTGCCGCCGAAGACGATGGTGCGCGTGCCCACCGGCGCGCTGGCCGCGTAGTCCTCGAAGCGCACGCGCAAGTCCACCGCCTGCCCGCCCCGCGCCCGCTGCGCCTGCCGGATGAAGTCAGCGGAGAAGTCCTCCGGGAACCGCCAGCAGTGCGAGTGGACGTCGATGATCATGGCGAATGGACCCAACTCAGGCCTTCCGATGCCAGTAATGCTGTTTGTGTCCGCGGGCAGTAAACTCTTCCACCAAACGCCGCGCCTCGTCTTCGCTGGTCAGGTCACACATCACAAAATCGTTGCCGTGGTCATCAGCCCGGCAGACTTGCCACTTCACTGGAGAGCCGGTCTCCGCCGCCTCAATCATCCGGTCAAACAGCCGGTCCACTTCGCGCGTGGTTTCGGCGTCCAGGCGGAAGCCGACGGGGCCGCGGATGAGGGTGCTTTTGAAAATGCCCTGGCGCACGAGCAGGTGCTTTTCCACGGCGAGGAAGGCGTCGAGGCTGGTCTGCATCGAGATGAGCGCGGCGAGCGGGCCGTGGATGC
>CAZOCL010000401.1:0-5955 GCA_964578245.1 uncultured Klebsiella sp. | reverse complement strand
CGCGACGGTACCTCTGCTTATTTTATTAACGACGGCGAGGTGCGGATGCGCGAGGTGAGCGCCACGCACTGCGTGGTATCGCTCGGTTCACGGGAGCGATTCGTCACGTCGCGTTTCTGCTCACGTTGTTCGCCAGTTTGTTCGGTGCTTTCGCCCAGCCTTACCCCACGACTCCGCCGCCCACCGGCCCGCTCACCTGCGTGGTCTGCACGAAGATTCTGGTAGGCAAGTATTTCACCCACAACCAGACGAACAACATCTGCCCCGAGTGCGCCAAGCTGGAGACGCGTTGCTCGCTGTGCGGCCTGCCGGTGAAAGAAGCGACCAAGAAGACCACGGACGGGCGGCTCTTTTGCCGTGCGGACGCGGCCAACGTCATTTTGGTGCAGGACGAGGCGAGCAAGCTCTTCACGCAGGTCCGCAGTGATCTGAACCTCCTCACCGAAGGGAAGCTCACGCTGCGCAGCCCCGAGGTGGCCGTGCAACTGGTGGACGTGGACTACTGGAGTCCGAAGCCGGGCACGGAGTCCACGAACGTGATGCACCGGCTGGGGTTCTCACTGAGCCGGCCGGTCGGGGGCGGGTTCACGCACAATGTGGTGCTCATGAGCGGGCAGTTGCGCGGCACGACCTATTCCACCTGCGCGCATGAGTTCACGCACCTGTGGATCAACGAGAATCTCAAGGCCGGGCGGAAGCTCGACCCGGACACGCGCGAGGCGCTTTGCGAACTGTTCGCCTACAAGCTAGCCGCCCGGCGCGGGGACACGAACGAGATCGCCCGGCTCAAGCAGAATCCCTACACCAAGGGCGTCATTCTCAATGCCATCGAGTTCGATGCGCGCGAGGGATTGGCGGGCGTGGTCTCGTGGGTGCAAAACAGCACGGATGCGTCGCTGCCGGCGGCAACCGGCATGGCCAACGCCAGCGTTGCTGTGCCTCCGCCGGAACCGCCGGGCGAGTTGCGGCCCCCGCCGCCCGCTCCTACAAAGCTGGAACTGCGGTCGCTCCTGCGCACGTCGAAGCGCACCGTAGCCGATATCAATGGCGAGCGCTTTGAGACGGGACGTGAACTGTCCATGCTCCTGGACGGCAAGCGTCACCTCGTGCGCATGGTTTCGGCAGAGGAGAACGGCGTGACGGTGACGGTGGATGGCAAGCCGGAGACGCTCAAGCTGGGGGCGAAGTGACCGACATGGCTGACCTTCACGTCATCGCCAACGGGCGCGAGGTCGCGGCGGTGTTTCCCTGCACGGTGGAGCAGTTTCTCGTCGCCCAGCAGTTGCTGCCGCGCAGTGTGGTGGTGGAGCATAATGGCGAGGCGGTGTCGCCGTCGGAGTTTGGGCAGCGTGCGCTGGTGCCGGGGGACCGGCTGGAGATTGTGCGGATTGTGGCGGGTGGATGAGGGGAGCGCGGCCTTCAGGCCGCAGAAACGGGAGCACGCCGAGGCCGATTCAAGCCCGCATTTCCGGCCGGGCATTCTGCGGCGTAAACGCCGCGCTTGCTGGCGGGAGGCCCCGGGCATTTTACACTGCGCCGGGCACGAGGACGGCGTCTTTCATGCCGTGGATGATTTTCTTGTCAGCGGGGCAGATGGTGGCGAGGACGCCGCCGAGGGTGGTGCGTGCAGCATCGCCGTCGCCGCCGACGAAGTAGTAGGGACAGAGGCGAACGCGGCCGGGCATGGGCACGAGCTGGTCGCGCTCGAAGTCGAACCACGCGGACTCGACCAGGCGCGGCTTGTGGTAGCGCTGGAGCACGTAGGGCGTGCGGTCGAACTCGCGCAGGGCCTTCTCCACGGCCACGCTCCACTCCGCCGTCGAGAGATCACTGCCGAAGTAAACGCCACGCGCGCCCCACGCTTCTTCCGAGTAGCCGGAGACTTTCAGGATCAGCTCGCGTTCGCGTTGCGAGAGGGCCATGAGCTGCCGCCAGTCCGTGAGGTTCAGCTCGGGAATCGCGGCGTGCGGCGGCAGGGGCGTGGGGTCCACGATCCACGAGCAGGGCACGGCTTTTTGCAGGCGGCTGAGGAAGCTCTCGCCGAGTTCCTGCCGCCAGAAACCGCGCAGGTTGCGGTTCCACAGCAGGGTGAAGAGGAGCTTCTCCTCGAAGACGGGACGCGGCGGCGGGGTGAGGCGGATTTGCTTGTCCGTGGCGAGCTGGAAGAGCGGCTGGGCGCACGCCACGTTGGCCACGTCGAACAGCTCGAAGAACCGATACACGGCGTCGCCGGGAGCGAATCCAGTGAACTGCGAGTCATGCACCGAGAAGCGCGGGCCAAGCTGCGCCGCGAGCCATTCCATCTCCGGCCGGTAGCCGGCGGATTCCTCCGAGACGATGATGCGGACGTGGGGGGCGTCGCCGAAGATGGAGGTGAAACCGGTGAGCATGCCGTCGGGGCCGCCGACAACGTGGTGCGTGGTGCGTGGTGCGTGGTGCGTGTCTGCGGTCACGGACCACGGACCACGCGCCACGGCTTCGTAGGTTTGATTCAGCCAGCTTGTCAGGCCGATGCCGCCGGGGACGCTGTCCAGCTCGGTGATGCTGAAGCCGTTTTCGGTGAGCAGGATGTCGGGGCGGATGACGCGGGGCAGTTCGTTCTTGAGGGCGGGGTGGCGCTGGAGTTCCACGAGCCACGCGGGCTTGCCCTGGTCCAGCCAGCGGGCGATCCACTCAGGCTGCTTGCCCTCGACGCTCTTGCGGTAGAGCAGGTTCACCGCGCGGTAGAACTGGAGCAGCACGCGGCCGAGGGAGTCGAGTTCCTGAGCCAGCTCGGGGCCGAGCGCGAAGGGGGCCGGGGCCACGCGCCAGTGCTGGTCGGCGAAGAGGCCGCCGGGAGGGAGTGCGTCGCGCACCTGCCGGGCGCGGTCTGCGGGGTTGGGAATGGTGGTTGGGTTCACGCCGTTTGCCGGGCGTCAATTGAGCACAGACCCGGCGGGAAGCAAATCTTACGTTGCGGGGGAATCGAGGAGGAGGACCCAAAGATTTGGGAAAGACAAAGATGGGGGAAGGGAGGGAATGCCCAAAGATTCAGGGAAGGCGAACAGCGGGCAAACGGAAGCGTTGGTTTCCCGAGGCCGAATGGTTAAACTGCCCGCATGGAACGAAATGCTCGCGCGGAGAAGCGCGCTCTGCTGGTTGCGACTCAGGCCGCCCGGGCGGCGGGCAAGCTCATGCGGCAGAACCTCAACCGGCCCAAGCGCGTGAATGAGTCCACGCAGCATGACATCAAGCTGGAGCTGGATGTGCGGTGCCAGAAGCTGATTGAGCGCACCTTGCGCAAGGCGTTCCCGACGGTCGCGATCTTGGGCGAGGAGGGGATTCTCGGCGATCCGGCGGCAGCGGCCCGGTGGGTGGTGGACCCGATTGATGGCACGGTGAACTTCACTTATGGCATTCCGCATGCGTGCGTGTCCATCGCGTTCCAGGTGCGCGATGACCAGTCCCGGCACGCGGGCGATCCGCTGCGCGGCTACACGACCCTGGTGGGCGTGGTGTATGATCCGTTTCTGGATGAGATGTGGACGGCGGTGCGCGGCGAGCGGGCGAAGCTGAATGGGAAGCCGATCCAGGTGAGCAACCGGGCCAAGCTGGACGAGGCGATCATTGCGATGGGTTTTGCGAAATACACGAAGACGCTGGCGCTCATGCTGCCGGTTTTCAATCAGCTCGTGCACCGGGTGCGCAAGGTCCGGCTGCTCGGGGCGGCGGCACTCTCGATGACTTGGACGGCGGCGGGGCGGCTGGATGCCTACATCGAGAACGGGGTGCGGCTGTGGGATGTCGCGGCGGGCGGGCTGATTGTCGAGTGCGCGGGCGGGGAGTTTTGGTGGGAGCCGGTGGAGGGGGACTATGCGGTGGAGATTTGCGTGAGCAATGGCAAGCTGCGCCGCAAACTGATGGCGGCGGCGAAGTAGCCGGTCAGGAGGAGCTTAAAACGGCAGGTCGCGTTGCTTGAGGGAACGCAGTGGCCGGGGTGCCGGTGGGGGTGTCAGCGCGGGAGCCTGGGGCAGGGGGCCGGCGTTGATCTCAGTGCGCGTGGTCGGGGCTGGAGCCGGGGCAGGGCGGCGGTCGTAGGAGTAATAGTAGTAATGGAAGTGGCTGTAGGGATGGTAGCACCCGCACTCAAAGCAGTAGAAGTGGTCGTGACTGTAGGTGCGGTCAGACGAGGGGGAGTGGCATCCTACCGAGGCTCCTGCCAGCAGGAGCAGCACCAATAGACTGATTTTGCCGAACGTGCTTTTCATAAGTCACTCGCTTTCGATTCTTCGGCAGCACCAAGAACATAGCACGTTTCAGGCGGGTGTAAAACGGGCGGAATTACCTTGGCGTGGCGCTAATGGGGGAATGGGGCACTGGTTATTGCTGGAAGGGGGAAGCCACGAATCGACACGGAGGGGGATTTCAAATCAGAGGTTTGATATTTCAGATTGCCGCGGGGACACATCTGTCTCTGCGGGGCACGGGAGTTTCAACGCAGCAACGGGACGAGGCAGAAAGACTCCCTCAATTTTCCTGCCTCTAATTCTCCTGCCCAAGACATCGCTTCATGGAAATGGCGGGGGATCCGACCATCGCGATGGCTTCATTTGGCAGAATACGCCCTTCACCCCGGCACGATCACGCTCTTCGCCGACTGCCACTTCGCCGTCGTCCGCAGCGCCTCGTCCGCCTGCTCGATCGTGAACCGGTGCGACACCATCTCGTGGAACGGAAACTCCCGCTGATGCCGTCGCAGAAACTCAATCGCCGACTGCAAATGCCGCGGCTCGCTCGACCACGAACCAAACACCGAAAGCTGCTTCCGCGTGATGACGTGCGGATTGAACGACACCGGACCCGCGTCGCAATAGTGTCCCAGCACCAGATACTTTCCGCCGTCCCGGCACAATTCCATGCCCTCCACCACCGCACTCGGGTGGCCCACACATTCCAGCACCACGTCCGCGCCGTAGCCGCCCGTCAGCTCGCGCACCCTGGCCAGCCGCGCCGCCGGATCACGCACTTCTTCAAGGTCAATCACCTCATCCGCCCCGAACCGCCGCGCCATCTCCAGCCGGTGCTTCGGCGCACCGATCACGATCACCTTGCCCGCCCCCGCGCTCTTGGCCACCGCCAGCGCCGCGATGCCCACCGGCCCCGCCCCTTGCACCACCACGTTGTCCTGCCACGCGATGCCCGTGCGCTCGACTCCGTGAATCGCCGTGATCAGTGCGCAACCCGCACCGATCACCGACTCGGTCGGCAAATCCTCGGGCAGCTTGAAAATCGTCGTGCGCGGACGCAGGTAATGAAACTCCGCATAACCACCCAGGAAGTGCGGCGCACAATCGCACGGATAGCCAATGCCATACGCCCGCCGCTGTGCGCACCGCGTCGGCTGCTTCTTCACCGCGCAGTAATAACACTGGCCACAGGACACCGCCGAATTCCACGTCACGCGATCCCCCACCTTCAACGACTGCCCCGACCAGTCCTTCTCCACGCCCGCCCCCAGTTCCGCGATGATCCCGACCGTCTCGTGCCCGAGGATCACCGGCAGCTTGATCGGCAACTGCCCCTGCCACAGGTGGACATCGGTCCCGCAGATGCCCGCCATCTCCGTCCGCACCAGCACGGACCCTGGCTCGATACCCGAAGGCACTTCATAAGTGTGCAGCCGGAGCGGCTCGTTGAACGCTTCAAGGACGGAGGCTTTGGCAGTGCGCATGGTGCCCGCAGCTTGGCGGACCGCCGCCCGCCGCTCAACGTGGAAGTTGCCGCCCCCGTAGCGCGTGCGATCACCGAAAGAGCCCGCCTTTCGTGAGTGGCGAGGGATGGGAGTCGAGTTGAGGGGGTGAGGGGTTGAAGCGTTAAAGAGTTTAAGAGTTGAAAATTGCCAACGGCTTTCGAACCACCCGCTTCAACCCTTCAACCCTTCAACCCTTCAACCCTTCAACCCTTCAACCCTTCAAC
>CAZOCL010000400.1:0-5960 GCA_964578245.1 uncultured Klebsiella sp. | reverse complement strand
AACTCGCTCACCTGCCGGGCGATGCATGGCACCGTCGGACAGGAGTGTCCGCCGCACGCCTACCCAATCTTCGGCAGCTCAAACCCCTTCCGGTGCTCGCGGCCGACCAGCTTGTTCGCCTCGGCGTCGTCGAAAGTTTCGGTCTTGGGGTCAATACGCAGCTTCTTGCCAGTGCGCCAGGCGATGTTGCCGGCGTGGCACATCAGGGTGCTGACGTGGCCGGAGTAGATCTCCTGGTTGAGCGTCTCGCGCTTCCGGTTCTTGACGGCGTCGAGGAAGTTGCGGATGTGCGCCTGCTGGCCGACGTCGCTGCGGCCTTCCTTCACCACTTTGCCGGCCGCGTCATAGGCGGTCCAGGAGGTGTTCGTGAGCAGTATCCAGCCGTTCTCACCGTAGATCACCGCGCCCTCGCTGGCTCCGTGGAGCTGGGGCTTGGACCAGAGGCGCATCTCGTATTGGAGCACCGCCTTGGGATACTCGAAGGTGACAAACTGCGTGTCCGGCCATTGCTGGTCGTCCTGGAAGTAGAACTTGCCGCCGGCACAACTGACCGCGTCGGGCAGCGCCTCCAGACCCATGACGTAACGGCAGTAGTCAATGCGGTGGACGCCGTCGTTGCCCAGGTCGCCGGTGCCGTAATTGAACATCCAGCGCCACGCGCTGGTGACGAGGGTTTCGTTGTATGCGCGCTCGGGGGCAGGGCCTTGCCAGATGTTGTAGTCGAAGTCCGCCGGTGGTTTGCCATCCGCCACGAGATGAACAGGACGGGTCATCTCCGTCTCCCACGCCCGGCCGGAGATCACTTTGCCCAGCGCGCCGCTCTTCACGTATTCCCGCGCCTCCTTCAGGAAGGAGGCGCTGCGAATCTGGGTGCCCATCTGCACCATGCGGTCGCGCTTGCGGGCGGCGGCCACAGCCACGCGGCCCTCCGCGATGTTGTGGCTGGCGGGCTTCTCGACATACACGTCCTTGCCCGCGAGGCAGCCTTCGATGGTGAGCAGCGCGTGCCAATGGTCCGGCGTGGCGACCATGAAAGCGTCAATGCTGGTGTCGTTGAGGAGGTTGCGGTAGTTTTCTACGAGCTTGGGCTTGCGGCCGGTGCGCTTCTCGACTTCCGCGCCGCGCTGTTCGCGGACGCTGGCGCGGAGGTCGCAGATATGCGTGATCTCGCAGTCCGGTTCGGCGAGGAAGCTGCCCATCACCGAGTTGCCGCGCCCGCGCACGCCGATGCAGGCGACGCCGATCTTGCTGTTGGGACTGGCGGCGGTGAGCAAGGCCGGAAAGCCGAGGATGCCGGCAGTGGCAGCGGTGGATTTGAGGAAGGTGCGGCGGGAGGAGGGCATGGGGTTCATGATGGCAGAGCGTGGCAGTTGGTGAGTATGGACGTGAAGTGGGGAAGAGAGGTTCAGGGGGAGTGAAGTGGGCGTGAGGGGGACACTCCTGTCCCCCCATGCCCGGCGTGCGAGGAGTTGCACGGGGGACAGGAGTGTCCCCCTCACGGGCAGGAGTCAGGTAATTTTCGGAGGAATGAGAATCTTGCGATGGACGGCAGTTCTCGTGCGTCTAAACCCCGCTAATTGACAATCATGCTCAAAAACCCGGGCCTTATTCTATTCGTGGCGCTGGCGCTGTTCACCGCCGGGGTCCGTGCTGCCGAACTGAAACCCTACAGCGGCTCCGGCTGCTCGGCGGTGGATGACTACTTTGCGAACGAGGTCTGGGCGAAGGTCGCCGCCGAGTCCTGCCTCAAGTGCCACAAGGCCGGCGGGGATGCGGAGGACTCGAAGCTCGTCCTGCTGGACCTGGCCCGCCTGACCGGGGCCAAGCGCACCGAGGCGATGCGGGCGAACCGCGCCGCGTTCGCCGCGATGGCGTTGGTGAAGGAAGGCAGTTCCTCGCGCCTGCTGCTCAAGGCCACTGGCAAGATGAAGCATGGCGGCAAAGAGGCGGTGAAGCCTGATTCCACCGGCCAGCGCATCCTCGCGGAGTTCGCGCGGTTGGTGAACGCGCCGGACCCCGCCGCCCTTGCGAAGGCTGCGGCGAACGCGGAGAAGAACGCCCCGCCGTTTTTCAGCGGGGTGGCCATGCTCGATGACCGCAAGCTGCTGCGGCGCGTAACGCTCTCCCTCGCTGGCCGGCTCCCGACGGATGCCGAGCATTCGACCGTGGCGAGCCAGGGCTTGAAGGCGATGCCGCCCATCCTCGACGCGATAATGAAGGAGGATGGCTTTTACACGCGGCTCCGCGAGGGGTTCAACGACATCTTCCTTACGCTCGGCGTGGACGGAAACGCGGACCAGACCGTGCTTTCCTACGAGCACTTCACCTCCCGCCACTGGTATCAGAACAAGGAATTGATCAAGGAGTTCCTCGACCCCATCAAGGACGAGAAGGAACGTCAACGGGCGGGCTACAAGCTGGCCGACGATTACCGCAAGGCGCTCCTCGGCGAGCCGATGAAGCTGGTCGAGCACATCGTGCGCAACGACCGGCCGTTCACCGAACTGGTCACGGCGGATTACTGGATGGTCTCGCCTTACTCGGCGCGCGGCTACGGCATCTACGACGAGGTGAAGGACAAGTTCAAGAATCCCGAAGACCCGTTTGAGTTCATCCCGGTGAAGCTCAAGGCACTCACTGGCCGGAACAAGGACCAGAACCAGGAGTCCCCGACCGGCTTCTATCCGCACGCCGGACTGCTCGGCGCGTTCCAATATCTCACGCGTTACCCCACGACCGAGACAAACCGCAACCGTCAGCGGGCGCGCGTATATTTCCTGCACTTCCTCGGCATTGACGTGCTGGAACTGGCCGCGCGGGTGAGCGACGCCGCCGCCGTCTCGGCGAAGTTCGAGAATCCCACGATGCAGGCGAGCGAGTGCGTGGTCTGCCACAAGACGATTGATCCCGTCGCCGGGCTGTTTCAGGACTACTGGCGCTTTGCGGACGCGGGCGTTTACGGCAAGCGCAAGGGCGGGTGGTTCAAAGACATGTTCGCTCCCGGTTACGAGGGCGAGGATTTGCCCGCCGAGGAGCGCTGGCGCTCGCTGCAATGGCTCGGCGAACGCACGGCGAAGGACCCGCGCTTCGCCGTGGCGATGGTCGAGCACGCCTACTACATCCTCACCGGCCGCAAGGTGCTGCTGCCGCCCAAGGACCTGGAAGATCCGCTCTTCACCGCGAAGCGCCGGGCCTACGCGGAGCAGCGGAAGCAGATCGAGGGCATGGCGGCCCGCTTTGCGCAGACGGGCTTCAACTTCAAGAACGTGCTGAAGGAGTGGGTGGCGTCCGACTTCTACCGCGCCGACGGGGTCGCGACGGCGGTGGCCAGTCCCGCCCGTCGCGCCGAGCTGGATGACATTGGCCTCGTGCGGATGCTCGCGCCGGAACAGGTGGAGCGCAAGGTGGCCGCGATATTCGGCAAAGGCTGGGGACGCTTGAAACATGGCGACGGCGGGCTGGACATGCTCTACGGCGGCATTGACTCGAAGGAAGTGACCGAGCGTGCCGCCGACCCGAGCGGCGCGATGGGCGCGATCCAGCGCATCCTCGCCAACGACGTCGCGTGCAAGCAGACCGCGCTGGACTTCAGCCGTCCGGCGAGCGAGCGCCGCCTGTTCCCGAGCATCGAGCCGGACGTGGTGCCGGGCACCGCCGAGGCCGACGCGCAGATTCGCCGGGCGATTATGTATCTGCACCAGCGCGTGCTGGGCCGCTTCGACGCGCCCGACTCGGTGGAGGTGGAGCGCACGTTCCAGCTTTTCGCGGGCATCGTGGGGGATGCGGCGGCGAAGAAGAGCTTCGAGAAGGAGGAGAATTACTCCTGCCGGCAGAACCTGCTGGCCCCCGTGCCGGACCCGAAATACACCGTGCGCGCGTGGCGGGCGGTGGTGACGTATTTGATGAGGCAGTCGGAGTTTCTTTACGAGTGACCGTGACGATGAATGCTCCGCGACATCATGGACTGCGGCGGGAAGCGAAGCGCCACGCCGCTTTTCAGTCCCGCGGAGCGGTCGTGCGCCTGCTGGGGGATTCCGCTCCGCGGGAAGCCAAAGCGGTGTCGCCGCTGCGCTCTGCCACCGCAGTCCAAGATGCGCGGCGCGGCGAGGCCCGCGCTCCAAAAATTTCGTTCGCCGCCTTTTTGCTTGGTGTTTCTTTTTCGCGTTCATTCGCGCGTTTCGCGGGCCCAATTTTTCCCAACCTGAACCATGAGACGTGACTTCTTAAAACTCTGCGCCCTGGCCGGGCTCGGCTTCACCTGCCCCGGCGGCATGACCTCGCTGGTGCGGGCGGCGGTGAAGGAGGAGCCGCCTTACGAGGGGCCGTTCTACATTGTCTTCAACGCGTCGGGCGGCTGGGACACGACCTACTTGATGGACCCCAAGGGGATCAACGAAATGAACCGCCTCTACAAGGAGGGCGACATCCTCACGAAGGGCGCGCACAAGTTCGCGCCGACGGACAAGCACAAGACCGGCGGCATGAGCAATGAGGAGTTCTACGGCGAGTTCGCCAGCGAACTGCTCACCTTCAACGGCCTCGACTACTCGGTGAACAACCATTCCCCCGGCGCGCGCTACATGGCCACCGGCAAGCTGGACAGCATGGCCTATCCGACCTTCGCCGCGCTCGTCGCCGCGTGCAAAGGGCCGACCTGCCCGCTGTCCTTCCTCACGTTCGGCAATTACTCGGCCACAGGGAACATCGTCGCGATGTCCCGCGTGCCCTACCTGCCCTCGCTCCAGAAGATCGCGAACGCGGACCACATCGAGGGGAACATTCGTTCGCCGTATCACGAGGACTTCGCCCTCGCGCGCATCGAGAAGGCCTTGGCGGAACAGCGCGAGGCCCGGGTGACCGTGCCGTTGCTGCCGCGCCAGGATCGCGCCGAATCCATGCTCTACGCGGCGCAGGTGAACTCGAAGGCGATGGCGCGCGTCACGCCGCACATCCCCACGAACGTGCCCAAGGAACGGCTCGCGCAGCAGGCAGAGATCGCGCTGGCGTCGTTCAAGGCCGGCGTGTGCGTCTCGGCGAACCTGAGCATCGGCCAGTTTGACAGCCACCAGAACAACGACGTGGACCAGATGAAGCTGATCCCGGAGTTCCTCGCCGGCATCGCCTATGTCATCCGCCGGGCCGAGGCGCTGAAGATACGGGACAAGCTCGTGGTGGTCATTCAGAGCGAGATGGGCCGCACGCCGACCTACAACAAGGGCAACGGCAAGGACCACTGGTCCATCGGTTCGGTGATGTTCCTTGGCCCCGGCATCAAGGGCAACCGCGTCATCGGCGCGACGGACGACAAGCAGTTCGGCGTGAACCTGAACCCCGCCACGCTCGCGACCGACAAGGAAAAGGGCCTCAAGGTCCGCCCCGAGCACATCCACGAGGCGCTGCGGCAATACGCCGGCATCGCCGACCATGTGCTCGCGAAGAAGTTTCCCCTCGGCCTGACCGACAAGGACAAGCTGCAAGGGCTGTGGGGGTGAGGCCGGGGCGATGTCTTGCGGCGCAAGCCCGCTTTGCCCGGTCGCGGAGCGAGGCTTTCGTCCGGCTGACCTTTTACGGATAATCTCCCTCCCCTCGACTTTGCGGAGCCGCCTTTTGCGTGCGAAAGGTCCTCCCTCAAAGTCCAGCCTGCCCCTTTTGCGTGCAAAACCCCCCGCCTCAAAGTCAAACCCCGGCCTTTTGCATGCAAAACCCCCTTCCGCGACTTTCAGGAGCCACCTTTTGCGTGCAAAAGGGGCCTCCTCGACTTCAAGGCACCCCCTTTTGCACTTTCAATCCATCTCCAACCCGTTCTCTTCAGCCCAGTTGCATGAAATGACCTGAAACTGGTCAATTTTAGCCAGTTTCCGGGGCCGGAGCGCGGGTTAGTGGGAGGCGAGCGTCCCCGCGAGCCGCCCCGGAGCGCGGCTTTCCAAGCCGCAGCCAGCACCTCTCGCCAGCAAGGTTCC
>CAZOCL010000399.1:0-5964 GCA_964578245.1 uncultured Klebsiella sp. | reverse complement strand
TCCACATGTCCGGCGAAGTCCTTCACCTCGGCGGTGACGCGGGCGTCGGGCAGGCTGTATTCCTGCTTGGCGAGCTGCGTGTTCTTGGTGATGCGGTCGCAGAGGTAGGTGACCTCGACGTTCGGCGACTGGATGAACGCGGGGAGGTGCATCTCGCGCGTGACCGCGCCGCAGCCGACGATGCCGAGCCGCACAGGTTTGGTTGGGTTGCTCACGATGGCTGAATCAAATCGCCGCGCTGAAAACGAAGAGTGAAGTAAGGCATTTGGCGGGGCGCGGCAAGCCGACATTCGACGATGGCCAGAAAAGTCCTTGCCTCGCCGCCGTCCTTCGCCACCATCCGCCGCACACATGAAAACGCTCCTGTCCCTCATGGCCTTGCTCATTGCCTCCGCCGTCGCCCACGCCGCCGCCGACACCCGCTGCTTCGAGATGCGCGTCTATTACGCTCCCGAAGGCAAGCTCGACGCGCTGCACGCGCGGTTCCGCGACCACACCATCAAGCTCTTCGAGAAGCACGGCATCACCAACCTCGGCTACTTCGTCCCTGTCGGTGACAACCCCGAGCGCAAGCTCATCTACTTCCTCGCCTACCCAAGCCTCGAGGCGCGCAATGCTTCGTGGAAGGCCTTCATGGCCGACCCCGACTGGCAGAAGGCCTACAAGGCATCCGAGGCCAGCGGCAAGCTGGTCGCCAAGATTGAAACCGCCTACCTCAGCGCGACGGATTACTCGCCGCTCGCCAAGGCTGAGAGCGTCGGGGGCCGCGTTTTCGAACTGCGCACCTACACCACCGAGCCCGGCCGCCTGCCGAATCTCAACGCCCGCTTCCGCGACCACACCGTGAAACTCTTCGCGAAGCACGGCATGACCAACGTGGCCTACTGGACCCCGCTCGCCGACCAGAAGGGCGCCGTGAAACCGCCCGACGTGGAAAACACCCTGATCTATCTGCTGGCGCACAAGTCCCAGGACGCGGCCAAGGCCAGCTTCGACGGCTTCCGCGGCGACCCCGACTGGGTGGCGGCGCGCAAGGCCTCCGAGGAAAAAGCCGGCGGTTCCCTCACGATCAAGGACGGCGTGAAATCCGTCTTCCTCGTGCCGACGGATTACTCGGCGGTGAAGTAATCGCCGACGGAATGCCAGGACCCGTGCCGGCGGCTTGCAGCCGCCGTCCGCGGGCCCCAGCAGGACGAACCGGCCTCAAGCTATCCACCCGCAACGCGGCGGCGGCAAGCCGTCGGCACGGGCTCGGGGCTCATAGCGCCAAGTCCGTCGCTTACAGCGCCGTGACCGTCAGCGTGTGCTTCACCGGCACAAGCTGCTTGCGCACCTCGGCATCCAGCGCCTGCTGACGCCCCTGCAGCTTCTCCCGCACGGTCTCAAAGGCCTTGGCCAGTTCGGGATCGGCCTTCGTCTCCGCAGCGAACTGCCGCAGGTTCGTCACCAGGCCCTTGATCATGGACGTCTCAAAGGCCTGCTTGCGGGCGATGGCGTCCACGAGCTTGGCGAACTGCCCGTCGAAGGGCGTGGCCGAAAACTCGGCGGCAAGGTTCACCCCGGCTTCGAGCTGTTCCTTGGTAAATTCCTGCGTCGCCGCGCCCCATGTGACTTTCGCCTTCGCCGCGCCGAGGTTCTTCACCTTGAGCGTGAAGCGGTTCAAGTCCTGGTTGAACGGCGCGAACGGCAGGATGCTGCGCGTGCTGCTCGGGGACTTCGGGTCGGGGTCGAAACAATACGGCCAGCGGGTGCTCTCGAATTCCGCCTTCCCTGCCGCGCTGCTGAGCACTTTGTGGCCGTCGGTGGCGGTGGCGGAGCCCTTGGCGTCCACCGTCAGCGTGCCGATTTCGCCGTCCAGCCCGAGGCCCTTGAGGAAGGCGTAGGCCATCAAGAGCTGGCCGTTCGGCCCCGGGTGGAAGCCGTCGCCACCGCACACGGGATAGTCGTCGCCGAGCGCTGCCTTGGCCTTGGGCATCGCGTCAAACATCGCGTTGTGGACGTTGGCGAAGGACTGCTTGCTCTCGGTCGCGAGCTGCTTCGCGATGTCGCGGAGGTGGGCCAGCGTGTCGTTGTAACCGGCGGCGGAGTTCTTCGTGCCGAAGGAAGGGCGCGTGGCAAAGAACTTCGAGTCCACCGCCCCGGGCGAGCCGACCACGATGTGCTTCACGCCAGCGGCGGTGAGCTGGTTCACCACGTTGCGCATGTTGTTCTCGTAGTTCTTGCCCAGGCCGTCATCGAAGGGCCGGTAGCCGCCGTCGTTCATGCCGTAGCAGGTCGTGGCCACGTTGGGCTGGAAGCCCGCGAGATCGTTGAGGCAGCGCGCCGCGAATCCGCTCGCCGTCTCGCCGCTCCAGCCGAACTGCATCACATGGATGTCCTTCCGCCCGGTGCAGGCGAGGAGATAGGCCTCCATGTATTTGCTGTAGAGCTTCTGCTCGGTGATCGAGTCGCCAATGATGGCGACGCGGGCATTGGGCGGGAGCGCCGACGCGGCGAAGAGGACGGGCGCAGCCAGCAGCAGTGCGGTGAAAATGGCAAGGCGGTGAACGAGACAATGATTCATGACAGGATGACGTTTGATTCGCGCCCAGCATGGCGAACCGGAGCCCCGGGTGCAACTCCGCAGGCATGCAGAAGTGTGGATACAGCGCACCTTCAGTTCGGAGTCCCGCCTTTAGGCGGCGAGGCGTTCGACCGGCAATGACGCTGCGCGCGAAGCGTCATTAATGGCCGTGCGGTTCCACCGGCTGAAGCCGGGGCTCCGAACCAGGCAGTCATTCCCCACTCAAGAAACACTTGGCTGCCCTCCTCAAAATGACTCACCATCCGGCCATGCACCTTGATCGCCGCCAGTTTCTCCAGCACACCACCCTGGCTTCCGCCGCCGTCGCCGCCGGTTGCGCCACCTCCCCCACCGCGAAACCCGCCCCCTCGGCGCAGGGCGATCTTATCATCGACACCCACCAGCACCTCTGGGATCTCTCGAAGCAGAAGCTCCCGTGGCTCGGGGGCGCGCCGGAAATCCTGCGCCTGAGCTATCGCACCGAGGAATACCGCGTCGCCACCGCCGGACTCAACGTGCGCGCCATCTACATGGAAGTGGATGTGGCCGACACCGAACTTGGAGCCGAGGCAGAGTTCATCCTCGGTCTGGCCAAGAGCGGAAATACTCCAACCATCGCCGCCGTCATCGGAGGCCGGCCGGACTCGCTGGATTTCCCGGCCTATCTGAAGCGTTTCCGTGGCGATGCCCGTTTCAAAGGCGTGCGCCGCGTGCTGCATTCCCCCGCCACACCGGCGGGCTATTGCCTGCAGTCTGAGTTCATCCGCGGCGTGCAGTTGCTCGGCAAGGAAGGCAAAAGCTTCGACCTCTGCATGCGGGCGACCGAACTGCCGGACGCGGTAAAGCTGGTGGAAATCTGTCCCGGCACGCGCTTCATCCTCGATCACTGCGGCAATCCCGACCTGAAGGCCTTCCGCGCGCAACGCCGGGGCGAAGAGCGTCCGCGCCACACGGCGGACTTCTGGAAGGCCTCGATTGATGCCCTGGCCAAGCGGCCGAACGTGATTGGCAAAATCTCCGGCATCGCCGCCAGCCTGACCAAGGACGGCGGCACCGAGGACCTCGCCCCGGTGGTGAACCATTGCCTCGATGCCTTCGGCCCTGACCGTGTGGTCTTCGGCGGCGACTGGCCCGTCTGCCTGCTCGGGGCGAGCTATAAGCAATGGGTCCAGATGCTCCGCGAGATCATCGCCAGCCGCCCCGCCGAGCAGCAGCGCAAGCTGTGGTCGGAGAATGCGAAGAAGCATTATGGAGTCTAGGTGACGAGCCGCCGGGATACCTTGTCACCAGCGGCGCGCGGCGTTCACGCCGCTTCAACGTGCGGCGTCATAGGCAAATTCGAATGCACCGTTGTGCTCGAACGGTGAAGCGGCCTGAAGGCCGCGCGCCTCATCGTCTGCGGCCATCCACACGCCTTCCGTCAGCGCGCCAGAAACGCACTACCCCCGCCCGTCCAGGCTCCGGAAAAACGTCACCAGCCGCCGGTTGATGATCTCCGGCTGCTGCAGCGTGACTCCGTGTGAAGCCGCCGACAGTTCCTCATACTTCGCTCCGGGGATGAGTTCCGCAAGCCGTCGTCCATACACTGGCAGCGCAATCGGATCATGCACCGCGCTGACGACCAGCGTGGGAATGCCCGCCAGTTCGCCGAGCCGTTTCGAGACATCGTGCCGCCCGAGCGCCTGCACCTGCTTTATCAGAATCCCTGGCGAGTCCGCCAGATCACGGCCCACCAGCGCACCGACCTTCGCGACCAGCGCGTCCAGGTCCGCACCCGCCAAGTCCGCCGCCGGGTAAAGCATCTCCAAGAAAGCCCGCCGGCGCGCCGGGCGCGATCCTACCCGCGTGCGCAACGTCATCCAGAGCACCCACGGGGTGATGCGCGCCGCGTCCTTGCCCCGTGGAAACGTGCAGAGCAGCGACAGGCTCCGCACCCGCTTCGGCGCATCGAGCGCAAGTTGTTGCGCGATGACCCCGCCCATCGAGTGACCCACCACATGCGCCGACTCCCAGCCCACAGCATCCATCAACGCCCGCGCGTCCTCCGCCATGGCCTCGATGGAAACCTTCCCCCGACACGGCACGCTCCGGCCCAGACCGCGGTTGTCGTAGATGAGCGTCTGGAAATCAGCGGCGAGTCCGTCCACCTGTGGTCGCCAGCCTTCACCCGCGACCCCGACGCCTTGAATGAACAGCACCGGCGCGCCGCTGCCCGCGAGTTCGTAATGAAGCGTGACCTCGGAGCGGAGCAGTTGCGCCATGTCAGCGGGGGCTTTGCACTGGCGGGCGGGTCAGTCCACCGTATCCATCTGCGCGCCCGGGCAGAACTCGGAGCTGGCCAGACGGCGGCGGCTGCCGGTCATGCGTGCCTCGTGGGGAGCGTTGGGCCGCATCATGCGCTTCTGCTTTTCGCGGTCACCCGCACCGCGCACCACGTGGATGGGCTCGCCGGTGTTGATGTCCAAGCCGGTCACATACATCGCCGCCGAGCCGGTCATCGGCAGGGGAATGAAATCCTGCACCTGCTGGAGGTTCCATTTCTCCTTTTTCAAGAACTTCTCCACCGCGCCCATTTCTTCCTCCGTGCAGCCGGGGAAGCTCGAAATGAAATATGGCACCAGATACTGCTCCTTCCCGACGGCTTCGCTCAGGTCGAAGAATTTCTCCATGAAGGCCGGAAAATCACCCGCAGGCTTGCGCATCCGGCGCAAGGTGCCGGGGTCCATATGCTCCGGCGCGACCTTCATGTGGCCGGAGACATGGTTCTGCACCAGTTCCTTCGTGTATTCCGGCGTGCGCAGCGCCACGTCCATGCGGATGCCGGACTGCACGAAAACATGCTTCACGCCGGGCTGTGCGCGCGAGCCGCGCAGAAGATCGAGGCCCGCCTTCTCATCAATGCCGAAGATGGGGCAGATGGTCGGCCAGAGACAGCTCGGGCGATGGCACTTCTTGCACTCCTCGGCGTGACCGTTCTTCGCGCCATAGAGATTGGCTGTAGGTCCACCGAGATCAGAGATCGTGCCCCGGAACGTGTCGGATTCGGTCAGCTTCCGAATCTCCTTCATCACGGAATCCACACTCCGGCTGGAGAGGAACTTGCCCTGATGGAAGCCCAACCCGCAGAACGTGCAGCCGCCCGCGCAGCCACGCGAGACGATGATCGAGTCCTTGATCGTAGCGAAACCAGGGACCGGCTCTTTGTAACTCGGATGTGAGGCACGTGCGAAGGGCAACTCGTAGAGCGCGTCGAGGTCCGGACCATCCACAGGAAATTCCGGCGCTTCCTGAAGCACCGCACGGTTGCCGTGCATCTGCACGAGCCGCTTGCCACAGTGCGGCGTCTGCTGCGCCTCGACGACCTTGGTCAGGCGCATCAGGTGCTTCTTGTCCGCCTGCAA
>CAZOCL010000398.1:0-5977 GCA_964578245.1 uncultured Klebsiella sp. | reverse complement strand
GCCTCGTCGGCCATCTGGACATGCATGGAGTTCGCGTCGGACTCGGAATAGACCGCGACGGTGCGGATGTTCAGCTCCTTGCAGGCGCGGATGATGCGGACGGCGATTTCGCCGCGGTTGGCGATGAGGACTTTCTCGAACATCTGGGGAAGGGAATGCCCGGCGGGTGGCCGGGGTTAGAGCGGACGAATCTTGAACAACGGCTGGCCGAACTCGACCGGCTTGGAGTTCTCCGTCAGGACCTGGGTGATGATGCCGCGGGTCTCGGCCTTGATCTCGTTCATCACCTTCATGGCCTCGATGATGCAGACCACGGTGTCGGGGCCGACCTCGGAACCGACGTCCACGTAGGGAGCGGCTTCCGGCGAGGGCGAGCGATACAAAGTGCCGATCATCGGCGACTTGATCTCCGCATCTCCGGAGGTGGCGGCGGCAGCGGCCGCCGCAGCGGACGGTGCCGGCAGGGCGGCGACCGGAGCCGCCGAGGCATACTGCGGCACGGCCGGCATGTCGTCGTAGGCGGGGCCAAGGTTGCCACGCTTGAGCCGGATTTTGAATTCCTGCTTTTCGAGTTCGAACTCCGCGATGGAGTTCTTCTTCATCAAGTCGATGATGGCTTTGATGTCTTTCAGGTCCACAGAGTCCTCCCGGTTGAGGGATTAGGGTCGAGATGAGAGCTGTTGCTCATTCTTGTGAAGGGCAGTCCGCTCAGGCCTGACTGCACGCTAAACATTCAATGGGGGCGGAGCGTAAAGACCGAGGCGGGGAGCGTCAAGCGGTCATTCGGCGGCTGCCTGAAGAGCGCTCTGCGCCATGCAAACTGGCAAGATTCCTGCGGTCAATGAGGGCCTTAGGGGAGCTTTAACTGTAAAGCCGCCTGAAACCCAAGGTAGTAGGACTGGTCCCCGAATCCAGCGATCTGCCCCTTGCACACCGCCGCAATCAGGGACCGGTGACGAAATTCTTCCCGGGCATGAATGTTGGACAGATGAATTTCAATGGTAGGCACCCCCACCGCCACAATGGCATCCCGCAGGGCAATGCTGGTGTGGGTGTAGGCGGCGGCGTTAATCACGATAACGGCAAACTTTCCCTGCGCCTGCTGTATCCAGGTGACCAGTTCCCCCTCGTGATTCGACTGCCGGAAGTCCACGGCCACTCCGGCGTTCGCTGCCAGCTCACGCAGCTTGGCCTCAATGTCCGCCAAAGTGGTGCGCCCGTAGATCTCCGGCTGACGCTGGCCAAGGAGGTTCAGGTTGGGACCGTTCAAGAACAGGATGTTCATGGTGGCGGGAGGTTAGGTTTGCGGCCGGTCGGTGTCGAATTCATTTCGCGCCGCCGTCCAGAGCCAGCCAAGCAGAAAGAAGGCGGTCCAGGCCAGCGCCGGGATGTAGAGTCCGAACTCCACGAAACCCTGCAAGGCCCAGCCCAGCAGCCCCAGCCAGACCGCAAATAAGCGCCAGTCGCCTCGCGTTATCCGGTAAAGCATCGCCAGCGACCCCCAAATGAACCCGCCGAACGCCAGCGCACCCACCATCCCGGAATCGGACGCCTGCTGCAGGTAGTCATTATGGGCGAGGCGGGCCATCTCCGCTTCGGGCGGCTTCTTCTGCCGGTAGATCGCATAGAAAGTCCCTGGTCCACTGCCGAGCACCGGACGGTCCACTGCTGTCCGCCACGCCACCGACCAGTAGTCAAAACGCGCACCGGCACTGGTAGCACCTTTGGCGAAGTAGCTCTGATATTTCCATGCGAAGCCCGCCAAGCCCCCGACGGCCACCGTCACCACCAGTCCGACCTTGAGCGCCTTGGGCAACGGCAAATTCAGCAACGCCACCCCACCGACCACCAAGGCGATGAGCCAGCCCGCCTTCGACTCCGACCAATACAGGCACGCCACCCCCATGTAGGCCACCAGCCCCGCCAGCACCCCACGAGTGACATTTTGCAGCCGTGCGGTGACACCCCAGAGCGCGACCAGTGCCCCTGGCAGCAACAGCAGCACCACCCCGGCGAGCGCGTTGGGATACACGAGCGTTCCGAAGATACGGTCCTTCGCCAGCTTGGGCAGCAGGTCGGGATTCGTGGTGTAGCTGCCATCCGGTTTGCGCACGATGAGCCGGCTGGCCTCCAGCCGGTCGAGCTCCTCCTGCGGCACCTCTCTCCAGCCTGTCTTCTCATTCGCGTAGAAGAACTCCCGCCCTTCCGCTAGACCGCCATATTGCTGCCGGAAGCCGGAGCCTAGTTCGATGAGCAGCCCCGCGAGCAAAACCAGCCAGACTCGGCGCGCCCCGGCACTCCCGCCCGCGCTCAGCCCCAGCCAGAAGCAAATCACCGTCGCGACAAATTGCGGCAGCACGGCCTTGGTCAAGGAAACCTCCACCGTGCCAGTCGCCGCCACAAACTGCCAGGCCAGCCAGACGCCCGGCAGGACCATCGCCCAGACCGGCACGCCCGCTGGTCGCTTGCCCCCCAGCATGCCTGCTACCCCGACCAACGCCAGCACCCCATACCCCCACAAGGCCGGCCAGCTCTCGAACACCAGTTCCCGCCACCCGTCCGGCGGAGCCACGACATGATCGAGCACCACCGGATTCCCGAGTTTGAGCAGGACGAAAGCGAGGAACACCCCCGCCACGACCGGCCACCAGCCCGCCCGGACGACCGGTGCGGGGGGAGACTGGGAACGAGGGGCGGACATGCTGGAGCGAGGCTAACAATCCCCCCCTTTGCAATCCAGCCCGGAGCAGCGTTCAGTAATCAGTATCCAGTGGCCAACGAATGCCAGCCACCGAACTGAATACTGAACACCGAATACTGCCTACTTCTTCGGTTCTTCCTTCTTCACCGGCGGCTTGGGCGCGCCCTTGGGATCGAGGTTCAGCATCAGCTCTTCCTGCGTGACGCTGGACTCGACGCCGTTGGCCGGCACTTCGGCCTTGGCCACCCAGAGGATGGCGTTGAGGACGAGCTTGCGCTGGTCGTTGTTGCCCCAGTTCATGTGGTTGTGCCCGCCCGTGAAGCCGAAGCCGCGTCCGCCGCCGTCGCGTGTGGCCACCCACATGACGTGCTGGGACTCGCCATTCTTGACGGCCTCGCGCACCGCCGGGTTGCCGCTGTGCGTGCCGTCGCCGCGGCCCATCGTGCTCGCGGGCGGGACGGCGCTAAGGATGGGCGTCACGTCCTTCATGCCGTCACGGAAGCGCATGTGGAAATACCATTCGTCGTTCGTCTTGAAAGGCTTCACCCCGCTGGTGACAGCGTGCTTGGGCAGGGTCTTGAAGTCGCCGTCCCAGTGCGGGTTCACGGACCAGTGCGTCTCAAAGCAGCCGCCAATCCAGTCGCGAAACTCGGCATTGCCCTTCTGCGTGGTCGGCTCGACCGCGTAGTGGATCGCGCCGAGGCCGACGCCCTTCTTCATAAGCGCGCCGATCTTCTCCAGCTTGTCGCCGTTGAGGAAGGGGTGGCCGCCGCCGCCGTCACTGTAAACGATCACCGCCGCCGCGCCCTCGAAGACCTTCTCGTCGCTCACCCAGCCGTTGGTATGAACCTCGGTGACGATGCCCTTCACGCCCGCGAGGGACTTGGCGAGCAGCAGGCAGCCCGCGCGGTGCTCGTGCGAGAGCGGCCCGTGGCTGGGCCGTCCGGCGATGAAGATGATCTTGGTGTCGGCCGCCTGGGCGGCGCACGCGGCGAGTAGCGAAAGGGTCAGGAGCAGTTGTTTCATGTCGGTTGCGGGTTCAGACTGAGCGAGCCGGGCGCGGCTTCAAAGCGAAAACATGACCTGCCCGCGAATCACGCGAATGAACGCGAATGGCTGGGGCTCAGATCTGCCGCTGCATCATCCGCACATCATCACGCAGCGCCCAGCCGGTGTGCCGCCAGAAGGCCATGCCTTCGTCGTTGTCAGCGAAGACAAAAATATTGCAGCGCTTGATGCCCACGCGCTTCAGTCCCGCCAGACACGTGTCCACCAGGAGCCGGCCGACGCCCAGCCCGCGCTGCTCCTCCGCCACGGCGAGGTGGTTCAGGTAACCACGCCGGCCGTCGTGACCACACAGCACCGCGCCCACGATCCGCCGCGCTGGATCGCGCGCCACCAGGCTGAGGCCCGGGTTGCGTTGCAGGTAGATGCCCAGGTGCTCCGGCGTGTCCGACTCGTTGAGACCCACGCCTTTCGTCGCCGCCCAGAGCGCCAGCACTTCCGGGAAGTCTGCGGCGGTCATCGGAGAGATTGTGTGGCGCATGGCACTGCAAGCTTGCCTCTGGACGCGCTTCGCGTAAAGCCGCACCGATGCACGACGGTTCCGCTGCCGCTCCACCGCTGTTCCTGGCCGGCCCCACGGCCGCCGGGAAGAGCACCGTGGCGCTCGCGCTGGCCGGACAGCTCGGCGGCGAGATCATCTCGGTGGACTCCATGCAGGTCTATCGCGGCCTGGACATCGGCACCGCCAAGCCCTCGCCGACGGAACGCGCCCGCGTGCCGCACCACTTGCTGGACGTGGTGACGCTGACCGAGTCGTTTGATGCCGCGAAGTTCCTGCGGCTGGCTCAGGTGGCGGTGCAGGACATCCAAAGCCGTGGCCGCGTGCCAGTCTTCTGCGGTGGGACCGGCCTGTATTTCAAGGCCTGGCTATACGGCCTCGGCGAAGCCCCGCCCGCTGACCCGCAGGTGCGCGCCGAACTGGAAGCGGCACCGCTGGCTGAACTGCTCGTCGAACTGGAGCGCCGTGACCCGATGTGCTTCGCGCAGATTGACCGCCAAAATCCCCGCCGCGTCATCCGCGCCCTCGAAGTCATCCGCCTCACCGGCCAGCCTTACTCGGCCCAACGTGCCGCTTGGGACACGCACCACGCACCACGCACCACGCTCCCCGTCTTCGTCCTCACCCGCGAGCCCGCCGATCTCCGCGCCCGCATCGAGTCCCGCGTGGACGCCATGTTCGCCGCCGGTCTGGTGGCGGAGACTCGCGGACTGCTCTCGCATGGCCTGGAAGCGAACCCGACTGCGATGCAAGCCATCGGCTACCGGCAGGTGGTGGAGCACTTGCGTGGCGAGCGCGGGCTGGCGGAAACGGTCGCGCTGGTGAAGACGAAGACCTGGCAGTTCGCCCGCCGGCAGGGCACCTGGTTCCGGCGGCAATTGCCGGTCGAATGGGTGCCGCTGGCTCAGGAAACCTGCCCGGACGAAATCGCCCGCTTGCTCATTCGCCGTCGTGCCGAGTTGCGACCCCCAACCAAGTGACGGTCACTTCAATTGGTCCTCGCCTTTGACATTCGCGGCCTATGCCCGCGACTTCTCCGCCCGCAGTTGGCCGCAACCGGCGGCGACATCAATGCCCCGGCGTTGCCGGACCGTGCTGGGAATTCCGGCCGTTTGGAGCACCTGCTGAAAGGTCTTCGCGGCTTCCGACCGCGTGGCCGTGCCGGTGAAGCCCCCGGTGGGATTGAGCGGGATCAAGTTCACATGCGCGTCCAGCCCGCTGAGCAGGGTGGCCAGACGTCCCGCTTGGGCGGGCGAATCGTTCACACCTGCGATGAGCGTCCACTCGAAGAAGATACGCCGGCCAGTCTGGGCAAAGTAAGTGCGGCAGGCGGCCATCAGTTCCGCGAGGGGCCAGCGACGGCTCGCGGGCACCAGGGCGGAACGCTCCTCCTCCGTCGCACCGTGCAGGCTGACGGCCAGGTGATACGGTCGCTGCTCCGTCGCCAGCCGCAGGATGCCCGGCACCACCCCCACCGTGCTGATCGTGATGCGGCTGGGGCCGAGGTTCAGGCCGCGCCGGTCGCTGATGGTTTCCAGCGCCGTCATCACGGCATCGTAGTTGTGCAGGGGTTCGCCCATGCCCATGAGCACGAGATTGCGCAGGCCGTCATGACCCGCCCCGCGCAAGGCGAGCTGCGCATGCCGGACCTGGGCCACGATCTCGCCCGGCCGCAGATGCCGCACAAACCCCATCTGGCCGGTGGCGCAGAA
>CAZOCL010000397.1:0-6005 GCA_964578245.1 uncultured Klebsiella sp. | reverse complement strand
GCCGCAGAGCGCGGCTGCGCATTCATGGCAACAGATTTCATGTCAGATTCTACTTCGGATCGGCGAACTGATTCATTCAGCTCGTCCGTCCGCCCTTAAATTCAAAGAGCGAGGTCACCGACGAATTACTGTGAATTCGTTTGATGGCTTCGCCCAGCAACGCCGCCACGGACAGAGTCTTAATCGGCACCCGGTCCAGGGCAGGGCGGAGGACAGTATCAGTGGTTATGAGTTCGTCAATCCTTGAATTTCGCAATCGGTCGATTCCCATCGGATTGAGGATGGCGTGGGAGACGCAGGCATAGATTTTCTTCGCGCCCTTGCGCTTCAAAATCTTCGCGGCGGAGGTGAGGGTGCCGGCGGTCTCGGTCAGGTCGTCCACCAGCAGCACGTTCTTGCCGCGGATTTCGCCGATGACCGCCATGGACTCGACCTCGGTGGCGCTCTTGCGGCGCTTGGCGACAATGGCCAGGCCGCAGCCCAGCACCTCGGAGTAGGCGTGGGCCATCTTCAGGCCGCCCACGTCGGGGCTGACCACGACGAGGTCCGTGAGGTTCAGCGTGCGCAGGTAGTCATACATCACTGGCGCGGCGTAGAGGTGGTCCACCGGGATGTCGAAAAAGCCCTGAATCTGCTGCGCGTGCAGGTCCATTGTGAGCACGCGGTTCGCGCCGGCAGCGACGATGAGGTTGGCGACGAGCT
Organism: uncultured Klebsiella sp.; assembly: GCA_964578245.1. Lineage (GTDB taxonomy): Bacteria > Verrucomicrobiota > Verrucomicrobiia > Limisphaerales > SXTU01 > SXTU01. The sequence goes on along the minus strand of CAZOCL010000397.1, from coordinate 5,303 downwards.
TGGCCGTGATGGGCACGCGGGGCTGGTCCTTGCGGTCCTGGCGCGCGTAGCCGTAGAAGGGCAGCACGGCCGTGATACGCTTGGCGCTGGAGCGGCGCAACGCGTCAATCATGATGAACATCTCCATCAGATTGTGGTTCGTCGGCGGGCTGGTGGACTGCACTACGAACACGTCCTCACCGCGAACGTTCTCATCAATCTTGACGAACGTCTCGCCGTCGGGGAAGGCATCCACCGTGCAGGCGCCCAAGGGCATGTTGATGGAGTCGCAGATCGCCTGGGCGAGCGGCCGGTTGGAGGTGCCGGTGAAGATTTTCACAAATGCGCTGTGCCGGTTTGAATTCGGTGGAACAAAAAACCGCCCTGCGGCGGCTGAAATGTGGGCGGACTGTAACAACGAGGTCACGAGTGGCAAGCCCGAAGCCTGCGGCATGAATTCAGCGCCGGGTTCCGCGTTGTCCCGGAGCGCGGCTTTCAGGCCGCAGGAACGTGAGCGCGCCAGAGGCGGTTCGAGCGCGTTTTCTACAATCGCAGCGTTCTGCGGCGTGAACGCCGCGCTCCCCGGCTAGGGCGCGCGTGCCGTGCTGTGCAGCCGCTCGGCCGCCGCCGCGTGTTCGCGGGCCTGGTCGGGCTTGCCCTGCTTGGTGAGCACTTCCGCCAGTTGGGCGTGGGCCTCGGCGCTTTGCGGGCTGAGTTCCAACGCGCGGGCCAGGTGGTGGTTCGCCCCGTTGAGATCGCCCAGCGCTGCGAGGGCAATGCCGGAGTTCAGGTGAGCGGCGGCGCTGTCCGGCTTGAGGCGCAGGGCGTTCGCATACGACGCAGCCGCATCCTTCCATTGTGTCTGGCGGGCCAGGGCGTTACCGAGGTTGAAGTGGAGTTGATAGGTCGCGGAGCTTGGGCTGAGTTGCAGCGCCTCGTGGTAGGCGGCGATGGCCTTCGCGTCGTCTTCGAGATCGGCGTGCGCGTTCCCCAGCTTCATCAGGGCCTGGCTGCGGTAATGCGGGCTGCGCAGTTTCGCCGCCATGTCGGTGAAGAACGGCAGGTCGCTGTGCCAAATACTCGTCTGCCGCCAGCTCATGGCCGCCAGCAGCATCACCAGGCCCGCTCCGGCACCCAAGGCCAGCGCGGATTTTGCCCGCACTTGAACGAACTGCCACAGCACCGCTGCGAAGGCCACGGACCACAGGATCCCATTGATGATGTCGTAACGGTCGTGCGGGTAATGCGGGCGCTCGGTGAGCCCAAGCATTGGCACGAGCAGGCCGAGATGCGCGAGCCACAACGCGAACGCGCCCGGCCAGGCACGACGTTTCGCGAACAGCACGGCGCTCACTGCCAGCACGCCCAGCATGCTGAAGAGGAATGGCGACTCGTTAAACTTGCTCTCCATGAGCACGGGATAGACGGGGCAGAGATCCAGCGGCAGCAGCGGCTTCCACGCGTAGTAAGCCCAGATGTAGAACGCCTGCATCGCACGCGCGAAGGGAGGAAAGTTGTCGAGCGTCACCGGCTTGTCCCAGGTGCCTGTGACGTGGAAGCGCCCGTAGAGGGTTCCGGCCACGAGCAGGAGCGAGAGTGCGAGGAAGGGGAGTTTGTCCAGAAGGACAGCGCGGAGCGACGTGGGTCCACCGGAAGGAAGCGGTGTAATGGATGATTTCGTCTCCGCGCGGCCCGCCCCCTCACCCCTGCCCTCTCCCCCGATGGGGGCGAGGGAGAAGAAGGGCGTCGAGTTAAGCCGCCGCAACGGGAAGAAATCCAACGCCAGCAGCACGGCGATGTAGCCAAGGACGATGGGATAGGACAGCACGGCCAGTGCGAAGGCCGCGACGGACAGCCAGTAATCACGCTGCTTGGAGGCGGGTTCGGGCTGGGGCGAGTGCGCGCGAAGATAGAAGAGCGTGGCCACCAGGAGGAACAGCAGCGACAGTCCATAGGGCAGTCCCGTGACCCAGGCGACGGGCTCCACACGTAGCGGATGCACGGCCCAGAGCAACGCGCCGAGGGCGGCGCAGGCATCAATCCATTCCCCGGTAGGGTAAGACTCTGTCGAACCCTGTTTGCCGACGGAGTCGGCGCGAGCGAAGCGAGCTTTCTGATTCACGGTGTGCTTCGGGATGCTCGCTCCACTCGCCTCGCTCCGCTCGGAATGGGGCTCGACGGAGTCTCGCCCTACCGGTTTGGAGGACATTTCTAACAGCCTTCGGATAACCAGGAACACGAGCACTGCATTCGCACAATGCAGCAGGACGTTGGCGAGGTGATAGCCGAAGGAGTTCAGCCCGAAAACTTCGTGCACCACTGCCCACGTCAGCCACGAGAGCGGCTTGTAGCGGATGGCTTGCTCGAAATCGGTGAACATCCAGCGCAGGTTCTCTCCGGTCAGCCCTTGCACATGCGGATTCTCGAAGACGTTGATGTCGTCGTCCCAGCGCAGGAAGCCTGACTCCAGCGTGCGCAAGAAAAGCCCGAACACCACGGCGACAAGCGCGAACACGATGGCCACAGTGCGTTGAGGCGAGCGCGGGGCGGGGCGGGGGAGGGCAGGATTAAGTTCAGGGCTGGGGGCAGGAACAGATGTCTCCTTGTCGCTCCCGAGCTTGCTCCTGATCTTCATGCGTCGGTCACTCCCACTCCCACGCATCCGCATGGGTGAACTGGTTCGTGTTCAACAGGAACTTCGTCCCAAACGCGGCCTCGTTCACCGAGCCGAGGGCGAGGCGTCCGTGCTCGATGGTCAGCGTCGGCCAGCCGGCGGGGCTGGGGTGGTAGAGGTCGTAGTGGGCGCGCAGGATTTCCTCCTGCACGTTGCGCGGGAACTGGGATAAGCCCGCGTTGTAGTGATGCCCATTGCGTTCAACGCTCTTGATGCCGAGCGCGGCGCAGACCGCGAGGTCCTGCAGCAAGGCGACCGGACCGACATTGCAGAGATCCTCGCCGCTCATCAGAAACGGCCGCGAAGGGGCCTGCTTCTGCCGGTGCGCGAGCAGGCAGCGGTTGGTGACCCCCTTGATCACACCCTTGCAGTTTTTATGACTCGTCCCGTCGTAGCCGAGCGCGAGTGCGACGGGGAGACTGTCCAGTTCACCGTCCGATTCATCAATGATGAAGGGCGGGCGGTCCGGCCAGTCCGTCAGTGCGGCGGCGGCGTCCTTGTGCAGCGCGACGGAGCGGTGCAGCGGCTGCTCGACGAACAGGAGGCGGGTGAGAAACGGCTGCAACGACTCGTCCCGGCGCAACGTCTCCCAGAACTCCCGGAATCCGGCGAAGGACTTGAACTGCTCGTTGCCATCCAGCGTGAAGGCGAAGTGCTCGCCACATTCCGCGTGCAAGACTTTCGAGATGCGTTGGAGTCGGTCCAGGTCATGGGCTGCATCGCCATTCACCTTGAGCTTGAAGTGGCGCAGGCCATACACGCGGATGCTCGCAGCGAGCGACTGCGGGAGGCCGTCGGTCAGGTGCTCCTCGCGTGCAATGTCCGCGTCTGTCAGCGGATCGCTCAGTCCCACAGTGTGGCGCACAATGACCTCGGAGTGCGGCTTCGCCGGGAGCCAGGCGGCGGGCGCGAAGCCTTCCAGTTCGGAGCGGAGTTCGCCAAGGCGGATGCCGAAGTCATTGTCGAGCAGGGCGCGGTGAAAGGGCTTGGCGATGGCGCGGCAGAAGGCATCCATCACCGCGCGTTCCACCAGCGACGTGCCGAAGTGCGCGAGCAGCGGTGGCTTGTTCTCCGCGGTCGCCCAGGCGGACTGTGAATCGTAGAGCTGCAGCCACAGTTCAAACACGCTCGGAGCGTTCTGCTCTTCGGCGGTTTCCATGGCGGTTTCGATGACGTCGAGCATCTCATGGATTTCGTCGAGCACTTCGCGCGCGGGATCCTTGGTGAACCACTTGGGCGGGAGCAGGTCCGCGGAGACGCCGAGCACGGTGCGGCCATTAACCTCCAGCGCCACGCGCACGAAGACCATCGGCATGTGCGTCATCGTGGCGATGCCGTATTTGAACGGCATCCGCGTGTGCAGATTATGCAGGTGCAGGTCGGCTTCGCAGACGCGGATGTTCACACGCGGAGTGTAGCCAAGCGGCGGAAAGCTCAAAGTGCAAAGCATTCCGCAATGGCGCGCGGCGTTCACGCCGCTTCAGCGTCCGAACTCAAGGTGGCATCCGAAAACGAAAGAACTCAGAGGAGCGAATTGGCCGAACGAGATGGGCGGCCTACGGCTATGAGGCTGCAAAACTGCTCAGCACGTTGAAGCGGCGTGAACGCCGCGCGCCGGGGATGCCGGGCTACTCGCGCACGGTGGCCTGGAGCTTCTGCTTCAGCGCGTCCACGGTCTTGGTGTGGGCGGTGTTCACGTCGTTGTCCGTGAGCGTCTTGTCCGCGGCTCGGTAGGTGAAGGCGTAGGCGAGGCTCTTCTGGCCGGCGGGCACGTTCTTGCCCCGGAACACGTCGAACAGCTCCACGCTCTCCAGGTTCGCCGGCTTGGCCTGTTTCACGGCGGACAGCACGGAGTCGTGGGTGGTGGCCTCAGGCACGAGCATGGCCACGTCCCGGCGGCTGGCGGGGAACTGCGGCAGCGGCTTGAAGGACTTGGTCGCATTGCGACGCGCGAAGAGTTCGTCCAGGCGCAGCTCGGCGAGGAAGACGGCGTCGCGCAGGTCGTATTGCTTGGCCAGCGCGGGCAGCAACTGGCCGAGTTCGCCGAGGTGCAGCTTGCCACCCAAGGTGACGGCAGCGGATTCGAGGTAAAGCGCCGTTGGCTCGGCGCGTTTCCCAAACTGGATGCCACGCAGGCCGAAGTGCTCCAGCAGGTCTTCGACGAGGCCCTTGAGGTCCATCGCATCGAACTTGGCATCGCGGTCGTCGCCGCTCCAGAAGGCCAGCGCGCGCTGGCCGGTCAGGGCGATGGCCACGCGGCGTTCCTCCTTGGGCTGGCCGTTCACGTTCGTGAACACGCGGCCGATCTCGAACAGCGCGAGATCGTAGTTCTTCCGGTTGAGGTTGTGCCGGAGCGTGTCCAGCAGGCCGGGGAGAAGGCTCGGGCGCAGCACGTCCATGTCGGCGCTCAGCGGGTTGGCGAGCTTCACAACCTCGGCTTCGGGAAGTCGGCAATTGGCGTGGCTAACCAAGGTCTGGCCCTGCGCTTCGTTGAGGCCCAGGCCGGTAAGCAGCCGGCGCACGTCGGCGAGCTGATCATACACTGCGTCGAACGCATTTGTGCCGACTGCGCCGCGCGGGGTCGTGCTGGGGATCTTGTCCACGCCATGCAGGCGGGCGATCTCCTCGATGAGGTCCACCTCGCGCTTGA
>CAZOCL010000396.1:0-6017 GCA_964578245.1 uncultured Klebsiella sp. | reverse complement strand
TCCACGATGCGATGGTCGTAGCTCAGCGCCACATACATCATCGGGCGGATGACGACCTGCCCGTCCCGCGCCACCGGCCGGTCCGTGATGGTGTGAAGGCCGAGGATGCCCGACTGCGGCGGATTGATGATGGGCGTCGAGAGCAGCGAGCCGAAGACGCCGCCGTTGGTGATGGTGAAGGTGCCGCCTTCGAGGTCCACCGGCTGCAGCTCGTTCGCCTGTGCCCGCTGGGCGAACCCGGCGATGGCCTGCTCGATTTCCGCAAAGCTCAGGCGTTCGGCCCGGCGCAACACCGGCACGACCAGGCCGCGCTTGGTCGCAATGGCGACGCCGATGTCGAAATGGTTGCGATAGACAATGTCGTTGCCGCGCACCTCGGCGTTGAGCTGGGGAAACTGTTTCAACCCGTCAATCGCCGCCTTCACGAAGAAGGACATCAAGCCCAGCTTGCTGCCGTGGCGTTTCTGAAAGTTCTCCTGATGTTCGTGCCGCAGCGCCTGCACGGCCTGCATGTCCACCTCGTTGAAGGTGGTGAGCATCGCCATCGTTTGCTGGGCCTCGACGAGGCGGCGGGCAATCGTTCGTCGCAGCATGGTCATCGGCACGACCTCCTCCTCGCCGTCGGCAGCAGGAGCTGCCTGTGCGGCGGGCTTGGCGGGCGGTGCGGCAGGCTTGTGAACCCCAGGCTTTGCTTCGGCCGGCCGGTTTTCGGATTCGCTCTCGGCCTCCGGCTCGGCCGGCTCGGTTTCAGCCGGAGCTTCCGCAGGCTCACCCGGGGCTGGTTCGGTTTCTGCAGTTTTCGCTTCAGCCGGTGCTTCCGCGTCCTCGGCCGGAGCCGCGTCTGGCTCCGTCGGTGCCGGGGCTTTGGCCTCGGCGGATGGGGCAGCTCGCTTGCCTTTGGCCGGCGCAGCGGTTTCGCGTTCGGCACCCATGTCCGGAGAGATGCCTACCTCTACCGGGCCTGAAACCGCCTGGGGTTCTGCCACGGGCTTCGCTGCCTTGGCCTTCCCTGCGGGGGCTGCCTCGGAAGCGGCGGATATTCCCTCGGGTGCTGCCACAGTGCCGCTGGTGGCGGGTGCGGCTGCGCGCGGGGCTTCTTTTGCTACAGGTGCCTCTTTTGCAGGGGGTGCCGCCGCGCCCTCGGATTCGAGCTGGGCAATGACCGTTCCCACGCTCACGGTTTCACCCTCCTGATGGAGAATCTTCGCCATCCGGCCGGCCTGTGGCGAGGGCAGGTCGAAGGTGGTCTTCTCCGAATCAATGACCGCCACCGCCTCGTCCTTGGCCACGGCGTCGCCCTCGGCTTTGAGCCACTTGGCGATCTGCACTTCGGTGATGGATTCGCCGACCGCCGGGATTTTGAGTTCGATGGGCATGTCACGTTCAGGTTTTGGGTTTGATTTCCAGATTATAGGTCACCTCGCGCACACCGCTGGTGTCCAGCGCCAGCGCCACGGCCTTGGCGATGTGCTCCGGCGCGGAGACCGAGCCCGCGAGGGCGACCTGCCCCTGGTCTGCGGAGACGGAGATTTTCCAGGCCGACAAGTCAGGGTCCACCGCCAGCTTGGCCTTGATGGCGGTCACGATGCGCGCATCGGCGGCCGCGTCCACCGTCTGCTCGCCCAGCGCCTGCGCCTTGCGGCGGACGATCTTGCCCGTGCGGGCCAGCTCGTCCTTCACATCCTCGGCGCGCAGATTGAGCGTCTCCATCTTCGCCTTGACGGCATCGGACAGGTGCAGGGCGGCGTCGCCCGCCGAATCGCGGAGCTTGGTGGCGGATTCCTCATAGCGCTTTTCCGCCTCGGGATGGCTGCGGGCCTTTTCCTGAAAGAACCAGAAACCCGCCGCGCCCAGTATCAGACCGAGCAGAAAACCCGTGCAAAACGTTCTCATAAAAACCTTTCCGTTGCGGCTTGAAGCAACTTTGTTCCCCCCACTTTTTCTCTACTCTGAAACATAATCGCGGTCTTGCTGCGGGACAAATGGAATTCCTAAATCAATGACCTTGCGCAGCCTCAAACGCGTGCTCCACGACTTCCTTTTGTTCCTGCTTGTGCGCGTGGCCCGAGCCGGTGGCCGGGCTGGCGGAAGCGGGCCGGCTCACCCGGCTCAGTGGCCAGCGGCCGCACAGTGAGTCACCAAAGCGGCCGTGCAGGTAACGCCCCGCACCCATGTTCTCCGGCTCCTCCTGCACCCAGCACAAGGGCGTGCCGTCGTGATAGGGAGTCAGCGCCATTTCCAGCAGATCGGTGCGCAGCGGATACAATTGTTCCAGCCGCAGAATTGCGATGTCCTTCCGCTGGTGCTCTTCGCGGAATGCGACCAGGTCGTAATACACCTTCCCGCTGCACAGCAGCACACGCTTCACCGCGCCCGCGTCCGCCGTCGTGTCCGGCAGCACGCGCTGGAAATGTCCGCGTGCCAGGTCTTCCAGCGGGGAGATCACCTTGGGATGGCGCAGCAGGCTCTTGGGCGTAAAGACCACCATCGGCTTGCGCCAGCGCCGCACAGACTGCCGGCGCAGGCAGTGAAAATACTGCGCGGGCGTGGTGGGCACCACGAGCTGGACATTATCCTCCGCCGCGAGCGTCAGGAACCGCTCGATCCGCGCACTGGAATGTTCCGCGCCCATGCCTTCGAAGCCGTGCGGCAGCAGCAGCACCAAGCCGGAGAGCCGCCGCCACTTGTCTTCGGCGCACGCCAGGAACTGGTCCACGATCACCTGCGCCGCGTTGACGAAGTCGCCGAACTGCGCCTCCCACAGCACCAGCCCGTCGGGCGTGTCCAGACTGTAGCCATACTCAAAACCCAGCACGCCCGCCTCGCTCAACGGGCTGTTGAGAATCTCGACCGGAGCCTGGTCCGGGGCGAGGTGGGCCAGTGGCATGTGGTGATGGCCGTCCTCGTGGTCATGGAAAACCGCGTGCCGGTGGCTGAACGTGCCGCGCGCCGTGTCCTGCCCGGTGAGGCGCACGCGCACGCCGTCGGTCGCGAGAGTCGCGAAGGCCAGCGCTTCGGCGGCAGCCCAGTCCACCGGATGACTGCCCACGGCCATCTCGCGGCGCGCGGCCATGCCGCGCTCCAGCTTCGGGTGCAGGTGGAAGCCGGCGGGAACCTCGGCCAGCTTGTGCAGGAGCGCGCCCAAGTGTTTCGCCTCAACCCCGGTGTCCGGCTCCTCGGCCGGTTCGGGGCCGCCGGTGTAATCATGCCAGATGCCCCGCCGTTCCCGGATGGGCGCGCACTTGTCGCCCCGCGAGGTGGCGAGCTTCTGTTCCAGATGTTCCCGGCGGGCGGTGGCGATTTGCCCGGCTTCGTCAGCCGTCACCTCGTTCAGCTTGAGGAGATGCTCGAGATAGCCTTCGCGCACGTTCGGGCGCTGCGCGATGGCGTGGTAGAGGACCGGCTGGGTGAAGGACGGCTCGTCCGTTTCGTTGTGCCCAAAGCGCCGGTAGCCGTGCATGTCGATGAACACGTCGTGCTGGAACTCGTGACGGAAATCCATTGCCAGTCGCACGACCTGCGCAACGGCCTCGGGATCTTCGCCGTTCACATGGAAGATGGGCGATTGCAGCATGCGTGCAACGTCGGTGGCGTAGGTGGTGGAGCGGTATTCGTCCGGCTCCGTGGTGAAGCCGAGCTGGTTGTTCAAGATGACATGCAGCACGCCGCCCACGCGGTAGCCCGCCAGCCGGCTGAGGTTGAGCGTCTCCAGCACGACGCCTTCCCCCGCAAATGCCGCGTCGCCATGGATGAGCACGCCCAGCGTCTGCTGGCGCGCGTGATCTCCGCGCCGGTCCTGATGGGCGCGCACGCGGCCGAGCAGCACCGGGCTGATGAATTCCAGATGGCTGGGATTGAAGCAGAGGGAGAGGTGGATTTTGTGGCCCGCGGCCGTGGTCCAGTCGCCGCTGTGGCCGAGGTGGTAGCGCACATCGCCCCGGCCCAGCCACAACTCGGGCTCGGCGTCGGCGAATTCGCGGAAAATCTCACACGGGTCCTTGCCGACGATGTTCGCCAGCACGTTGAGGCGCCCACGGTGCGCCATGCCGAGGATGGCGGTTTGCACGCCTTGGGCGCCCGCGCGTTCGAGGGCAAGATCCAGCAGCGGCAGCAGCGTCTCGCTGCCTTCGAGGGAGAAGGTCTTCGCGCCGAGAAATTTCTTCCGCAGGAACTCCTCAAAGACCACGCCGTCGGTCAGCCGCGTGAGGATGCGGAGCTGCTCCTCGCGCGCGAGCGGGAGACGGTTCTGCGAACTTTCCATCCGCCGCTGCAGCCACTCCCGCACCGCGACATCGTCAATGTGCATGAACTGCACGCCGATGGAGCGGCAGTAGGTATTGCGCAGGCGCTCGAAAATCTCACGGATGGTCAGCGGCTCATCGTAGGGCAGCGTCGCGCAGGTGGTGAGCAGGTTCAGTTCGCCTTCCGTGAACGCGTAGTGCTCCAGCTTCAACTCGGGCGGGCACGGACGAGCGGTGGCCAGCGGATGCAGCGTGGCAATCATGTGGCCGCGCACACGGTGATTGCGAATGAGCTGGTTCAGGCGGTCGCCCAGGCGGGCTTCGAGCCAGCTGCCCTGGGCGCGCCCCGGCGATGATGACGTCCCTGCGTTGAACACGCTGCGCGGGCGGAAGGAAGGCCCAACCTGTGCCGCGTCACCCCCGTCGCCATTTCTGTTGGCCGCAAAAAAGTCCCGCCATCCCTCTGGCACTGACTGTGCATCGCTCGCATGGCGCGCCTGCATCTGCTCGAGGTAGGCGAGATTGTGAACGCTCTGGCTGGACCCTGGTTGGCGCATGACAATTAGAACCTTCACCCAGTTCTCAGGATTGGAAAGGGGCAGATCACCTAATATCAACTACACGCAGAGTTTGGTAAAACGGAGGCATGTCTGACTTCGCAGCCGCGCGCCCTGCCTGCCACGATGCGCTCCCCCGGTCGGACCACGGCCCATGGCGGGACTCGACCGATGCCTGCCATCAAATGGTATTATTCGTGCGACTGGCCCTTGAGCCGGGCGGAAGGTTGCCCCATATTGACAGGCGAGTGGGGAATGCACTTATGGCGCGAGCCGCAAAAGCGAAGCGAGTCAGCACCGGCTTGACCCACGAATGGCCCGTGCCCCGGGAGGAATCACATGGCTGACACACCGCTCATCGCCTGCAAAACCTGCGGCCTGGTGCAACGACTGGATGGAGCGCACCCGGAGCTGCCCGCCGAATGCTGCCGTTGCGGTTTAACCCTCTTCCGCCAGAAGCCCGACAGTCTCCGCCGCACGGCGGCGTTCTCGCTGGCGGCCCTGTGCTTATATGTCCCGGCCAATATCTTTCCGATTCTGCGCATGGATTACTACGGCGCGTATTCGGAAAGCACGGTCTGGGACGGGTGCGTAAAGCTGTTTCAACAGGGGCAGTGGCCGATAGCGACCATTGTGTTCTGCGCCAGCATCCTGATTCCCCTGTTCAAGCTGCTGGGCCTGTTCTTCCTGGTCACCACCACCAGGTCGGCGTCGCCCCTCCGGCAGGTGGAGCGCACCTGGATTTACAAAATCATCGAGGTCGCCGGGCCTTGGGCGATGCTCGATGTGTTCCTGCTGGCGGTCCTCGTCGCGGTGGTGAAACTCGAGCAGATTGCCACCGTGCTGCCCGGGCCCGGGCTGGTCGCATTCACGGCGGTCGTGGTCCTGACCATCCTGGCCTCGGCCAGCTTTGATCCGTCGTTGATTTGGGAAAAGTCGGAGGAGCCCGCATGAGTGCCGCAGCCCCTTCCGGCGGGACAGGCCAGGATCTGCCCGTGGCGCGGGTGAAGCCCCGCAAATATCACTTCCCCGTGGTGTGGGTGGTGCCTCTCGTGGCCGCACTGGTCGCCGGCGTGCTCCTTTATCAGCGGGCCCAGGAGTCCGGCACGACGGTCACGATCCAATTCAAGGACGGCAGCGGTCTGAAGATCGGCCACACGCCGGTCAAATACCGGGGCGTGAACATCGGCCAGGTGAAGGCCATTGAACTGAGCCGGGA
>CAZOCL010000395.1:0-6023 GCA_964578245.1 uncultured Klebsiella sp. | reverse complement strand
GCGCCATGGCGTGCTCGAATGCCTGCTGCTCAATCACCCGCTGGACTGCCCGATCTGCGATCAGGCCGGTGAGTGCAAGCTGCAGGAATATTCCGTGCAGCACGGCCAGGCTGCGAGCAGCTTCGTCGAGCAGAAGGTTCACAAGCCCAAGGCCGTGGATCTCGGGCCGCGCATCATGCTCGACGACGAGCGCTGCGTGCTGTGCACCCGCTGCATCCGCTTCACCAAGGACATCGCCGGCGATGACGCGCTCGGCATCGTGAACCGCGGCAGCTACAACACCATCGCCGCCTGGGCCGAGGGCAAGTTCGACAACAACTACACGCTCAATACCGTGGACATCTGTCCGGTGGGCGCGCTCACCTCGAAGGACTTCCGCTTCCAGATGCGCGTGTGGTTCATGAAGGAGACGAAGTCGCTCTGCACGAGCTGCGGCACCGGCTGCAACATCGTCGTCGGCTCGCGCGAGGAGAAGGTCTATCGCTACGAGCCGCGCCAGAACGACGCGGTCAACTCGACGTGGATGTGTGATTCGGGCCGCCTCAATTACAAGTGGATCGGCCGCGAAGACCGCCTGAAGAAGTGCGGCGTGAGAATCGCGGATCGCGGCATGTTGGAAGTCGCCTGGCCGACCGCGCTGAAGGGCATTTCCGCCAAGCTAGCTTCCGCTGCCCCAGGCAGCGTCGCCATCGTGGCCAGTGCGCGACAGACTACCGAGGAACTTTGGCTGCTGGCCAAGCTGGCCAAGCCGCTTAACGCGTTGACCGACTCCATCGCCCGCAACGGTGAGGGCGACAAGCTGCTCGTCAACGCGGACAAGAACCCGAACTCCAACGGCGCACGCCTCACGGGCATCTCCGGACCGCAGCTTGGTGCGAACCTCGTGAAGATCGCGGACGGCATCCGCAGCGGCAGCATCCGCACACTGATCGTCTTCGGCGAGGACGTGACCAAGCAAGGCATTAGCGCGGACCTGCTCGCGAAGCTGGACACGCTCATCGTCAGTGACATCCTCCCGAACGCGACGACCGCCGCCGCGCACTTCGTCCTGCCGGGCTGTGCGCATGTCGAGAAGCGCGGCACGTTTGTGAACGTGAAGGGCCGCGTGCAGAAGTTCATGAAGGCCGTCGAAGCCCCCGGCGACGCCCGGCCCGAGTGGGAATTCCTGCACGAGCTGGTGCACAACGTCACCGGTCAGAACGGATTCTCGACCATCGAAGGGCTGTTCAACCAGATGGCGCGTGAGGTTCCCGGTTTCGCGGGGCTGGAGTGGGCGAAGGTCGGTGACATGGGTGTGACGGTGCAAATCTGATTTTACATGGCCTGGCTTGATTCATTGAGTCCGCAGACGCAGTTCGTGTTCTTCACGCTGCTGAAGATCATCTGCGTCCTGGTGCCGCTGCTCACGATGGTGGCCTACGCCGTGCTGGCGGAGCGCAAGGTTTCCGCGCTCATCCAGGACCGTGTGGGGCCCAACCGCGTGAGCCTGCCGTTCATCGGCAGCATTCCCATTATCGGTCCGTTCCTCACCCGGCTGGGCTTCTGGCACCCGCTCGTGGACGGTGTGAAGAGCTTCATCAAGGAGGACTTCACTCCGGCGCATGTGCGGAAGATCTACTTCTGGCTCGCCCCGGCCATCGCGCTGGTGCCTGCGTTCATCGTGGTCGCGGTGATCCCGTTCGGCTCCACACTCGGCGCGCAGAAGATGGTCATCGCGGACCTGAACGTCGGCATCCTCTACACCTTCGGCATCGTGTCTCTCGGCGTGTATGGCATCGTGCTCGCAGGCTACGCGGCGAACTCGAAGTTCCCCTTCCTCGGCGGCATCCGCTCCAGCGCGCAGATGATCTCCTACGAACTGGCCATGGGCATGAGTGTGATCCCGGTGTTCCTGGTGGTGGGCAGCCTGAATCTGGGCGAAATCATCAAGTATCAGGCGGAGCACGGCTGGAACGTGTTCCCAGTATGGGGCGGTGGCTTCGGCGCACAGCAATGGCTGCTCATTCCTTCCGGTCTGCTGTCCTTCGCGATCTTCTTCATCGCTGCATTTGCTGAGACGAACCGGCTGCCGTTCGATCTGCCCGAATCCGAGAGCGAACTGGTGGGCGGCTACCACACGGAATACAGCTCGATGAAGTTCGGCATGTTCTTCATCGGCGAATACGCGAACATGTTCGCCGGTGCGGCCATGATGACGACGCTCTTCTTCGGCGGCTGGACACTCCCATTCTTCGGCCTGGATGTCGCCCCGGCAGCGGGCGAGTGGTGGAAGGGGCTGCTGCACATCGGCATTTTCATGGGGAAGATGCTCACCTTCATGCTCATCTTCATCTGGGTGCGCTGGATGCTCCCACGCTTCCGCTACGACCAGTTGATGGACCTTGGCTGGCGCAAGCTCATCCCGCTGGCCCTGGCCAACATCATTCTCACGGCGGGCGTGGTGGCCCTCACCAACCGTTGACCTTCGCGCGACCATGATTGTCAAACGCAACGAACTAAGTTGGTCTGAGCGGCTGTATCTGCCGGCCATCATGGGCGGGGTGAAGGTCACCGCACGCCACTTTTTCAACACTATCACGGGCCGGACCAAGATCACGCAGCAGTATCCCGAGGAGCCGACCACGGTGCTCCCCGGCTACCGCGGCGCGCCCTACCTGGTGCGGGATCAACAGGGGCACACCAAGTGCGTCTCGTGCCAGCTCTGCGAGTTCGTCTGCCCGCCCAAGGCCATCAAGATCACGCCGCCTGGACCGACCGGAAAACCCGCCGACCGCACCAATGCGGAGAAGATGCCGCAGGAGTTCGAAATCAACATGCTCCGGTGCATCTTCTGCGGCTTCTGCCAGGAGGTCTGCCCGGAGGAGGCCATCTTCCTGAAGAACGACTTCTCCCTCACCGGCCTCGCGCGCGGAGAGATGATCTACAACAAGGAGAAGTTGCTCGCCCTTGGCGGCACGCACTCCGGCGTCCAGAAGTGGAAAAACAAGCTGGAGGAAGCGAAGGAGCAGGAGACTTTTCCGGTGAAGGTCTAGGCATCGCACATGACATTTCCCGACATTCTTTTCTACCTCTTCGCCTTCCTGACGCTCCTCTTCGGCGCGCTGGTGGTGGCCAATCCGTTCAGCCGCAACCCGGTGACAAGCGCGATGTTTCTCGTGCTGACCATCTGCGCGATGGCCGGGCTGTTCGTGCTGCTCAACGCCTTCTTCCTCGCGGCCGTGCAGATCCTCGTTTATGCGGGCGCGGTAATGGTGCTCTTCCTCTTTGTCATCATGCTCCTCGACCTCAAGGAGGAGCAACGGCGGAAGCTCAACCTCTTCGGCATCGTGACCGGTTCAGGTGCCGTGCTGGGCCTGGGCTTCCTGCTGGTGCGCACCATCTGGGGCGGTGACCTCAACCAGGTCTCCAACCCACACGTCGTTGGCGGCACCAAGGAACTCGGCAAGCTCCTGTTCACGAGCGGCCAGTTCCTGCTCCCGTTTGAAATCGTCTCCGTCCTCCTGCTGGTCGCAATGGTGGGCGTGATTCTCCTGAGCAAGAAGGAGTTGAAATGAACATAGTTGAAAAGTTTAAGGGTTTAAGAGTTGAAGAGGGGTGCCGTTCGCACCGCTTTAACCCTTCAGCCTTTCAACCCTTCAACTCTCCGACCCAATCCACATGACCGTCGGCCTCGAACATTATCTGACCGTCAGCGCGATGCTTTTCAGCCTCGGGCTGCTGGGTGTCATCCTGCGACGCAACGTCCTCGTCATCTACATGTCGCTGGAGCTGATGCTCAACGCCGCCAACCTCGCGCTGGTCGCCTTCTCGCGGTTCAACGAAAACCTCACCGGCCAGATGATGGTCTTCTTCATCATCACCGTGGCGGCGGCGGAAGTGGCCGTCGGCCTCGCGCTCATCGTCGCCCTCTACCGCAAGCGCCAGTCCGCGCACGTGGAAGACCTGGCCTCGCTCAAACTCTGACATGGACCCCACTCTCAGCCCCGCCGGCTACGCCGCGCTGACGATTCTGCTCCTGCCCCTCGCGGCGGCGTTGGCGGTTGCTCTCTGCCCCCGGCGCGACCCCGAGTGGAGCGCCAACCTGTCAGTCGGGGCGATTGCGATCGCTTTCGTCCTGAGCCTGGGCCTCTTCGCCTTCACCAGTGACAAGGCGGCGGAAACGACCTTCAACTGGCTCACCGTGGGCGACCTGAAAGTCACCTTCGGCCTGCTGCTCGACCCGCTTTCCAAGCTCATGCTGCTGGTCGTCACCGGCGTCGGGCTGATGATCCATATCTACTCGCGTGGCTATTTGCACGGCGACCGCTCGTTCAGCCGTTACTTCGGCAGCCTGAGCCTGTTCACCTTCTCGATGCTGGGCATCGTGCTGGCGAACAATCTCTTCATGATGTTCGTGTTCTGGGAACTGGTGGGCGTGTCCAGCTACCTACTCATCGGCTTCTGGTTCGAGAAGAGTTCGGCCGCGGATGCCGCTAAGAAGGCCTTCCTCACGAACCGCGTGGGCGACTTCGGCTTCATCCTCGGCATCATCCTCACCTGGGCCGCGCTTGGCTCAGTGAACTTCACCGAACTGGCCGGCACCGTGGATCTGGGCGCGCGTCTGGCGGACAAGGCCGCCGGATTCTCCGTGCTCGCCGAGCCGCTCGGCAAGATCGCCGGGGGCACCCACTGGTGGCTGGTGCATCCGAACGTCCTGACCACGCTCGTCGGGCTGCTGCTCTTCATGGGCGCAATGGGCAAGTCCGCGCAGTTCCCGCTGCACGTCTGGCTGCCAGATGCGATGGAAGGTCCGACGCCCGTCAGCGCGTTGATCCACGCGGCCACGATGGTCGCGGCTGGCGTGTTCATGCTCTGCCGCATCTTCTTCATCCTGGATGTCCCCGGCTCGCACGCGCTGGAATTCATCGCGTGGATCGGAGCCTTCACCGCGCTGCTGGCCGCGCTCATGGCGCTCCAGCAGAACGACATCAAGCGCATCCTCGCCTACTCCACGCTCTCGCAGCTCGGCTACATGGTGATGGCCGTCGGCCTGCACGCGCCCGGCCCGGCGATGTTCCACCTCACCACGCACGCGGCCTTCAAGGCGCTGCTCTTCCTCGGGGCGGGCTCGGTCATTTATGCCTGCCACCACGAGCAGAACATCTGGAAGATGGGCGGCCTGCGCGACCGGATGCCGCGCACTTGGTGGACGTTTTGCTGGGGCACGCTCGCGCTCTGCGGTGTGTGGCCGTTCGCGGGTTTCTTCAGCAAGGACGCCATCCTCGCAAGTGCGTTGGAGCATAAGAACATTCCCCTGTTCGTTCTTGGCGTGTTCATCGCAGCCTTGACCACCTTTTATATGACCCGACTCGTGCTGGTCGCCTTCTGCGGCAACTCCCGCAGCGAAGAGGCTGGCCACGCGCACGAATCACCCAGCGTGATGACCTGGCCGCTGGTGGTGCTGGCCGTGCCAACGCTGCTGGCCGGAGCCATGGGCATTGACGCCTACATCGCGAAGGCCCTGCCCAGCGAACACCCGCCGCACAATGACGGCTTCGTGGACAACCTGTTCGCCCCGTTCAACCATAACATCCTCGCTGCTGGCTTCGGCCTGCTCGCCGTGTATGCCGGCTGGATGCTGGCCCGCGCCCTCTACACCAACGCAACCCGCGACGTGCTGCCGGAGAAGATCGGCGTGCTGGCGAAGATGGCCCGCGACCGCTTCTACTTCGACGAATTCTACGATTGGCTGATCTCCGTCACGCAGGAGACGCTCGCCAAAGTCGCCGACTGGGTGGACCGCTGGATCATCGCCGGCCTGCTCGTGCGGGGCACGCACGGGACCACCGAGTTGTTTGGCCGCGCCCTGCGCCTCGTCCAGACCGGCAGCCTGCAGACCTACGCCTTCCTCTTCGCCGCCGGCGTGGTGCTGGTGCTGGCCTGGCAGCTTCTCGGGAATTCGCCCACCCACTGACCATGTCGCTGCTCTCCGCTATCTTCCTCCTCCCGCTGCTGGCCGCGCTGCTGGTGCTGTGCATCCCGCG
>CAZOCL010000394.1:0-6043 GCA_964578245.1 uncultured Klebsiella sp. | reverse complement strand
CGGCGCTCAAATTTAACTTTCCGAAGGGCGGCGACCCCGAACCCGTCAAAAAGTAAGCTGACTATGAAACACGTTCTGAATCTTGCCTTGCTGGCCGCCGCCGGCTGTCTCCTCGCCACCGCTGCGGAGCCAGCCAAAACCGCCAAGAAGGAAGTGCGCGGCGCGCCGATTCAGAAGCTTACCCCTGTGGCCACCAATGCCGCACCCGCGACTGCCGAGACCAAGCCGGGTGTGCCTGGAGCAGTGCAGAAGGACGGCGAGTTCCTCGTGGTGGGCTTCGACCGGCTGGCCGGGTTCAACTACGATGTCCCTGATGACCTCCCGGCGGGGACCAACGCGCCCGTGAAGGCCGCGCCGCCCAAGGAGCAGATTCCGGCGAATGTGAAGGCCTTTGACAAGCAGCGCGTGGCGCTCAAGGGCTTCATGCTGCCGCTGAAGGTGGAGGGCGGGCTGATCACTGAGCTGCTCATCATGCGCGACCAGTCCATGTGCTGCTACGGCAGCGTGCCGAAGATCAACGAGTGGGTGAGCGTGAAGATGACCGGCAAGGGCGTGAAGCCGATCATGGACCAGGCCATCACCCTTTACGGCAAGCTGCACGTTGGTGAAATCCGCGAGAACGGCTACCTCGTCGGCATCTACCAGATGGACGGCGAGAAGGTGGCGGGACCGCTGGATTTGTAAGCCAGTCGGGTTGGGTGTCTCTCCTCGGTGGCGCGCGGCCTTCAGGCCGCTTCATCGTTCGAAAGTCTTTCGGAGGTCGATTACCAAAGAACGCAGCACCGTGAAGCGGCATGAATGCCGCGCTCCTGCCGACATTGAACTTTGCACTTTGAACTTTGACCGCAGTCCTTAGCCTCGCGGCGCATGTCGCAGATGCTCAAGTCCTCCGGCGCGATGGGCGTGGCCACGCTCACGAGCCGCGTGCTGGGCATGGTGCGCGAGATGGCCTACGCGCGCTTCATGGGGGATGGGTGGGTGGCGGGCGCGTTCACGCTGGCTTTCACCATTCCGAACCTCTTCCGACGGCTGCTCGGTGAGGGCGCGCTCACGGCGGCGTTCATCCCGATCTTCAAGGAGAAGGAGAAGAACGGGACGACTGCCGAAATGTGGCGCGCGGCCAACGCGGTGATGTCCGCGCTGCTGGTCTTTGCCGCCGTAGTCATCGCGCTGGTGCTGGTGGGGCTGTCCATTGCGCTGGAAACGGCCCAGTTTGATGCCAAGACGCGGCTGATGCTGGAACTGCTGCGGGTGATGTTTCCCTACATGGGGCTGGTCTGCCTCGCGGCGGTCTTCATGGGCGTGCTCAATGCGCGCGGGCACTTCTTCATCCCGGCTTTGGGCGCGGCGCTGCTGAACGTGGTGATGATCGCCAGCGTGTTTCTGGCCGCACCGCACTTTGGCGTGAAGCTGGATGATCAGATTTTCGCCCTTGCTTTTGGCGTTCTGGTGGCTGGTGTGGCGCAGGCGGCGTTTCAACTACCCTCCCTGCGCCGCGAAGGCTGGCGGCTGGCCTGGGTGACGCCTTGGCGCGATGAAACGGTGCGCACCGTGGTAACCAAGATGGGGCCGGCCATCGTCGGGGTCGCGGCGTTCCAACTCAATGTCACCGTGGTGCAGCTTGTATCCTTCTGGGTGGACCCGGTGATAGTGGCGTCCTTCAACTACGCCGTGCGCCTCATGGAGCTGCCGCAGGGGGTCTTCGGCATCTCGCTCGCGACGTATCTGCTCACGAGCCT
The DNA here is from genome assembly GCA_964578245.1 of uncultured Klebsiella sp. Classification (GTDB taxonomy): domain Bacteria; phylum Verrucomicrobiota; class Verrucomicrobiia; order Limisphaerales; family SXTU01; genus SXTU01. The sequence goes on along the minus strand of CAZOCL010000394.1, from coordinate 4,304 downwards.
GTCCGGGCTGGCGGCGGAGAAGAAGCTGCCGGAGTTTCGTGCGACACTGGGGCAGGGGCTGGGCTACCTCGTGGTCATCAACAGCCTGGCGACCATTCTCCTGATGGCGCTGGCGGTGCCGATCGTGCGGCTGCTCTTCGAGCGTGGGGAGTTCGGACCCGCCGCGACCGAGCGGGCGGCGGACGCGCTCTTCGCGCTGGCCCCGGGGCTGGTGGCCTTCTCGATGGTCAACATCTTCGCCCGGGCCTTCTACGCGCTGGGCGACACACAGACGCCGATGAAGGTCAGCGTGTTTTGCCTGGGGGTGAACCTCCTGCTCTCGGTGGTTCTCATCGGCGACCTGCGCCAGATCGGCCTGGGGGTGGCCAACTCCATCACCTCCTGCCTGAACGTCTGGCTCCTCTACCGCGCGCTACGCAAGAAGCTGGGCACGCTGGAGCTGGCCGAGGTCCGGCAGGCCATCAAGCCCGTCCTCGCTGCGTGCATCGTGGCCTGCATGCTCGCCTTCCCGACCTACCAAAGCTGGGACAACTGGTTTGGCCACGGCACGCTGGCCATCCGGCTCGGGGCGGTGTTCGTCCCGGCCACCATTGCGGCGGTGATGTATTGGGCCATGCTGTGGTCGGCCAGGCTGCCGGTGGCGATGGAGGCGCTGGGCTTGATCCGGCGGAAGCTGTGGCGGGCAAAGGGGTGAAGGTGTCGAGTTCGGGCACGACCAGGTTTTGAACAGCTAACGGAGGACGCAACAGCGTGCATGCGTCCTCCGCAACTCGCGGCCGTTCTCCCTCACCCCAGCCCTCTCCCGCTGGGAGAGGGAGGCCACCTAGCCTGTCGCGGTTGGCAGGCGTGCCGCTATTGGACGAGGGCGGACGAAGATTCTCCCTCTCCCAGCGGGAGAGGGCAGGGGTGAGGGAGAGTGGCTGCCCATTGCTGTGGGGATACATGCGCCCAAGGAGCATGGCTCACAAAAGCTGAATTGAGCCGGGGGCTCTCCGCCGCGTATCTCCGCGCTTGTGCGGGGCTTGTCGCCTGCCATAGCTTCTCGGCGCAATGCCGACCATCTTGCTGGCTGAAGACGAGCCACAGACGGCCCAACTGATTGTGTTCAAGCTCAAGCAGGCGGGCTTTGCGATCGTGCATGCCCCGGACGGCGAACAGGCCCTCGCGCTCGTCCCCTCCGTGAAGCCGGTGCTGATCCTTCTCGATGGACTGATGCCGGTGATGGATGGCTTCGAGGTGCTGCGCCGGCTGAAGGAAGATCCGCGCACGGCGTCCATCCCGGTCATCATGCTCACCGCCCGTGCGCGCGACAAAGACATCGTCACGGGCCTGGAACTTGGGGCGGCGGACTACATGATCAAGCCCTTCAGTCCGTCCGAACTCGTGGCTCGGGTGCGCAAGGTGCTGGGGCCGATGGCGGGCAGGGAAGCGGGCGAAGCACCGCAGCGAACGTGAGATGGACTCTGCTGTTCGCCGTGGCTCGCTTTCCCAATTAGCGCGGCGGCCAAGAGCTTCCGTTCATTGCACGGTTTTGGTTTGTCGCCTGGCAGGATGACTGATTCACTCGCTCGCGTCGCTTCCCAATCCCTCGCAAAGCGGGGAGTGGAACTTTCGAGAGTTTCAGACGCCAAAGCCATGAGTTTTCAGCCAGAAGCCTCAGCGCAATTCCTTCGGCAAGTCGCCGATTTTGGCATTCGCATCGCATCGAAAGGGTATATCGTTGCCTCTTTGCACATTGACTACACCTTCTGGGGAAGTTGGCGTCTGGAGATTTGGGAAGGGGAGCTTGCGATTCGCTTCTGGTGGGATAGTCGTGATTGCTTCTTAGGCATCAGCTCGTCCCCGAAGGTCGGATTCGGTGGTCCGAGTCAATGGAAGGAGATGGGGGGTGAGCAGATATGCCAATATGAATCAGGCGAACACTTCCGGTTTGTGGAGCAATTCCTGACACAGATTCTCCCGCCGCGCCACGCCTCATGACCATCTGGGACCTCCACGTCCACCTCTCCGGTGTCCCCGGCGCGACGCCCGCCGAGCGCATGGCGGAGCTGATCGCGTTCGCGGACCGCATGGGCATCGAGCGGCTCTGTGTTTACATGGGCATCCCATGGTCGAAGGACCCGAAGCCTGACACGTTCCGCAAGGAGAACGACCAGGTGCTCGATGCCATCGGCAAGTTTCCTGATCGCACGTTTGGCTTCGTGTATCTCAATCCGAAATACGTGGAAGAGAGCCTGGCGGAACTGGACCGCTGCGTCTCGCGCGGGCCGATGGTGGGCGTGAAGCTCTGGGTCGCGCACCGCTGCAACGCCGCCGAGCTGGACCCCATCATCAAGCGCGCGAGTGAACTGCAGGCCGTCATCTTCCAGCACACCTGGCTCAAGGTGGCGGGCAACGACCCCGGCGAATCCACGCCCTTCGATCTGGCGGAACTCGCTGCACGGCATCCCCGCACGCCCATCATCTGCGGCCACACCGGCGGGGATTGGGAGCGTGGCATCCGCGCCATTCGTGCCCACAAAAATCTCTACGCGGACCTGGCCGGCTCCGATCCGGTTGCCGGCTACACCGAGATGGCCGTGCGTGAACTGGGTGCGGAGCGGGTCATCTACGGCAGCGACGCTGGGGGGCGGAGCTTCGCCTCGCAGCTCGGCAAGGTGTTGGGCGCGCAAATCACGGAAGCGGCGAAGCAGCTCATCCTCAGCGGCAACCTGAAGCGATTGATGGGGCCGATCCTCCAGCGGAAAGGCATCAAGGCATGAACACCCCTCGTAGGAGACGACGTGAGGAGTTTCTGACTGACTTCGAGGCTGGCATGAAAGTTCCACCGTCGTCTTTCGCGCGGCCCCTTCCCCCTCACCATAAACCGCGCATGGAGTCCCGGCTTCAGCCGGTGGAACCTGACGGCGATCCAGACGCTGCGCAGACGGCCCACAGACAGTCGGACGCCCTGCCGCCTGAAGGCGGGACTCCATATATGCGGCACGCAGTTCAGGGGGCCAAAGCACGAAGCTTCCGTTCTGCGCCTTCTCACCCCGGCCCTCCGGGAGAGGGAGCGCATTCCGATGGTTTTCGAACGACCGAACCCGCCCAGCTTTGCTCCACCGCTGGCTACAGTTCTCCCTCTCCTCGGGGAGAGGGCCGTGGTGAGGGGAAAGGGAACGCACTGAGGCCAGACGCCTTCGATGCTTCCCGCCGCACCTTCTTAAAAGCAACCGTTGCCACCACCTCGCTCGTGGTGCTGTCCGCACACTCCCTTGCTGCTGCCGACCAGAAGTCCGCTTCACCCGCCGCCTTCGTTGACACCAACGTCACCCTTGGCCGGTGTCCCTTCCGCCGTTGCCCGTTGGACGAGACGCCTGCGCTCGTCGCCAAGCTGCGTGAGCAGGGCGTCACGCAGGCGTGGGCGGGCACGTTCGATGGGTTGCTGCACAAGGATCTCGCTGCTGCGAACGCCCGCCTCGCCGCCGAGTGCCGTGCTCACGCGGGCCTGCTGCTGCCGTTTGGTTCGGTGAATCCCAAGCTGCCGGACTGGGAGGAGGAGTTGCGCCGGTGCGCCGAGGTTCACCGGATGCCCGGCCTGCGGCTGCATCCGAACTACCACGGATACAAGCTTGATGATCCCGACTTCGCGCGTCTGCTCACGCTGGCTGCGGAGAAGAATCTCCTCGTCCAGCTCGCCATCGTGATGGAAGACGAGCGCACCTTGCACCCGCTCGTGCAGGTCCCACCGGTGGACACGGTTCCGCTCGTGGACCTGCTCAAAAAACTGCCGCGTCTCCGCCTCGTCCTGCTGAACGCTTTTCGCACGTTGCGCGGGGAACCGCTGCTGCGTCTTGCCGCTGCGGGCGCGCACTTCGAGATTGCGATGCTCGAAGGCGTGGGTGGCGTGGCGAACCTGGCGAAGCAAACTCCCATCGAGCGACTTTTGTTCGGCTCGCACGCACCGCTGTTTTACTTCGAGAGCGCCGCGCTAAAGCTCAAGGAATCGGTGCTGTCCGAGCCGCAGCTAGCGGCAATCCGCAGCGGCAACGCGCGGCTGCTGCTGGGGTGAGGCACATCGGCTGGGTCGGTGCGTAGCCGCCGCCGCCGAGCCGGCGCGGACGCCGGCGATACGGCCCGCGGGACGCGGGCGCTACGTAGCGCCGGCCTCCGGCCGGCCGTGCCGCAAGCGCCCCCGCTTGCCCCCCGGAGCGCCGGTCTCCGACCCGGCGCGTTCCTGCGCCGCCCCAACTCGCCGGGTCGGAGACCGCGCCGTAACTCAAAAGGGGGTGTTACCCAAGCCGAGGCCGGAAAAGGCTCCG
>CAZOCL010000393.1:0-6048 GCA_964578245.1 uncultured Klebsiella sp. | reverse complement strand
CGGAAGGCGAAGTCGCATTCCTTGATCATGCGCTGCTGCTCGGCGAGGTTGCCGCGCCGGCCGGCCTCGTTGATGCGCCAGAAATAGACGCCCGCGATGGCGCTGCGGAGCTTGGAGAAGGCCTTTTGCGCGTCGTCATCGCGGACGAACCGCGAGTCGGGCAGCACGTCCTTGCCGTCCACCTTGAGGTCCTTGTAGTTGCGCTTCACATAGACCTGCTCGGCGACGCGGCAGATGTTGGAGACGGAGGTGTCGTAGGTGATCCAGTTGCCGATGAGGCGCTCGGTGTATTTGCTCCAGAAACGGTGGTCGCGGTCCACGATCTCCTGGGTCATCTCCTGCAGCGGCTGCCGGTTGATCTTCATGATGATGCCGGACGGGGTGAGGTGGGGATACATCCAGTCCAGCGGGAAGCTTTCCTCGACGTAGAAGTCGTGGTCGGGGTTCTTGTCAAAGATGACCTTGGTGAGGAGGCCGTTGATGGACATGACGGCGACCTGGCCGCTGACCTGGATGCGGCCGCTGTTTTCATCGTAGAACACATCCTCGCCGGGACGGATCTGACGCGGCTCGTTCGGGGCCTGCTTGTCGTGCTCCAGCCGGCGGCGGGCATCCTCGACGTATTCGGAGAAGGCCTTCGAGGAGTCCTCCACCGAGGCGGTGTGGATTTCGAGGTCGGGATAAACGCCACCCTCGCTCTTGGCGATGGCATCGGGATAGGCGGCTTCGAGCAGGAGGCGGTTGAGGCGGATGGCGGCCCAGGTGAGGTCCTGGCGCGCGAAGCGCAGCATGCGGGAGTCGAGCTTCACGCTGGCGAACCGGTTCGTGCTGTAGAACGGGGCGGGGGAATTGTAGAACTTTTCCCGCTGCGCCTGCTTGGCCTGTTCACGGGTGGACTGCACCGATTGAATCTTGGCAGTCGTCTCGGCCTGCACCCGGGCCATCGTCTGTTGGGCGAGCTGGGCGCCGCTTCGATCGCCTTTCTGGGCCTGGGTCATGGCCTGCTGCTGCAAGGAGGCCTGGAGGGCAGCACCCTCCTGCTGCGTCCGGGCCTCGGCCTCGGTGTATTCCGAGTGGATGCGGTGCAGATCTTCAAAGAGCTTCCAGCGCTCCGGCATCTCGCGCTCGATGAGGACGTTGAATTCCCTGGCCAGGGCCTTCTTCAAGGCGGCTTCGTCACCGCCGGACAGGAGCTTGCGGGTGTCGTCGCTGAACTGCTCCATGAGCCATTTGCCCAGGGCATCCTGCTGGGGACCGGGCTGAAGCTTGGCGGCGAGGGCCTTCACATTGGTGAAGTGCGCGGGTTCAAACATGGAACTGCCCGCGCGGCGTTCGCGCTCGATGGACGCGCCGATCTTGTCGCCGAAGAGGCGGTCCAGCGGCTTGGCCAGCCCTTCGAAGCCGCCGATCATCTTGGCGAGGCCGCCCGTATTATAGGCCAGTCCGCGGGCCTTGTTGTCCCGGGCTTCCTTGCCCAGGGCGATGTTTTGCAGGTATTCGACGGTGCCGGCGAAGAAGGGGGGGTCCTTCTGATTGCTGCGGTTGTAGTGGGCGCGGATATACATCAGGTAGGTGGCGTCCGCGAGGGCGTTCTGCGTGATGATGTAAACGTCGCGCCGGTCGAAGTCGGGATTGAAGCGCTGCTCTGGCTTGATGAAGCTTTCGCAGAAGATCATGTAAGTGGGGCAGAAGCGGCCCGGGTCCGTGCCGCCATAGAGGACGGTGTGAGGCGTCATCTCGGGATAGGTGAACTTGGCGCGCGCGGGGTCTTTGAGGGCGGCCTCGCGCTCCTTGCGGTCGTAGCTGAAGTTGCCTTTGCTGTCCTCGAAGGGCGGCGTGAACATGTCGTGGCCGAACCAGAAGCCGAACCGGTGGCCGCGCTGCTCATTCTCCGCCCAGTGGGAGAGGATCGTGTGGGCGGGGAGGATGCAGTAGAGCGCCAGCATCAGCGCCATGGGCAGGCGCGTGCGGGCGACAGCGAAGAGAAGGATGAAGGCGCCGGCCAGCACCACGCCGAACTTCGTGGTGAAAAGGACCAGCGGGTATTCCAGGTTGTTGTTGGAAACGGCAAACCAGGCGACCCCGCCGGCCACGGTGCTGCCGGCCAGCAGGATGAGGCGGAAGCGCGCATAGTTGGCGGCCGCCGCGGCCGCAATCATCGCCAGGCCGTAGCCGACGAGCATCGAGACGGGCACGTAAGAGGCGGTGAAGAAGACCTTGTTCAACTGCTGGCTCTGCCGGTCCGGGGGCGGGTTCAGCAGGTAGATCAGCATGAGGGAGAGGAAGAGGAAGATCGTGGTCAGCCCCGCCAGCCAGGCACGCTCGGGACGACCGCCGGCATGGCGCAGGAAGAGGAAGGGGATGATGCCGATGAGCAGAAAGAGGTAGCCGTAGATCATTCCCGGCACCACCGGGCCGTATTCCTTCCAGTTCATGGCCAGCTTGAGCAGGCAGAAGAACGCGTAGATGCCGGAGATGCCGCCGAGCCAGACCTTCTCTTCCTGTTCGATGCGCCGGTAGAAGATGATCGCCAGCGGGATGAGGCCGATGACCAGATAGACCATGTTCACTTCTTCGATGGAGCCTTCCACGTAGTTCTGGAGCTGGCCGAAGAAGCGGTCCAGGCCGGAGGTGGGGTTGCCCTTCTCGTATTGGCCGCGGCTGAGCGCGTGTTTGAAACCCTCGATGGTGCGCGGGTAGCCCCATTGCATCGGCGGATCGGTCATGCCCGCCAGCGGCATGTAGAGGTAGAAGCCTGCTCCGAGGATAAAGGCAACAAGCATGCCCAGGGCTGGCAGTATTTCCGTCCCAAGCTTTCCGCCGGTATGGATCACCATCCATGCGGAGATGACGATGGAGGCCAGACCGATGACCACGAACGCCTTCACATAGGCCATGTTGAACCCGGACTCGGCGATGCCACGCGTCCCGAAGGCCGACAAGATCCCCAGGCCCACCACCACGAAGATAACAACATTGCCGAAGATCACATCCCGGCCCAGCTTGGCGTCACGCGCCAGCACGGCCACCTGGAGGCCGAGCGCGGCGACGAGCAGGGTCTGGTGGTTCGTGAAACAGATGCCCAGCCAGAAGGAGGCCCACCAGATGAAACGCGACTGGTGCGGCGCGTGCATCCAGCGCATGAGCGACACCAGGGTGAGCACCAGGGACAGCGCGCTGATGGCATAGACTTCCACGATCACCGCCTGGCTCCACAGATAGCCGGTGAAGGCCATCACCATGCCGCCCACGTAGCCGGAGATGACGCAGATGGCATCGCGGATTTTCGGCTCGATGTTCCGGAGACTCTCGAAGCCTTCAATAATCATCGCACTGCCGCGTGAGACCATCATGCCGATCACGCCGCACGCCAGTGCACCGCAGATGGCGGAGGCGAGGGCGACGCGCCAGGCGATGTTGTAAAAGGGCACCAGCTTGCAGACCAGCCAGGTGAACAGCGTCCACACCGGGTAGCCGGGCGGATGCGGCACGCCGGCGTAGAAGGAGCCGACCGCGAGTTCACCGGAGTCCTCCAGCGTCAGGTCAGGCGCGAGGGAGAAGTAATAGCCGATGAACACCACCAGCGTGGTGATGGCGAAGGCCAGCCAGTCCACGCGCTGGAAGAGCGGGGGCACCGGACCGGTGGGCGGGGCGGCGGCCACAGCGGGAGCCTTCGCGGCGGGCGCGGGGGAAGCCTTCGGCTTCGGCTCGTTTTTCTGGGGCCCGTTGGGCTTGGATTTGTCGGCGCTCATTCGTTGGAATTCAGTTGGCCTTACGGGCCGAAAAAGAAGGGATACTTGAAGGCGAACCACTGGTGTTTGTCCATTCCAAAAGCGGGCGCGCACAGTGATTCCACTCGCTATGGGCCTGCGTGGAATGGTAGGCGGCGGACTGCTGGTTGCTCAACACGGAGAGCAAAGGGAAGACGGCGGGGTCCCCCAGCCGGGCTCGCGCGGAGCCGCTTTCCCCCGGCTGCACCGCCACCAGCAAGGCCAGGCAGCCGGCCAGGCCGACCGCCCACTGGCGCACGGCCAGCTCCGCCCAGCGCACGCGGACAGGCGGCCTGGGCCGGGCCGGGGCGTCAGAGCCGGACGGGCCGAAAATGGCACGGGTCAGCCGGTCCGAGGGTGGTCGCGGAGTCCATTGATCCGTCGGGGGTTCCCAGTCGTTCGAGGTCTTCATAATCGTGTCCTTCCAAAGCGGTGCGCAGTTTTACCAGGCCGTAGCGGTAACGAGCCGCGACGGTGTTCGGCGACAGGGCCACCAAGGCGGCAATCTCCTCGAACGTGTGCCCATGCCAGAGCTTGAGCACGATGACCTCCCGTTGCTCGGCAGGCAGGCGGGCGAGGGCCTGCATGGCCGCGCGTTCGGCTGGGGCGGTGTTTGCCCGGCAGTCGAACCAGCTTGTGGACTCGAACTCCCGGGCGAGGCGACGCCACAGGCTCCGATGGTGGTTGAAGGCGCGATTGCGGAACGCGCGGACCAGGAAGCGTTCCGGCTGGTCCGGCGGTTCCGTGCGGCGCAGCAGTTCGAGGAAGACCTCCTGGACGACGTCCTCCGCCTCGCTGTGCGACAGGCCGAGGGCGCGCCCGTAGAGGATCAGTTTGGCGGCCTGGGCCTCAAACAACTCCCGGCACCACTCGTCCGCCGATGCTGCGTTGTCGCTCACTTCGCCACATAGACAACGCGAGGCGCGGATTTGTGCAAAAAGAGGTGTCGGGTGAAAACTGTAGGCGTTCAGGCACGGTTCCAAGTTCCGGGTTCAAAGTTCGAAGTTGTTTAGCACGAGCGCCATTGGACGTCTGCGGCAACTTGGAACCCGGAACGTTGAACTTGGAACGGGAAACCGTTCAGTCCCGATACCCTTGCGGGTGGCGTTTGTGCCAGTCCCACGCGGTGGCGACGATGTCTTCGAGCTTGGGGAACTTCGGCTGCCAGCCCAGCGTCTGAAACGCCTTGTCTGCGGCGGCCACGAGGCGCGGCGGATCACCGGGGCGGCGCGGCTGCTCCACCGTCTTGATGGGCTGTCCGGAAACCTGCTCGCAGGTGCGGATCACCTCGCGCACCGAGTAGCCGGACCCGTTGCCAAGGTTGAAGAAGCCGGCCTTGCCGGGCGCGAGGGCCAGCATGTGCGCCAGCGCGAGGTCCGCGATGTGGATGTAGTCCCGGATGCAGGTGCCATCGGGCGTGGGATAGTCCGTGCCGAAGATCTCGCACTGGGAACGCTGGCCGAGCGCGACCTTTAGCACGTTCGGGATCAGGTGGGTTTCGATGCGATGGTGCTCGCCGAACTTGCGGCTGGCCCCGGCGGCGTTGAAGTAACGGAACGCCACGAATTCCAGGCCGTGGATTTGCTGATACCACAGCAGCATCTTCTCAAACATCAGCTTCGACTCGCCGTAAGGGTTCACCGGCCGCTGCGGCAGCGATTCGTCCATGGGCATGGTTTCCGGCACCCCATAGGTCGCGCAGGTCGAGCTGAAGACAAACTTGCGCACGCGGGCGGTCACGGCCGCATCGAGCAGGTTCAGTCCATGGGCGACGTTGTTGCGGAAATACTTGCCCGGATTCTGCATGGACTCGCCTACGAGCGCGTTGGCAGCGAAGTGGATGATCGCCTCGGCGTGGGCATCCGCGAGCGACCGAGCGACGAGTTCGCGGTCCGCCAGATCGCCGTGCAGGAACTTGGCCCGCGCGTCCACCGCCGAGCGATGGCCTTCGGTGAGGTTGTCAAACACGGTGACCACGTGCCCGGCGTTGAGCAGTTCCTCGACGCAAACGGAGCCGATGTAGCCCGCGCCCCCGGTGACAAAGACGTTCATGCCTGAGGAGAGTAGGACACGGTGCGTTGGTGCTCAATCTCAAAGCCACCGCCGCCATTCATCCCGGAAGCCGTGTTCGTGCCGCTTGACCAGCGGGAAAAACTTCGTTATGTCTTGCGCACCAACTCGTTAAACCGTTTAACCGGGAGCCACCTATGACCAAGCGCGATCTTGTCCTCCGCATCAGCAACGAGACCGGCCTCGTCCAGCAGCAGGTGCTGGACGT
>CAZOCL010000392.1:0-6069 GCA_964578245.1 uncultured Klebsiella sp. | reverse complement strand
CGGCGGCATCATGACGCAGTGGTTCCATGTGTATGAGATGCACGACGGCATCGTGTCGCTCGTGCTGCACACCTTCTCCACCGTCTTCCCCAACGTGGAAATCTGGGATCCCGGCACGGGCGATCTCATCCTGCTCGGCTCGCAAAAGCCCTGGGCCACCGGCCCGGAAGTCTGGCGCAAGGTCTTCGACCGCGCCGAGCCGGGCCGGGATCTGGCCACCATCGGCCTGCGGGAACCGGCGGCGCTCTGGGCGCGCCAGCTCGCCTCCCAGCGCACCACACGGCTCTTCATCGAGAACGGGCCGGAGCAGTCGGACGAGTTTCCCGTGCTGGAATACGAGGCGCCGCGGGCGTTCTTCATCGGCTCGTCGGCCAAGGAGTTTCTCCAGTTCGATGAACGCACGCGGCAATACCAGTTCGCGCCGCCGCCCAAGCGGGCCGCGCTGAACACCGCGCCCGCCACCACGCTCGCGAGCATTTTCCCGCAGTTCGGCTCGGTGAACCCCGACGCCGCGCAAGTGGCGAACGCCCGCGCCAACAGCCTGACCAACGGTTATGCGCCCGCGGCACCGGCCAGCATCTTCACGGCCCCGCGCACCGACACGGAGTTCAAGCTGCTCGTCATGAGCGTGGAGCACTGGCTGCGCTCGGGCGGCACCAACCGCACGGACCTGACCATGAACGACGTGGGCGATGCTCTCCGCGAATGCATCGCGCGCGGGGAACTGGAGCGGGCCAAGGCGCTCTTCGCCCCTGCCGGTGGACGGCTCAAGAACAGCGCGGAACTGCGCTACCTCGGCCGCGCCTGGGAGCTGGCGAACAAGCCGCCTGATCGGTAGGTCCAGGGCCGGACTCCGACGGCGAGGAGCGCGGCCTTCAGGCCGCAGACGCGGGAGCACGCCAGGGATGGTTCAAGCGCCCTGTTTCAGTCGCGGCCTTCTACGGCGTGAAGCCGCGCTCCGCTCGCGACCGGCGCGTCTCCGCGTCAAAGACCCGTTCGAAACCACCCCGGCTACTTCGCCGCCAGCAGCTTCGCCCACTCGTCTTCCTTGAACCCGACCAGGCCGCCTTTGTCCGTGAGCAGAAACGGGCGCTTCACCAGGTTGCCATTCGCAGCGAGCAGCTCGAACGCCTCCTCCACGGACAGCTTCGGCAGGCGTGCCGCGAGGTTCATGGCCTTGTAGTCGCCGCCGGAGGTGTTGAAGAGGCGGCGGAGATCGCCGCCGTAAAGCGCCAGCATCCGCTTCAGCTCGGCCTTCGTCGGCGGCTGCTCGCGGATGGGAATCGCCTCGCAGACCAGACTGCGGGCTTCGAGAAATTTCTTCGCGCGACGGCAGGTGTCGCAGTTCTTGTATTCGTAGAGGCGGAGTTTCATGGGGGAGGCTGCGTGTTGCGTGTTGCGTGTTCAGAGAGTCAGGCCGGTTGTATCCGTGACACGCAACACGGAGCACGCAGCACCCGGTCATTGTCCTAGAAACTTGTCCCGCCCCGCCACCAGCGCCGCCATCTTCCGGTCCGCCACGGAGCGCGACAGCATCCAGAAACCGCAATCCGGGTGAACCCACTGGATGCGCTCGGCCCCGAGCGTCTTCACCGCGTGCGCGATGCGCGTGGCGATGAGGTCGGGCGACTCGACTTCGTTGTCCTTGATGTCAATGACGCCAAGACCAAGCGCGATGCCTGGGCGCAGGTCGCGGAAAGCATCGAGCTCGTCGTAGCCGCGCCGCGCGAATTCGAGGACCAGATGATCCACGTTGAGGCGGTTGAGGAAAGGCAGGAGGTTGCGCCAGTAGCCTTTCTGGATGCTTTGCCCGCCGTAGTTGCCGAAGCACAGGTGCAGGCCCTTCTGCCCGCGCACGCCTTGCAGCACAACGTTGATCGGCTCGTGCGCCCAGTCGGCATCCTCGGGGTGGCCGGGGAGGTTCGCCTCGTCCACCTGCACCACGGCGGCGTCAATGTCCGCCACCTGGCGGCGCAGCACCTCGGCCAGGGCCATCGTGAGCGCGCGGGTGTCCGGGTAATGCTCGTTCACCAAGGTCTTCGCCAGCATGTAGGGCGAGGTGAGCGTGAATTTGAGCGGGCGTGGGGTGAGCCCCTTCACGGATTGCCACGCGGCCGGGAGATTCAGGCTTCCTTCGCCCACCTCGCCCCGCACGACGCCGGCCGGCTGCGTGCGGAACTTCATCCCTTGGGCGGCGCGGAACCGGACCAGTTCCTCGCGCGCAAGCGATGTATGGATGCCGCTCATCGGCCGGATGAAGTAGTCAATCATCCCGTTGGTCTCCGGGTGGTTCACGTCGAAGCGCGACAACTCGCCATCGGCGATGACATCCAGCCCGGCCAGTTCCTGCGTCTTGAGCACGACGAGGATGGCATCGCGAAGCGCGGTGGCAGTGGGAAAGGCGGCGAGCCAGGCGGGAACGGGATAGCTGCCGACGACGGTGGTGCAAATGGCGGGCGCGGACATGGGTCCATTGAAGAACGCCACGCGCAAAGTGCAAGGCGCAAACTGCGGCGGGCACCGCTCCTCACTGCACCCGGCCGAACTTCTTCTCCAGCTCCTTCAGGCTCATCTCGATGATCGTGGGCCGGCCGTGCGGGCAGGTGTAGGGCATCCGGCAACGCCGCAAGTCGGCGACCAGGCCTTCGAGTTCGGGACCGGCGAGCAGGTCATTGGCCTTCACGGCATGTCGGCAGACGGTCTTGGCCACCACATCCTCGCCGAGCCGCAATGCGTTCACCCCTTCACCGGCGGACTTGAGCGCGTCCACCAGTTCGAGCACGAAGCGCCGCGCATCCGGGACTTTCGCGAACGGCGGCAGCGCTTCGAGCAGGAAGGTGCGCTCGCCAAACTCGCTCAGGCCTACGCCGAGCCTTGCAAGGATGGGCAGTTGCTTGCGGAGAAACTCAACATCGCGCACGGACAACTCGACGGTTTCGGGGAGCAGCAGCCGTTGCGAGTCCGCCTCACCACCCGCTTCGAGACGGTCGAGCATCTGCTCGAAGAGGATGCGTTCGTGCGCCGCGTGCTGGTCCATGAGCACCAGTCCACGATCACTCTCCAGCACCACATAGAGGCGGCCGATGACGCCAACGAGGCGGAGGGGGACGGCGAGGAGGGGGAGCGATACTGGCTGCTGGCTGCTGGCTGCTGGAACAGGCTGGTGCGTGGGGCGTGGGGCTTGAGGGGTGGCAGACGCATCGGGTGCGGGTGCGGCGGCGGGCGGCTGGCTGAAGCCCATCGGCAGGGGCGTCTGCTTCGGAGCGCTGGCAGGCCAGTCGGGGATGGGCTTGCCCGGCAGCGAAGGGAAGAAGTCGGGCAGCGCGGGCACCGTGGCGGCAGGCGTCCCGCCTGCCGTAGAGGGTGGCATCCTGCCACCCGGACTTGGGCCACGCAGGGGCTCGGACCGTGCTTCTCCTTCGTCGCCCTGGCCACCGGGCTGGAAGCCCGGCGCTACGGCAGACGGGACGCCTGCCGCCACGGGCGCAGGGGAATGAAACTGCAGCAGCGTGTCGCGGATCGCCTGTGTGACAAAAGCCCGGATCGCGCGCTCGTGATGGAACTTCACCTCGCGCTTGGCCGGGTGGATGTTCACGTCCACCTGCGCGGGATCGAGTTCCAGGAAAAGGCAGCAGACCGGGTAACGGCCTTTCATCAAGGCCGTGTGGTAGCCCTCCATGAGCGCGAAGTTCAGCGCGCGATTCTCAATGGGCCGGCGGTTGACGAAGAGGTGCTGGTCATCGCGCGAGCCGCGCGAGACGCCGGGAGCGCCGATGAAGCCCCACACTCGGAGTGGCGTGGTGCGTGGTGCGTGGTGCGTGTTTGCGTCCGGCTCAGCGGGGTCACGGAGTTCTTCGTAGGTGTCCTGAACATCCACGGTGAGGAGTTTCAGGTCCGCCCCGTGCAGAGCGCGCAGTCGCTCCCTCAATGCGGCGAGCTGGCCGGCGGCATCCGCAGCGGCCGGCGAGGCGGGCAGTTGGAAGATCGTGCGGCTGTCCGTGGTGAAGGTGAACGCCACATGCGGATGCGCCAGCGCCGCGAGCGTGAGGTAGTGGTGGATGTGCGCCCGCTCCGTCTCCTCGCTACGGAGGAACTTCCGACGAGCCGGTAGATTGTAGAAAAGCTGGCGCACCTCGACGCTCGTGCCGGACGGCGCACCGGCGGAACGGACTTCCAGAATTTTCCCGCCGTGAACAATCACCTGCGTGGCCTCGGGTGAGGCGCTGTCGCGCTCCCGCGTGGTGAGCGTGAAGCGGCTCACGCTCGCGATGCTCGGCATGGCCTCGCCGCGAAAGCCCATCGTGGTGATGCGGAACAAGTCCTCGGCGTTCTGCACCTTGCTCGTCGCGTGGCGTTCGAGACAGAGCAGCGCGTCATCCCGGCTCATGCCCACGCCATCGTCCGTCACGCGCACCAAACCGCGACCACCCGCCAGGATGTCCACCGTGAGATGCGTGGCCTGGGCATCGAGGGCGTTCTCGACCAGCTCCTTCACCACGCTGGCCGGGCGCTCAATCACCTCGCCAGCGGCGATTTGATTGGCGACTTGCTCGGGCAGCAGGCGGATGCGGTTCATCGTCGAGGACGGAAAAGTAATCAGTAATTAGTGCTCAGTCTGAACGAGGGGTGGAGACACGGCGAGCCGAACTGATCACTTAGCACTAATTACTTTCCCGCTCCTCCCTACCGGCTCAGCGGCAGCGTGAAGACAAACGTCGCGCCCTTGCCCGCCTCGCTGCGCGCGGAGATCTTGCCGCCGTGGTCCTCGACGATCTTCTTGCAGATGGACAGGCCGAGGCCGGTGCCGTTCTGCTTGCCGTGCGTGGCAAACGGCTCGAAGAGGCGCTGGGCCATCTCCGGGGCGATGCCCGGTCCCGTGTCCTCCACCTCCGTGACCAGCTCGCCCCCGCGCGTGAACGCGCGGAACGTGACCACGCCGCCGGGCTTCATCTCGTCCACCGCGTTGTTGACGAGGTTGTAGAGGAGCCGGGAGAGCCGCTGCGGCTCGACCTGCACCGCCACCCCGGGCAGCGGCAGCTCGACGCGCAGGTGGATTTCCCGCTCGGCAATTTCCGCGCCGATCTCCTCGCCCAGCGCCGCGACATACTCGGCGTAGTTCACCGAGGCGAGGACTAGCTGATGGGTGGTGTTGCGCGTGAAGTCCAGCAGCTCGTTGAGCATGTTGGTCATGCGCGCCACCTGCCGGGTGATCCGCACCTGGGCGTGGGTGCGCATCTCCGGCGTGGCGATGTCCATGCCCGCCATTTCGGCGGCCAGGCCGATCACGTTCAGCGGGTTCTTGAAGTCGTGGACGATGGTCCGTGCGAAGCGGCCCACCATGGCGAGCCGCTCAGCCTGGAGGATTTCGTCGATGTATTTCCGGTTCAGCGAGCGGACGCGGTGGCTGAACTCGCGGATCAGGTTCAGCGCCAGGCGGGGTCGTTGCTCCAGCAGGGCCAGCAGCTCCTCGCGGCCGATGCAATAGGTGCGCGTCTCGATCTCGGCGGTGGCGGTGGCGGAGCGGGGGGCTTCATCCAGCAAGGCCATCTCGCCGAAGAACTCGCCGGCCGAAATGGTGGCCAGCGGGCGCGAGTCGTTGGTGCCGATGGCGGCGGAAATGATGACGCGCCCGGACTCGACGAGGTAAAAGCCATCCCCGGGATCACCCGCGCGGAAGATGGTTTCGCCGGCCTTGAACCGCCGCATCTTGGCGGTGTGCTCCAACGCCTGCAGTTCCTCGTTGAGGAGTCCGGCGAAGCGCTTTTCTTCGGCTGGGGCCATGCGCGGGAGACTGTAACCGCGGCCTGCCTGCCGTAAAGCCCGGAGATTCCTGAGTGGTCTGAACGAATTGCCCCTTGAGCGGGCCTATCCTGTGAACTAGCGTATCTCAGTTATGCAAACCGTGAAGGCCAGTCCTCCACCACCGCGAGAGAAACCGTCCGCAGCCCGGTTGACGCCCAAGCAACTGCGCCGTCTCGCGGACCGCATGGTTGCTGCAAAGAATCCGTCCGAGATCGCCCGCCTGAAGAAAGAACTGGAACGAGGTTTTTACGGCGATCCGGCCCATGC
>CAZOCL010000391.1:0-6098 GCA_964578245.1 uncultured Klebsiella sp. | reverse complement strand
CATCAGGCCGCGCTCGCGCACCATGCCGCCCCAGCGCGCGTGCAGGATGAGCGCGTTCCAGATGACGATGAGCAGCGCGCCGTTTTCCTTCGGGTCCCAGCCCCAGAAGCGGCCCCAGCTCTGGTCCGCCCAGATGCCGCCGAGGATCGTGCCTACGAAACTCAGGAGTGTGGCGAAGCACACTATGCCATAGACCATGCGCGGCAGCGACTTGCCAAGGGAATCGGCCGGGGCCGAACCTTGCGTCAGCGCGGCGGCGGCAACTCCATGACCGGAAGCCTTCAGCACAACTTCGGTGACGCCAACTCCATCTGTTGGCTTCCATTCTTGATTCAGCCGCTTGGTGAAGACCCCAAGCAGCACGTAAATCATCCCTAGGAACCCCGCTAGGAACGTAGATGCGTAGCCGATGGTGATGCTAGTCACATGCGTCGCGAGCCAGAAGTTCGTATCGAGCACGGCGCGCATCATCTCCATGGTGTCGCCGGTGGAGGAGGTCTGCGCGAGGTGATGAGCCACGATCAGCGTGATAAAGCCGATGACCGACGCAACAGCGGTGCCGATGCCATTACGGAACAGGTATTCCAACACCACCCCGAGCAGCACGGCACCCCAGCCCACAAAGATTGCGGAAGAATAGAGATTCGTTACCGGTGGGCGTCCCTCCAAAAACATCCGGAACAGCAGGCCGCTGGTATGAACGAGAAAGGCGAGTTCAAACAAGAGAAAGGCCGCCTTGTTCACCTTCGTTGACCAGGTTAGCCACGAAGCCACGGCGAGAATGAATGCCAGGACGTAGATCATCATGCTGCGGTAGAACGGGGAGAACTGGTTGAAGAGTGATTCCTGCCGGCCCTTCTTCACCTCGACGTCCAGCTTCCCGGCGAGGAAGGCGCGGTAGTCGGCCAGGGCGCGGTTGAACTCGGCGGGCTTGCCCTGCGCGTAAGCGGTGGCGAGGGCGGCGTGGGCGTGGACGGCGGTCGGGACTTCCCCGGCACGGATGCCGTTCATGAGCGCCTGGCCGATGTTCACCCAGTCTGACTTCCTCTGGCCTGGCTCGGTGGGCGGGACAAGGAAGGGGTAGGCCATCTGCCCCATCATGGCGTAAGGCTCCGCGTAGCCGAGGAAGGTGTCGAAGACGGCCTTGTCATAGTCCTGGCCGGACTGCTGGGCGCGGATGGCCTTGAAGCCGGCGGGAATCATCCGCTCAAACTGCACCAGCTCGGCGGCGAAGTCCTGGCTGTTCTCCGGCTTGAGGCTGTTCTTGAGGCGCAGGTAGGTCTGCAGGCCGTTGTGCAGGCCCATCAGGGAACGCTGATACGGTGTGCGCAGCTCCTGCTTGATCTCGCCGACCTTCTTGGACTCGCGCTCCATGACGCCGAGGTTGGGCTTGATGTCGTTGAACGTGTAGTAACGCAGGCCGGAGCGCTCCACGCCCTTGTCCTGCAGCTTGAGTTCGCCGATCAGCTCGGCGTGATGGATGAGGAAGATGGGGCGCGTGTCCGCCAGCTCGGGCTTGCTGAAGACTTCGAGGAGCCACGCATCGGGCTTGAGCTTCGCGGGGTGCTTGCTGAACTGATACCAGTTGCGCTCGGCCAGCGGGCCTTGCAGCGTCTCCCACTTGCCCCAGGTGCCGTTGGCTCCGTTGCCTTCCAGCGGCACGTCCGTATTGCCGCGGATGACGAGCAGGGCGTTGCGGGCGAGGGAGTCAAAGGGCTGCACGCGGCCGTTCACGAGGACGGGCAGCTTGGCCCACTCGCGAATCTGGAAGTCGTCGGGCTTGTCGGTGCGCGGCTTGAGGGAGAAGGCGACTTCGATGGCGAAGACGGCAAACAGGAGCCATGGCCAGTGCTTTTTCATACGGGGGAAGGGGTTTGCCACAAAGAGGCGCAGAAGGCGCAAAGAAGGGAGCGGGGGAAACGTTCAACGTTCAACTTCCAACGCTGAACGTTCAAAGCCGGAGCGGTCGAACGCACCGACGCGAACGGCGCGCGGGCTTCAGCCCGCTTCAACGTCCGAACGCCAGCCGTGAAACCAACCTGCGAGGCGCACGCACGCTGAAGCGGCATAAATGCCGCGCTCCGCGTTACTTCTGGTGTTGAACTTCGGGCGTTCATTTCTTCGCGGCTTCCGCGCCTTTGCGCGGCGTGTGCTTGGCCGGTTTCCCTGCGGCGGCGGTGGCAGTTACCGGCTGAATCCGCTTCCGGGCGAAGCCGACCAAGTGAATCATAAATTGGACGATCAGCCCCAGGCCCACTATCACGCAGGCAAAATAGGGGGTGAGCCAGCCCGGGTTCTTCACGATCTGGAAGATGGTCACCTTGTTGGTGAGCTTGTCGTTGTCGGGGTCGAAGCCGGCCTGGTAGAACGTCAGCCCTTCGTAGCGGAGGGGGTTGTTCATGAAGATCTCCGTCTCGCGGTTCTCGTTCTTCACCGGGTTGACGATGCGCACGCGGCTGCGGAAGTCCTTGGGCAGGTCAGTGCCAGGGTAGCGCTCGTGGGTGAAGTTCAGGAGCGTGAGGCTATAGGGTTTGTAGTAGCGCTTGAAGCGCATCGCCATCTCGAAGGCCTTGCCCCCGACCTCAAACTGCTGCTGGAGCAGGTTGTGCCGGGAGGAGACGAGCCAGACGCCGAGCGACTTGCCGTCCGCGATGACTTCAACAACGGCGGCAGGCAGGTTGCGGCTGTTCATGTCCGCCACGAGCGGGAGCGGGACGACCGCCGCCTTGCTCATGCGACCATGGGTGGCGGGATTGATGACCGCATTGGCGGGCAGCTTCTCCCACACCTCGGCACGCGGCCAGAACTGGCGGATGCGCAGCTTGAAGGGCAGGTCCGCACGCGTCACCTCGCCGGGCTTGGCCAGTTCGGCTTCGGGGATCATCACGGGGGAGGCATCGCGCCGCTGCGCGAGGTCGCTGATGGCCAGGAGGTTGCCGCCCATCGCCGGGGCGAAGATGAGGGACGCGGTGTAAGTCTTGCCTGCGACGGTGAAGATCGCGCGCTCAGGGTCACGCTCGCCCCGCGCCGGTGCCATCACGAGCCAGGTGCCGGCCACGCCGTTGGTGGTGACGGCATCGAGCCAGACAGCGGCACGCGTGTCCCGCCCGGCTTCCTCGGCAGGGATGGCGCGGAGGACGTGGTTCGTGAGGAGTCCGTCCGTGGCGGGCACCGGCACGGCGTCCGCAGGCGGGACGTTCATGAGAATGGCGTTGGGCCAATACTCACGGACCTTTACGCTGAAGGGGAGACTGGGATGGCGCAGCTCGCCCTTGGGGGCCAGCAGCGCTTCCGGGACGGCCACGACCTCGTAGTCGTTCGGCAGGGACTGGTTGACGAAGGCGAGTTCGTTGGCCTGGAAATCCTCGGAGTAGTTCCGGGTCTCGCCCTCCTCCAGGCGCATGGAGCTCTCGGTGGACAGCATGTCCGTGCCGAGCTGGCCAAGCAGCAGGAGGATGACGCCGAGATGCGTGAGGAAGATGCCCGACCGTGCCCAGGTCCACTTGAACCGGGTGAAGTGGGCGGTGAGCAGGCTGGCCAGGAGCGCGGAGCCGAGCGTGTAGCCGCCGGGCAGGATCAGCCAGGGCACCTTGGTGCCGAAGAGCGTCGCCCCGACCACGATCCAGCTCTTGAAGAAGCGGACCTGGGCGTTGTAGAGGCCTTCGTGCACCTGCGCGAGCGTGCCGATGAAGATGAGCACCAGCCCGAGCGCCAGGAGGACGACGGTGAGCTTCAGCGAGGCGAGGAATTTGATCAGACGGTCGAACATGAAAGGCGGGGAGGAAGCTCCAAGCTCCAAATTCCAAACTGCAAAGAATGGCCAAATTCCAAACTCCAAAGGAGCCGGAGCGGTGTTGCGCGTTTTGGAGCTTGGGATATGGCCATTCTTTGGAGCTTGGGATTTGGGATTTGGACCTTGGCTAGTTTTTGGCCGATTTGACGAAGGCGATGAAGGCGTCCTTTTCCCTGGCGACGACGCCTTTGTCACCCATGAGCTTGTAGAACCAGGTGCCCAGGCCGGACGGGACGACCAGGACAATCATGCCGGCGGGGTCGCCATCCTGGGCCGTGGTGCCGGTCAGCTCGACGATGCGCGCG
Organism: uncultured Klebsiella sp.; assembly: GCA_964578245.1. Taxonomy (GTDB): domain Bacteria; phylum Verrucomicrobiota; class Verrucomicrobiia; order Limisphaerales; family SXTU01; genus SXTU01. The sequence goes on along the minus strand of CAZOCL010000391.1, from coordinate 2,000 downwards.
CCCTGGCCGAGCGGGGGAAAGGGCGGAGCTAGCTGCTCGACTTCTCCCTCTGCGGAAGGTGCAAGGCTGAGCTGAGCCCGCCAGCGGTCGAGATTGGGCTTCAGCCCGCCACCCAGGCCGCCAAGGAAGACGGCGGTGATTTCCGCCGCAGCCTTGCCTTCACCCACGCCGTATTTCACCGCCTGCATGGCTCCGGGGGTCCGCTGCTTCCAGTTGGCTGGCACCGTCCAGGACGGCTGCCCCGCGCCCTGGCTGGGAGCGGGCCCGGCGAAGGCCGGTGCCGGTGCCGAAGGCGCGCCGTCATCCGAGGCGGCGTGGAACTTCAGCGTCTTGAGGAACTCGATGAACGCGGCCTTCTGCTGCTCCACGAGGGCGGCGTGCCCGGTGAGCTTGATGAACCACGAGACGCCGTCCTGCTTCTGCAGGGCGACGATGATGCGGTCGGCGCTCGGGGCAGCCCCGGCTTTGATCGCGCCGGTGATGTCGAAGAGCTTGCCATCGGCACCCGCGATGGTGACGGGCTGAACCAGCTTGGGCAGTTCGTTCTCGGCGAGCGGCGTGAGGCCCAGCTGATCGCGCCAGAGGTTCACGAATTGCAGGTCGGTCCCGCCCATGCCGGGGAAGGCGACGATGGCGGCTTCGGCCTTTTGCCCGTCCTTGCCCGCAATGGCGAAGCTGGCGGCGCGCGAACCCGCGGAGGGGGCCTCACTCCAGCCGTCCGGGAGCCGTTCCCAGTGGGCGTGTGGCCGGGCACCGGCGGGCGGGGCGGGTGCGGCGGCGGTGGAGTCAGCGGCTGGCGGTGCCTTGGGCACGCGATAGACGGTGATCTCTTCTTTCTGGCAGCCGGTGAGGAGCAGCCCGGCGGAGGCCAGCGCGGCCAGAGCCGGCAGCCGTTTCAAAGATGGCAAAGCGTAACGTGTCACGAGTCCGAAGAATGTAGCTGGCACACTGGCAGATTACCAACCCAAGCGTGCGGCCAGAGTAAGACAGCGGCCTGAAAGGGGATGTTCAGGAAACTTCGGGACTGGCCCGAAAGGGCCATCCACGGCAGGAATCGCTCTGGCCTTGATCGTGGAACGCCGCAGGTTCAGCGCTTGGAGTCCCGCCTTCAGGCGGCGTGATGCCCGTCAGTCGCTGACGCTACGCGCGAAGCGTCCCGGGTTCTGGCCCGTTTCAGGCGCGGGAGCGCGCGGTCGGTTGCCAACAATCAAAACGCAACCAGAGTATTTCAGCAATTGGTATCAGTCGGGCAAGCCGCCGGACTGCCCTAGTTCCTTGAGGAGCCGCAGTTGATGGCAATCAACCTGATCTTGTTCCCGGTAGGTTTCCTTGCTGGCGATCAGCCACTCAAGATTCAGATAGGGAATGCGCACGCCTTCAATGATCGTTGCCAGCGCGTCTCCGATTGCCTCCTGATAGGTGACCTTCCATGCGCGGATGCTGACGTCTACCTCCACCTCGTCGGCTATTTTGACAACGACGTTATCCAGCAGGTCGCGTGGAGCGAGTTCCGCCGCCGCGTGGTCTTCAAGCTCAGATAAAGCCGCGATTACCCGAGCGCAGTTGTCCTCCGATTCTTCAATGAGGATATCTACGTCCTCGGTGAGACGAACAATGCCATGCAGGATGAGCGCACGACCCCCGACGACAAGATAGCGAGCACCATGCTTGTTCAACAGTGAACAAACGCGCAATAGCGGCTTCGATGTCCCATCCGACATTTTACCAAAAGCGGGGGTTGGTCTGGCTGCGCCGCCAGACGGCATAATCCTCCCAAGTCCTAGCTTTGATCACAAACCCGCGCCGACGAGGGAACGGATTGAGCATGTTCGCCTCGGCTTCGAGCAAAGCCGCCCGCTGAAAGGCTTCGCCCGGCGTTTGTGGGGCGCCGCGCTTGCCAACCACTTTTATCGGGCAGGCTGTTTGCACAAATGAGGATCGGTTCACCCCGCGTTCATGCCCAGCAGGAACATGATGTTGCTCGGCGTCTTCTTGAGCTT
>CAZOCL010000390.1:0-6105 GCA_964578245.1 uncultured Klebsiella sp. | reverse complement strand
TGGGTGACGGCGTGGTTCAACCTCGCCGGCCTCATCACCGTGCTCGCGGCCATCAATGCGGGAACTTACGACTTCGCCACCGCCGTGTTCGGCATTGAGTTCACGAAGGAAGTCGCGCCGCTCGTGAAGATTGTGGTCGTGGTGCTGATGACCCTCACCCAAGGCCTGCTGAACCACTACGGCATCCATCTCACCACGCGGCTCACAGACTTGAGCGGTTACTTGATTCTCGCCGTCGCGACCGTGCTCACCGTCGCGCTGCTGCTCGCCACGAAGCAGTTCGAGTGGGCGCGGCTGTGGACGTTTACGAACTACAGCGGGCTGCCGGAGGGTGGCGTGGTGTTCCCCAAGCAGGACAACTTGATGTGGCTGTTTGCGCTCGGCTTCCTCCTGCCGGCCTACACCATTACGGGTTTCGATGCCTCGGCGCACACGAGTGAGGAGACCGTCAACGCAGCAGTGAACGTGCCCAAGGGCATCGTGCGCTCCGTGTGGGTGTCGGGCGTGTTCGGCTGGGTGATGATCTGCGCCATCCTGCTGGCCATGCCGTCGGTGAAGGAAGGCGTTGATCAAGGCGCAAACGTCGTGCCGTGGACGATGAAGGCCGCGTTGCCGCCCGCCTTCGCGGCCACGCTGCTTGCGTTCATCATCGCCGGCCAATACCTCTGCGGCCTCGCCGCGCTCACCTCCGCGTCGCGCATGACGTATGCCTTCGCGCGCGATGGTGGCCTGCCCTTCTCCGCTGCGCTGCGCCAGGTGAACCCCACCAGCAAGTCCCCCTCCGTCGCCGTCTGGTTCGCCGCCATCGCGGCGGCACTGTTCACCATTCTCGTGCCCTACACGACCATCGCGGCGGTGTGCGTCATCTTCCTCTATATCTCCTACGTGCTGCCGGTGGCCGCGGGCTTCTGGGCGCACGGGCGGACCTGGACCAAGATGGGGCCGTGGCAAATCGGCGGGCTGTATCGCCCTCTTGCGGTGGTCTCGGTGCTGGGCTGCCTCTTTCTGCTCGTCATCGGGATGCAGCCGCCGAATGAACAGGCGGTGAAGATTGTCGGCGGCACGGTCGTGCTGCTGCTGGCTGTTTGGTTTGGGCTGGAGCGAAGGCGTTTTAAGGGACCGCCTGAAGCGTGTTCCGTGTTGCGTGTTCCCTGACTTACGAAGGGGTGTCAAAGGCATGAACTACACTGCATGGTTGAAGGAGGTTCCAGCAACAATCACCGAGGATCCCCTATGGAACCAGAAGGCTTATCGGCTGGCGCTCTTCGCGGCGGACCTTGCGTGGCACGACGCGACGAAGTGTTTCCGGGACACGCGCACCAAGGATCTGGCGGGACAACTCATCAGGGCGGTTGGCTCCATCGGGGCGAATATCTCCGAAGGATACTCAAGGGGATTCCCGAAGGATCGCGCTCGCTTCTATGAGTATGCGCTCGGTTCTGCGCGTGAAGCCCGGACGTGGTATTTCGACGGTCGTCATCTTTTGGGCGGAGTCGTGGCCGACCACCGGATGAAACTGGAAACGCAAATCATACGCCTGCTGCTCACCGCTGTGCCCGTCACGCGCGGCCACTCGCTCCACGAGACGAAATTCCTTACGAGACCCAGCCCGCACCGGCCATTCCCGCTTTGTCGCCGTCCAAACTCGAGGCGCTGTTGAATTCAGTTCCAATGCCCGAACCCTGATCACGAAACACGCAACACAGAACACGTTCCTCTCATGCAACTCATCAACCCCGCCACCGAGGAAGTCTTCACCGAAGTCGCAGCAGCCTCGCCGGCCGATGCCAACGCCGCGGTCGAGTCAGCCCATCGTGCTTGGGAAGATGGCTGGCGCGATCTGCCGCCCGGCAAGCGCGCCGAAATCCTCTTCAAGATCGCCCGCGTGCTCCGCGAGCACCTGGAGGAACTGGCGCAACTCGAATGCACGAACATCGGGAAACCGATCAGCGACGCGCGCGATGAGATTGGTCTGGGGGCGAGGGTCTTCGAGTATTACGCCGGGGCCATCAGCCAGTTCTGCGGGCAGACCATCCCGGTCGCGCGTGGGGGGCTCGACTTCACCTTGCGCGAGCCGATGGGGGTGATCGCGGCCATCGTGCCATGGAACTTCCCCTTCCCCATCGCCTGCTGGAAGGCCGCGCCTGCGCTGGCTGCTGGCAACTGCGTGGTGCTCAAGCCCGCGTCACTCTCGCCGCTCACGGCGCTCCGGCTCGGGCAACTGGCCCACGCCGCCGGACTGCCTTCGGGCGTGCTGCAGGTCCTGGCCGGGCCGGGCTCGGCCATCGGCGATGCGCTCACCACGCATCCGCTGGTGCGCAAGGTCTCCTTCACCGGCTCGACCGAAGTGGGGAAGCGCATCATGGAGCTGGCCGCGCGGGACTTGAAGCGCGTCTCGCTCGAACTGGGCGGCAAGTCACCGAACATTGTTTTCGCGGATGCCGACTGGCAGCGCGCGGCGGACACCTCGCCGATGAGCGTCTTCGCCAATACCGGGCAGGACTGCTGTGCGCGCAGCCGGGTGTTCGTCGAGCGCAGCATCTATGAGCCGTTCGCCGAGCGTTTCATCGCCGCCACCCGGGAACTGGTGATTGGTGCGCCGACGCAAGCGGAGACGCAGCTTGGCCCGCTCGTTTCCGCCGGTCAGCGCGCGAGTGTGGAAGACTTTCTCGCCGATGCACATAAACATGGCGTGGTGTTCGGCTGCGGCGGCAAGCGCCCGTCCGCAAAGGGCTTCTACCTGGAGCCCACGGTCCTGCTCGACGTGAACAAGTCCACCCGTTGCTGGCGCGAAGAAATCTTCGGCCCGGTTGTGTGCATCGTCCCCTTCGATACGGAGACGCAGATGATCCGTGCGGTGAATGCCTCGCCCTATGGCCTGAGCGGCTCGATCTGGACGAACGACATCCGCCGCGCGCTGCGCGTGGCCCGCGCGGTGCAAAGTGGGGTGCTGAGCATCAACTCGCACAGCAGTGTGCATGTGGAGGCGCCGTTCGGCGGCTACAAGCAGAGCGGGCTGGGCCGTGACCTCGGCATGGCGGCGATGGAGGGATATACCGAGTTGAAGAATATCTATGTGGCGGAGTGACAGTCCATCGCGAGGGGTGTATGCGCGCACTTCACCCTCTCGACCCGCCGGGCAAGCGAGGACGCTTGCGGCACGGCCGGCCGGAGGCCGGCGCTACGTAACGCCGCGTCCCCACGGTTCAGTTTCGGAGGCAGCGTCAAGATGCGCCCTGTCGCAGGACAAGCTGACAGATTGACTGGCAATTTGAGGTCCCTTCGATAAGACTTGGCCACTTCAAAATAATGAAAGCACTTGTCACGGGCGGCGCGGGATTCATCGGCTCACACATCTGCGAGGCGCTGTGCCGTCGCGGGGCAAAAGTGGTCGTGCTGGACAACCTCAGCACCGGGAAGCTCCACAACCTGGACTGGAAGAAGCCGGGCGACGAGATCGAGTTTGTGCAGGGCGAGGTCGCAGACGAGGTGTTGACGAAGAAGCTCGTGGCCGGGTGCGATTGGGTGTTCCACGAAGCGGCACAGCCCTCGGTGCCGCTCTCCGTCTCCCAGCCGGTCCAGACCAACCGTGACAACCTCGACGCCTCGCTCGCGCTGCTGGTCGCCGCGCGCGACGCGGGCGTGAAGCGCTTCATGTTCGCCTCGTCTTCCGCCGTCTATGGCGACACCGAAGCGCCGATCAAGCATGAGTCCCATGCCGTCTGCCCCATCTCGCCCTACGGCCTGCAAAAATACGCCGCCGAGCGCTACGGCCAGCTCTTCTACCAGCTCTATGGCTTCGAGGCCGTGAGCTTCCGCTACTTCAACGTCTTCGGCCCGCGCCAGTCCTTTGACTCGCCCTACTCCGGGGTCATCGCTAAGTTCTGCACCATCATGCTGCAGGGCAATGCCCCGAAGATTTTCGGCGATGGCCTGCAAACCCGCGACTACGTCTATGTGCAGAACGTGGTGAACGCCAACCTGCTCGCTGCTGAGGGCGAGAAGGACAAGGTCGCGGGCAAGGTCTTCAACGTCGGGTGTGGCGAGAGCATCAACCTGCTCCAGCTCGCTGCCGAACTGAACAAGCTGACCGGCCAGACCCTCGCGCCCAGCCACCAGCCGCCGCGCACCGGCGACATCAAACACTCTGCGGCGGACATCTCTGCTGCGCGCACGGGGCTGAACTACGTGCCAGAAGTGACGTGGCAGAAGGGGCTGGAGCACACGCTGGATTTTTATCGGGCGGGGAACAAATAGACTCAAACCATGACGAAGGATCAGATTTCTTGGTGGCTATGGGCCGTCGGCACCCTATTGATCGCCTTGAGCTGGTTTGATGTCGTCACACCGACAGTTGGCTGGTGTGGCTTTGGGCTTGGCATGGTTGGCAGCGTTATGAGCTGGGGGCTCCGCCCTCCGCAGCGCTCGAAAGACGCAGAGCCACCAATCGAATCTCGAAAGGATTGAGCATGGCGTGCAACCCATATCGATTTAGCTATTCCGAAAGTTGGATTCGTGTCCATTCGTGTTCATTCGTGGTTCGCCCCTTCCATGCCTGACGAGACCCAGATCATCCGCCGCGGCAACGGGACACCGGTCCTGATTGTCGAGGACATCGCCACCGAGGCGTTCACGCTGCGGAAGGTGCTGGAGCGCGCGGATTATCAGGTGACGCTTGCCACCACGGGCGAGGAGGCGCTCCGGCTGCTGGCCATGCGCGAGTTCAAGCTCGTCATCACGGACATTGATATGCCCGGCATGAATGGCTATGAGATGTGCCTGGCCATCAAGGACAGTCTCCGCACGCGCACGATCCCGGTGATCCTGCTCACCACGCTGTCCAGCCCGGCCAACATTCTCCAAGGGCTCCAGAGCAAGGCCGATTACTACCTGACCAAGCCCTACACGCCGTCCCTCTTGCTCGCCCGCATGCAGACGTTGCTGGATCGTCCGCCCACGCCGCCGGATGCGGATGCCGAGCCGCTGCCCGTGGCGCTGGATGGCAAGCAGCACGTCGTGACTGCCGGTCGCCGGCAGTTGCTGAACCTGATCTTCTCGACCTACGAGTGCGCGGTGCAGCAGAACCGCGAGCTGATCGCCACCCAGGCCGAGTTGAACCACCGCAACGACCAGCTCCGCGAGCAGCAGGAGCAGCTCCGCATCGCCAACGAGCAGTTGCAGGCACTGGCGACCACGGACGGGCTCACGGGCCTGAAGAACCACCGGACGTTCAAGGAACGCCTGACCGAGGAGTTTGACCGCGCGACGCGCTACCACCTGCCGCTCTCGCTGATGCTGCTGGATGTGGATCACTTCAAGTTGTTCAACGACGCGCACGGGCATCCGGCGGGGGACGAAGTGCTGAAGCGCGTGGCGAAGCGGCTCACCGAGAGCACCCGGAGCACGGACTTTGTCGCACGTTACGGCGGCGAAGAATTCGTTGTCCTCCTGCCCTTCACGCACCAGCAGGCCGCGCTGGCGCTGGCGGAACGCACCCGGGCCGCCATCCAGGGTTCCAAATGGGAACTGCGGGATGTCACGGCGAGCTTTGGTGTCGCCACACTCAACGCCGACATAGCCACCGCCGCCGCCATGGTGAAACTGGCCGACGACGCACTCTACCGCTCCAAGGAAAACGGTCGCAACCGGGTCACTCACGCCAGCGAACTGCCCAAGACATGAAAGCCGCCGCCAAAGCCAAACCCGCCGCCCTGCCTGCCGCACCGGCTGCCCCGACTGCCCCGCCCGCCAAGGCGAAGACGCGCGTATTTGTCGCGGATGACCATCCGTTCCTCCGGGTCGGCCTGGCGCACTTGATCAACAAGGAGGCGGACATGGTGGTGTGTGGCGAGGCTGAAACGGTGGCGGGCGTTCGCAGCGGCGTGGAGAGAGAAAACCCCGACCTCCTGCTCACCGACCTCTGCCTGGGTGACAGCGACGGGCTGGAACTCATCAAGGCTCTTAAAGCGCAGTTCCCTCAGCTCCCCATCCTCGTGCTCTCGCAACAGGACGAAACCCTCTTCGCCGAGCGCACGCTGCGCGCCGGTGCCCGCGGCTACATCATGAAGGAGCGCGCCACGCAGGACGTGCTGGAGGGCATCCGCA
>CAZOCL010000389.1:0-6120 GCA_964578245.1 uncultured Klebsiella sp. | reverse complement strand
TCTACAGCATGACCACCATGCTGACCGACTACCGCAACCTCTATAACCAGCTCGCGGGGCGGAAGACGCCGGTGCCCGCCGCAACGGCACCACGGCCCGCACCTGCCGCAGCGCCCGCTGCCGCTCCCGCCACGCGCCGCCCCAAGGGCCTGCCGTGAGCAACCCATTGTTGCGGCGCTCCGAATGGCTGCTCACATTCAACCGGTAAATGAGCGCAAAATTGTTCGCCGTCGGTTTCGCCGCGTTGCTCACTGCCTGTGCAACCCGAATCGAGCCGACCAAACCGGCGGAACCCAAGCTTTTCGGCATCGTTTCCGATTCGCTTGGGCAACCGATCTCGGGTGCCCGTATTGTGATAATTGACGCCGTCAAAGAACGGCCGGGCAAAGCCATTTACTCCGATCAAAATGGCGCATTTGAATGTGCTCAGGATTTTCACAGCGGCTCCGTCATCCGGGTAAGCAAGCCGGGATATTCCCAACTAGGTTCATACGCGGCAGCGGCTCCGTTCACCAACAGGTTTGAGTTGAAAAAGCGTTTCAATCGCAAGTCGATTGGTAATGAATTGTTTTCGAAAGAAGGTATGGTGGATTTGGAAGCATACAAATATTTCCTGTTGTCTGATTCGCTTCATGAAGCCTGGGGCATGGGCTATTGCATCTCAAACTTCTCTCAATTACGGGATGCGACGCTGCATGCCATCAAGGATTCCAAAACAAAGCAGGCGGCTTTGGGCGTCCTTGCTATGGCGGGACGGCAGGATGAATTATTGTGTTACCAGAAAACGGTTGATGCGAAACTGGATCCAAACCTCATCTTGAGGAGCTTTTGCCAGCCTGAATCTGAAGCAGGATGGCAATTTATTCGGGAGTGCCTCCAAGAAAAGCACGGCGTCGGCGCTTTCTCGGGTGCCTGCTCGGTGATGCTCGTGAGCAGCTCTCCGAGAGCATTTGAGGAGATCGCCAAAGCAGCACGTCCAGGACGCACCGACATAGCGGGAGAGAGTTTGCTAAGAATGTCTGATTTTTTTAAGCGCGCTGGTGCTTTTCAATTGCCTGTCGGAATTGGCGATAAAGCACCAAGCGCCGCCCTCCGGAGATTATATTTGGGTGAGTCAATGCGGATCACAACGGAAGATCAATGGGTAGATCAACGACGATCGCTCGCGGTTTACCTGTGCAGAATTGACGGCAGCGAACATGGCGAACGCTACGCCATCGCTTTTAGGCGAGAGCACGACAAGTGGGTCGTTACTTTCCTTCGCCTGCTGACGATAAGCTAAGATGCGCGGTTCCACACCTTGGGCGTGCAGTTGCACCCAACCCCGCTGGCGCGCCTTCCTGCTTGCATGAATAGCCATCCAAACCCCCGCCGTCCGACCCTCGATTCTTTCTACATGAACCTCACCCTTTCGCTCCGTTCCGCCCTCGTCCTTGGCCTGCTGCTCCTCGGCTCGCTGCGTCCCGCCATCGCCGCTTCGCCGATCGCCACGGCGCTGCAGCCCTTTGTCGAGAAGGAGGAGCTCGCCGGGGCCGTGGCGCTCGTCGCGAACAAGGACAAGGTGCTCGCCATCGAGGCCGTGGGCTTTGCCGACCGCTCCACGAAGCAGCCGATGAAGACCGACGCGCTTTTCTGGATCGCCTCCCAGTCCAAGTCCATCACCGCCGCCGCCGTGATGATGCTCGTGGACGAGGGCAAGCTGGACCTCGACGCTCCGGTGGAGAAATACCTGCCCGAGTTCAAAGGCCAGCAGCTCGACGCCGGCAAGGGCCCGGACGGCAAGCCCATCCTCAAGGCCCCCGCGCATCCCATCACCGTCCGCGAAGTCCTGAGCCACACCAGCGGCCTGCCCTTCAAGTCCGCTGTGGAACAGCCCACCCTCGATGGCCTCCCGCTGCGCGATGCCGTGGCGAGTTACGCCAAGACGCCGCTCACCTTCGAGCCGGGCACCAAATATTCCTACTCGAACGCCGGCATCAACACCGGCGCGCGGCTTATCGAGGTGCTCACCGGCAAGAGCTACGAGGCCTTCATGGATGAACGCCTGTTCAAGCCCCTTGGCATGAAGGACACCACCTTCTGGCCGACGAAGGAACAGCTCACGCGCCTGGCCACCCCGCACAAGCCCAACGCCGCCAAGACCGGCCTCGAGACCAACTCGATCAGCCAGCTCCACTACCCGCTCGACGAACGCGCGAAGCGTTTCCCGATGCCCGCCGGCGGCCTCTTCTCCACCGCCACGGATGTTGCCAAGTTCTGCCAGATGATGCTCAACGGCGGCCAGTTGAACGGCAAACGCTACCTGTCCGAGAAGGCGGTGAAGGAGCTGACCCGGCGGCAGACCCCTGAGACCCTCAAGGAAAGCTACGGCCTCGGCTTCAGCGTGGGCGGTGGTGGGTTTGGTCACGGCGGCGCGCTGGCCACAAACATGAACATTGATCCGGCGCGCGGCCTCATCACGGTCTGGCTGGTCCAGCACGGCGGCTACCCCGGCGAAGGCGCGAAGGCGCAAGGCGTCTTCCGCAAAACTGCCGAGGAGATGTTCGCCAAGAAACCTTAGGTTCTGCACACTGGAGCCTGCTCACCCGGCCGGGCTGCCACTTGAACCTCCTTCCTTCCTGAGCGACTGGTGCCTACGAACATAAGCTATCTGCGTCCGTTGAAGAGTCTTGCGCTGGCCTTGACCCTCGGTGGCCAGGCCGTTGCAGCGGAACTGCCGCGTCCGGTCCAGACCTTCTTCACGCAGCAGTGTCTCGACTGCCACGATGCCGCCACCAAGAAGGGTGACTTCGACCTCGCCGCACTCAAGCCCGACTTCGCCAGCCCGGAGAATTTTGCCCGGTGGGTGAAGGTCCATGACCGCATTGCGTCTGGCGAGATGCCGCCCAAGAAGCAGGCGCGTCCCCCGGCAAACGAGTTGAAGGCGACCACCGGCTGGCTGGCGGATGCCCTCCTCCAGGCGGACCGTGCGCACCTCGCCACCGAGCCACGCACTGGCGTGCGCCGGCTCACCCGTGCCGAGTATGAGAACACCGTGCGGGATCTCTTCGACCTGCCTGGCCTGGCCTTGCTGAACAGCCTGCCGGCGGACGGCTCCGCCCATGGCTTCGACAAGAACAGCGACGCGCTCGACATCTCGCACGTGAACCTGGCGAAGTATGTGGAGGCGGCGGACCACATACTGGACGCGGCCATCGCCACGCAGCCGGAGCCGCCCAAGTTCCAGAAACATCACATTTCGCTGGCCCGGAATATCTATCTGATCCTCATGAACGGGGACGCGGTGATGCTCAACGGCCACCAGCCGGATTCCGTGTTCCCGCCCAGGGGCGAGATCCGGCACATCGGGGCCGGAGAACACGTTGCCCTCGCTCGGGAGAGCGTCAAGCACGGCGGCACGGTGGGGGTGTTTCGTCACGAGGACGAATCCTTCAAGCCCTACTTTTACGAATTCGCGGCGATCTACTCCGGACGCTACCGGCTCCGGGCGTCGTTCTGGAGCTTCCAGTGGGACCAGGGCAAGGTGCTGCCCGCCCGCGGCACCGAGGCGGCCCGGCTGGATGTGGTGCAGTTGCAGGAGAACGGCCGTGGCGGCGGCCATCCCAGCTATGTCCTGGGCTACTACGCCGCGCCGTCGCTCAAGCCCCAGGTGCATGCCATTGACACGTGGCTGAACGCCAAGGACACCATTGGCTTCAACACGGCCTCGCTCGCGCCGGTGGTGAACTACATGCGCAAGGGTCACGCCATGGCCTTTACGGGCCCGGGCATCGCCAGCGACTGGCTGGAGATTGAGGGCCCCATCCACGAGGTCTGGCCACCGCGCAGTCATCGGCTGCTCTTCGGCGAGCTGCCCATCACGGAGTTCAAGGCTGACGAGCAGAAGGATGTCCGCAAGCCGGTTCGCAAGCTGCTCCGTCAGGAAACGCAGGCACCCAACCGGCCTGATCCGTCCACCGGCCTCTGGTCCGTTCGCAGCGAGCAGCCGCTCGTGGATGCGGACCGCCTGCTCGCTGCTTTCCTGCCAAAGGCGTTTCGCCGGCCGGTGGATGCCGCGGTGCGTCAGGGCTACGTCGCCCGGGTCGATGCTCGCTTGAAGGCGGGGGATTGTTTCGAGATCGCGATGCGTTCGGCCTATCGCACGGCACTCTGCTCGCCGGACTTTCTCTACTTGGTTGAGGACAAGACTCCTGAGCCAGACCGGACCCATGCGTCCCAGCTTACGGACGATGCTTTCGCCTGCCGGCTCTCCTACCTCCTCTGGAACTCGCTGCCGGACGAGCCGCTCACCAAGCTCGGTCGCAGCGGCGGCCTGCGCGATCCCAAGGTGCTCCGCGAACAGGTTGAGCGTCTGCTGAAAGATCCCAAATCCGAGCGGTTCATCGAAGACTTCCTCGGTCAGTGGCTCAAGTTGCGCGCCATCGCGGCCAACGATCCGGACAAGAAGCTTTACCCGGAGTTCAGCGGCTACTTGCAGGACTCGATGGTGGCCGAGACCCGCGCCTACTTCCGCGAGCTGATCACCCAAAACCTGAACGCCAGCCATCTGGTGAAGTCCGACTTCGCGATGCTGAATGAGAAGCTCGCCACGCACTATGGCATCCCTGGTGTCAGCGGTCCGGCGATCCGCAAGGTGAAGCTGCCTGCGGACTCGCCGCGCGGCGGCTTCCTGACCCAGGCGGCGATCCTGAAGATCACCGCCAACGGCACCACCACTTCCCCCGTGCCGCGCGGCGCATTCGTGATGGCCCGCTTGCTCGGCAAGCCTCCCGAGCCGCCGCCGCCCAATGTTCCCGCCGTGGAGCCGGACGTGCGCGGTGCCACCACCATCCGCGAGATGCTCGACAAGCACCGGTCGGACGCCACCTGTGCCGCGTGCCACGCGAAAATTGATCCGGCTGGATTCGCACTGGAGGCCTTCGACGTCATCGGCGGCTTCCGTTCGCGGTATCGATCCCTTGAGAATGGGGACCCGCCCCCCCGCGGCAGCATTGATCCGTTCATTGGCATCCACTTCAAGCTCGGCCCAGCGGTGGACGCCAGTGGTCAGCTCCCGGACGAGCGGAAGTTCCGGGACATCACCGAGCTGCAGGCCTTGCTCGCCGCCGACACCCACACGCTGCTCCACAACCTCGCCCAGCAGCTCACCATCTACGCCACCGGACGGGATCTGGCTTTCAGTGACCGGCCGGCCGTGGATGAACTGGTCGCCCGGGTGGAGAAGCAGGGCGGGGGCCTCCGCACTCTGCTGCATGAGCTGGTGCAAAGCAGCCTCTTCAAGACCCGATGAAACGCCCCTTTTGCCTGCTCGCAGCCGTCCTCCTGAGCCTTGGCTCCGCTGCGTCCCTGCGCGCCCAAGAGCAGACCAACACCTTCCGCGTGATCGGCCTTTTCTCGCCGGAGCGCCAGGACGACCTCCGCGAACTGCTGCAAACCGTGCCCGCCTTCCATCTCGTGGGCCTGAACTTTCCCCAGGCCGAAGCCACGCTGCGTTACGAACTGCCGCAGATCTTCCCCAACACCAACCTGAAGAAGCCGCCCACGGCCGATGCGATCCTGAAGCGCCTCGATGAACTGCTTCGCCAGGCATCCCAAGGCGCGTTTAGCCTCCGGCCGCTCTGCACCCTGCCGGCGGACCAGCTCACCAAGCTCGAGATCAAGATCATCATGCCCGACTGCAAGGGCTGCCGCCACGGCGTCTACTCCTCGGTTGCCAAGCTGGAGGGTGTCGAGCGGGCGACCGTGGATTCCAAGACCAGCACGCTCACCGCCTGGATTGATGGCGCCAAGATCAAGCGCGAGGCGTTGATCGAAGCCCTCAAGAAGGCCCGGGTGGAACTTCCTTCCGAATAAAGCCCGCCCCAATCCCCTCATATCTACCGATGAATGCTGCCGACCCGATGAAAGCCCCTTACGTCATCACGCGCTCGCCGTTGTCCCGCCGCACCTTCCTGCGCGGCACGGGCGTCGCGCTCACGCTGCCGTTTCTGGATGCCATGCGGCCCGCGTTCGGGGCCGCGGCCAGCGCCACCACCACGCCGCGCCGCATGGTGGCCATCGAGACAAACATGGGCATCCTGCCGCAGTTCTTCTTCCCCGAGAAGCCGGGCAAGGACTACG
>CAZOCL010000388.1:0-6125 GCA_964578245.1 uncultured Klebsiella sp. | reverse complement strand
GTGTTCGCGCCGAGGTCGTAGAATTCGTTCCAGTCCAGGCTCGCGCCGCTCCAGCTCGGCGTGGGGCCTTGCATGGCATAGAGCGAAATGCCGGCCGCCTTGAACTGTTGCGCGCGGGCGGGAAACACCTGCGCGGTGGCGTGCGTCATGAAGCGCGCGGTATAGTAACTGCGAAGGGAATCCGCCGCGTTCTCCGGCGTCGCCGGCGGGGTGGCGCGCGGGGCCTTGCCCTTCGCGCCGGGCACGACCTCGGCGGCGGTGCCCCAGATATCGAAGGGCTTCACGTCGTTCCAGTCCGCCTTGCCGAAGTCGGCGGGCGACAGCTTCTGCGTGCGCAGGTAGTCGCGGAACTTCCCGGCGCAGCGGTCGCAACGCGCGATGTGCTCCTTCGCGAAGACGCCGATCTCGTCCACCCAGAGCGCCCACGATTCCCTCGCACCCACGGCCTTGTGCTCGGCGATGGCCTTCTCGGCGCTCTCCTGCATGAGTGGCACCAGCGCCGGGTCAAACGGGCAGCCGTCGTCCGCCGTCTTCCCGCCATTCTTGAGCATGCCCAGCGGACTGCCGGAGCCGGGCCCGCCCCAATAGACCTGACGGAAGTCCTTGCCGTAACCCGCCGCGTCCGCGAGCCGGAGCGAGCCGACAAAACTGTTCACGCCGAGCATGCGCAGCGTGAGGCATTCGTCGCCGAGGATGGCGGGATTGCAGTGTCGCACGCCGTAGCCGGCCGGCCCGCCCAGCCCCGTCACGCCAAACTGCCCGTAGCCGCCGAGATGGCCGACCAGCGCGAACTGCTTCGGCATCGGAGCCGCCTCCGTAAAGTGCTTCTCCAGCCGCTCACGGCGGAGCCGGGCGTGCGTGGAGAGGCCATTCAACTGCGCGATGAATTCGGGCGTGACCTTCGCGCCCAAGGCGTGCCCCGGAAAGGCCAGACCGACGGTTGCACCCTTGGGCGAAGGCTCGATGAAGTGGTGGAACACCTTCCCGCCCTCCGCGAACTCAAACTCCACATCCACCGACTCCAGCGGCGCGGGCTGCGCCTTGGCCTTCGCCTTCGTCGGCGAGGCGGCCTCGACCCAGATGGTCGGGAAATCCCAGCCGCGCGCATTGGCGCAAAGCGTGCCGAGCGGGAGCCAGCCGCTCCACTCGCCGCGTGGGAGATGCTGCTCCAGGTCCGCCGCGAGGAATGGCCCGCGCGTGACCGTGCCGCCCAGCCCTTCGCCACCGCGCCGCCAGTTGATGCGCACAAGCTCGGGCTCCGGCACGGACCGGGTTACCCGCACGCGCACCGCCATCTTGGCGATGGCGGCGGAGCCCTTGCCCCGGACATCGCCCTTGTCTATCTGCTCCTGGGCGGACGCCGGCGGCGGAAGAACAAGCGCGGGCAATGCCGCGAGCAAGGCGAGGAATGAAATGCGGTTCATGGCAGTGGGGTTAGATTAGAACTCCGGGCAAATATTCCAACGATGAATCCATACGGGAGCCGCGAGGGGCGCATTCGGGCCTGGCCCCGGAGCGCGGCCCGCCGGGCCGCTTTGCGGGTGCGTGGGCCAGGCAGGGTTCGCCTCGTTTTCGGCGGTCGCCCGCGCTCCGTAGCGCCCGCGTCCCGCGGGCCGTATCGCCGGCGTCCGCGCCGGCTCGGCTTCGAGGGGAGTGTGCGGATACGCTCGTCGCGAGGAACAGCGCAGGCTTGTCGCCCGACGCAATTGCACCTAGATTGGTGCCATGAATTTCAAAGTTGTCGTCCATCCGGAGCCGGGCGGAGGCTTCTGGGGTGAGGTTCCGGCGCTGGCCGGCTGCTACTCGCAAGGGGAGACGGTGGAGGAAATGATGGCCAACCTGCGGGAAGCCGCCGCCGGCTATCTCGAAGTGCTGCGCGCGGAAGGCCGCACGCCCGATCCCGAAGTTCAAATCCTTGAACTGGCAGTATGAGGCCCATCACGGGCAAGGAGCTTTGCCAGCGGTTGAACGCGGCAGGCTGGTCATTGAAGCGGGTCAAGGGCAGCCATCACATCTTCGGCAAGACGGGGGAATGGAAAATCATCACGGTGCCCGTGCATGGCAGCGCAATCATCAAACCCGGTCTGGCCAATCGCATCGCCAAGGACGCGGGAATTTCTTGGTAGCGGGCGTAATTTCCCTCACCGAACCAGCATCCAGTCCACCGTGCCCTTCGCAGGCGCGGGCTTCTCGAAGGTCACGGTGAAGCCTTCGGGGGTCTTCTCCGTGATCGCGCGCTGGCCGAGCCAGGATTGTTCGAGGAAGACGGCGTAGTCGGCGTCGGCCTCGGGCGTGGGGAACTTCACCTTGAGCGTGGTGGCGCTGGCGGTGACGGCGAGGTTCTTGCCGCGCAGGTTCTTCGCGGGTTTGCCATCACCGGACAGGCCGGTGACGCCGGAGACGGAGCCGCCCGCGCGCACCCCGCCGCCCTCGAACTGAAACTCGCCGCTCTCGCGGCTCACCTTCAGCGTGGCCACCTGCGTCGGACGCGCGGGCGAGGAGACGGCCTTGGTGATGCCGGTCTTGCCCTTGTCCGCTTCGGCTTCGGGCGCCTGCCCGTAGAACCATTGGATGGGCTGCTCGTGGTAGGGCTGCTGGAAGAGGATCGCCGCGCGGGCGAAGTCCGCCTTGAAGTTCAGGCCGATGGTCGCGGCGGAATCCACCACCATGATGTTGTCCCACGCGGGCTTGGGCTCGTGGCGCTTGGCGAGGTCGTCCAGGTTCGCCGGTCCGCCGCGCGCGCTGACCACGGAGTAGCGCGCCGTCGCGCCGTTGTTCGCCGCCTCGACGATCGCCGCCGGGAACTGCCCCGGGATGTCCTCCCACGTCCACACGCGGAAGGCCGTCGGCTTGAACGGGTCCGGCCCGATGGCCTGCTCGATGGCGTCGCCCTTCTCGAAGTCGTGCGGCGTGCCCACGTCCGGGTGCGGCGCGAGGCCCAGGATGCGCTGGCCGCCGCGATCACCCCCGGGGATGGCGCGGGCCACGTCGTTCACATACGCGCCGGGCGCGATGACGTAGCTGAGCGGACGGATGTGGCCGTCCCAGGTGTAGCTCTCGGTCTTGTAAAGCGTCGGGCTGCCCGCGCTCTTCGCGCCCCACCAGAAGCGCTGGATCTCGATCTCCTTCGTGCCGTCGGGATTCGCGGTGAACTTGCTGATCTGATACCAGCGCAGGCCGCCCTTGGGCGTCTTCTCGCCCGGGTCGGTCAGGGCGAAGTAGCGGCCCACGACCGCCTTCGTCCAGCCGCAGTCCTTGTCGCCGCGAATCAATCCGCCGAACTTGCGCTCGGTGGAGCCGGAGATTTCGCTCTTCACCAGGGACGTCGTGTAGTCTTTGCCCTCGAAGATGCTCGCGGTCTTGTCCGGCAGATCGTAGTCCGTGCGCCCCGCGACGATGATGACCTTGCCGTCGGTGAGGTGTTTCTTCGGGTTGAGGTTGATGAGCGGGCGCGAGTCGCCCAGCGTGTTCACGTTGCGCGAGGAGTTGTTGAAGACCAGTTGCGCGGTGGTCCAGTCCACCGACTCCACGTTGCCCCGGAAATTGTTCTCCAGCGTGCGGATGAAGGCCGCGTAGCAGTTGCCGTTCTCGTCCCCCGCCGCCGAATGGACGTTGCTCATGTAGTTGAAGTCGCAGTAGTAGATGTAGGTGTCGCCGTGCGCGTATTGGTTGCGAATGACCTTCACATCGTAGGTCTGGTTGTCGTTGTGGCTGGTCTGGAGCATGTGCACGAGGCTGGTGTTGCTCTTGTTGTGCATGATGGCTCCCGCCGCGTGGTCAATGTCCGTGTCCGCGACGAAGTAACTCATCTGCTTCTCCACGTCGTAGCCGAGGGACTTCACCAGGCCGCGCGTCACACCGCCGCCGTAGCCTTTGCCGCCGTGGATGTTGATGAACTGGCCGGGATGGATGCCGCGCACGGTGGCCAGGTAGAAGCGCTGGTCCTTGCCCTTCATCACCGGGAGTTGCAGCCAGTCGAGGTAGCTGCTGGAGCCGTAGGTGATCTCGCTGTCGAGCGTGATGGCCGGGTGCGTGCCCCAATGCGGGAGGCTGTCGCCGTCAGCCAGGCGCACGGGCCGCTCCAGGCGCAGACCCGTGATGGGCGGGATCTGCACGACCACGCTCTTGCCGTTGTGCGAGATGACCGTGACGCCGGGCTGGTCGGTCCAGCGCTTGGTCTCCTCCGGCGGTGCGGGCGAGCGCGTGAGGCCCTGGAGCGGGAGCGGCTTGTTCTGCAGCACGTTCCAGTCGCCGGCCGGGACTTCGAGCACGCCGCCGGTCTTGCGCAGCTCGGAGATGGCCTTCTCGTAGGTCTCGCGCAACGCCTTGCCGCTGGTGTCGCCGAACTCCTTCAACTCGCGGACGAGCGGGGGCTTCGGCTCGGCGGCCGAGAGGATCGAAGCGCAGAGGGCCAGCAGGCCGGCCGCACGAAGTGCCGTGGAGGTGGAACGGGAGCGTGAAGGGTAATTGGGGTTCATGTTATCGGAGTCCTACCGACGCTGGCTGGGGGCGCGGAATTTGAAGGGAAATGTGGGGGAAGTGAACCCAAAGATTTGGGGAAGACAAAGATTGGGGCGGCCGACCGCCGACGGAAACCTCAGGCGATGGGCAGGCCGCTTTCCGCGCGGCACAACTCATCGTGGAGGCGCTGCACCTGGCGCGCGTGCTCATGCAGACCGCCAGTTCCCATTTCACTCACGAAGCGACAGGCGGCATAGGCCCGGGCCTTTTCGTGATAGGACTCAATCCACGCCTGTCGCGCGGGCATCGCTTCTGCGCGCACCGGCCAGACCCCGCAGCGGGGCTTGACGTGAGCGGTGATGCCGATGCGCCAGGGCTTGGGGCTCACCCGCGCGCGGAAGCATTGCTGACGCTGGCACATCGTCACATAAACTGGGTCGGTATGCAGGGCCTGAAAGAACTCGGCCACCGCCGGTTCCCCGGGTGCAAAGACGCGATGCATGGCCAGCACCCGGAAACCGGCCGGCGTGCGATACAGCCGGAGACGCCAGTCGGGCCTGGACGCAACGAAGGATTTGATCCGCCGCAGCGCCAGCTTTTCGGGACCGCCGCTCAACCAGAGGAAAACCCGATGTGCGAACTGTCCCATGAACCATCCCAAGACGCCGCCGACCGCGATCGCGAGCATCGTCACATTCCACTTCCAAGCCAAGCAACCGGCCAGCACGGCGAAGAGGAGGACTCCTGCGCACCTGAGCTTTTCCGGAAGATTGGTCTCGAAGTCCACGTCCGCAAAGAGGACGTCCGGCGTGTTGAGGCACAGTGCGCCATAGATGTTGCGGGTGATGACGGTTGCCCCGTGCTGGGCCACGATTTCCTCCCGGATGGGCACGCCCTCCGCGCCGTTGTAGGCCACCTTGGGTTCGCGACGGGGGAGCTGCTCACCAGCCAGAATGCGCTGCAAAGCCTCGGCCACGCGGGCGTTCGCGTTTGCCTGCGCCTCGGCCTCGCTCGTCAGCGACCAGCCGAAACGGCGGACGGTGACCTGCCGGTTACGCTCGCGATGTTGTGCGCGGGCCTCGGCCCAGAATCGAGGAATGTTCATGGCGATTGCACGCTTCCCGGCTACATCGGTCGAATGTAAGTATCCCCGTGACGAACGGAAGCCAGCAGTTTGCCACCCCAACCAGCCCCACCTCTCAACCCTCAACTCCGAACTCTCAACCTCCCGCTCCCCCGCACGGAAGTATCTGAACCCGTGACGAACGGCGGGGCATCTGGCAGCTTCTCCGCCAATACTTTTCCCATGGAACACACGATCAAGATCGCCCTCGTCGGCGCCGGGATGTTCGGCGGCGATGTCCACCTCCGCGCCTACGCCGACCTCCAGCGCTTCGGCATCGCCGGCCAGCTCGCCCGCGTGGGCCTGGACAAGTTCAACCGCGACCTCGCGCCGGTGAAGTTCGACCTCGTCGCCGTGGCCACGCGCTCGCAGAAGTCCGCCGAGAAGTCCGCCGCCGCGTTCAAGGAGTGGACCGGCCATTCGCCCAAGTGCTACTTCGGCGACGAGCCGTGGCACGACATTCTGCGCGACTTCCCCGACATCGACCTGCTCGCCGTCGCCACGCCGGACCATTTGCACACGCAGCCGATCCTCGCTGCGC
>CAZOCL010000387.1:0-6127 GCA_964578245.1 uncultured Klebsiella sp. | reverse complement strand
CAGGTGCTCACCAGGCAGTAGGCGTCGGCCGGCGTGAAGTTGTGCTCCCGGATGATCCAGTCCATCAGGTGGAACGTAGCCGTCTTCACCGCTTCCTCCAGCGGCTTGGCCGCATGGACGGCAATGAGCGCGTCGGGCTTCTCGATGCGCAGCCAGGGAATCTTCTTCCCCTTCAGCACCTCGAAACGCAGCCGCACCGTGGAGCAGGTCTCCGCCGCCGTGCCGGTGAACTCCGTGTCCCCCTGGCTCGCATGGACATCACCGAGATAAAACCGGGCGCCCGCGTGGTGCACTGGCAGGTAGATCTTGTTTCCGGGAGCAACGTCGCGGATGTCGAGGTTCCCACCCCACTCGCCCTGCCCGTCGATGCTCGTGCAAACTTCCCGGTCCGGAGCCGTGCCCAGCGTGCCGATGAATGGCGTGATCGGCCACGAAATGCGGTCGCTGAAATGCACCGTGCCATCCCGCATCGTCCCGCTCGGGCCCGGCGTGTGCCGCAAAATCTTGGTCGTGTATTCGCCGGACAGCTCCGGCCAGCGCGTGGACTCGCCAAGTGGCCCGCGCTTCGGCCCGATGGCGATCCACGAATAGTCCGCCACGAGGATTTCCTCAATGTGGACGACCAATGTGTCCCCCCGCTCCGCACCCTCGACATATACCGGCCCGCCCACGGGGTTCGCCATTGCGGGGATGCGGTCAAAGCCTGGGCGGTTGCCGGGGATGGCCTTGTCCGCCTCCGTCTTGAAGAAGCCGGACGAGGCGTCCCACGTCTCCATTTCAAACGACTCGCCCGGCTGGACGCGGAGCTGCGGTTCCTCGCGCCAATCGAGCGCGAACTTGCGGGCTTGGTCTCGGAGGATGCGTTGCATAGTAGTCGCAACCTTCAGGTTGCGGATGGGAATGATGGTGGGTTGATGCTGGACTTTGCGCGCAGGCTGAAGCCTGCGACTACGGTTTGCTACGGTTTACTCGGCCCGCTTGAAAAACTCCGTCTTCTTCGCCTCCACGCTCGGCCCCCAAATCTTGATGCTCGTCACCATGCCGATGTCATCGAAAGAGCCGAAGCCGATGTAACCCTTGGTGAAAGTCTTGTCCTCCGCGAGCATGATGGGCTTGGAGAAATCGTCGAAGAAGACCTTGTAGGTTCCGGCCTGCGTGTCGCGTTCGGCGCGGATCTTGTGCCACTCGTGCTCGCCCCAGGTAATGCCCTTGGTCGTCTCCTTCGCGAAGGCCAGCCGGGGGGCATTGTTCACGATGAAGACGTTGTGCGCATGCGGGTCGGCGGCGACGGCCATGTGGTTGTAGTAATACTGCGCCGGTCCGGTGAAGCCGAAGAACAGGCACATGTCCTGGTGGACGTAGGGCTTCTTCGTCGAGAGCAGTTCCACCTCCAGCACGAAGTCGCCGAAGACCTTGTCCGCGAGGAGCGCAATGTTCAGCGGCGAGCGGTGTTCGGGCTTGTAGGCGCTCTGCTTATGCAGTTCCAAGGCGGGCCGGTCCTTCTCTTTGGTCAGCTTCCACGCGGAAGGATCGGTAAAGACAAAGTCCTTCAGCGCCTCGGGCTTGGAGAAATCCTGCTCGTAAAGCAGCTTGTAGCCAGCCGGGAGCTTCGGCGCGTCCGCAGCGTGAGTAAAGGGAGCAGCCAGCAACACGCTGGTGCAAAGGAGAAATTGGCGGGTGTTCATCGAATGAGCGCATCGTCGCCACCTCTTGCCCGCCGGGCAAGCCGGAAGACAGTGGCGGCAGGCGTCCCGCCTGCCGTAGAGCCGGGCGTCCCGCCCGGCGGACGGTGGCAACGTAAGTCCTGAACTAAGCAGAGAGCACCTGAAGCGCGCGAACAATGGGCGGAGCGCGGCGTTTACGCCGCAGGAAGCTACGACCAGAAAAGCGCACCCAAACTGGCTTCGGCACGCTCCAGCTTCTGCGGCCTGAAGCTGGGCTCCTCCAGTGTCCGTCTGCCACCGCACCCCGAAAATCACTTCGCCTCAATGTGGCTCGCCTCGGGAATCCGGTAGCGCTCCAGAATGCGGGCCGTTGCCGCGTCCATCTGCGCGGCATCCACTACGATCCGGCGCAGGCTGTCCCCCCGCATGAACTCGACCGTGTGAAAGCCCTCCTGCGGCGTGTTCAGCGCGGCCTGCACGTCCGCCAGCCGGCTGATCTTCTGGCCGTTGATCGTGTCCACGATGAGGAGGCGGGCATCCTGATAACCGATCACATAGGGGTCCGGCAGCACACTGGAAAGCGCCACCAGGCCAGAACGCTCGGTCGTGCGCGCCTCGCCGGCATAGTGCACCAAGCGGAAGGGCGCCCGCCGCTTCCAGTCCTCGCCGAAACCCCGGAGCAACGGAATGTTCAGCGGCTGGAACACCAGCCCGCCAGCAATCATAAACTCCGGCGCGCGGTCGAAGGTCTGTTCCGCCAGCAGCTTCACCGAGTAGTCGAGCTTGGGCAGCTTGTAGTCCAGATTCACCAGCGCGCCATCCCGCCAGAGCTTCATCTTCACCACGTCGCCCGCGAACTTCCGGCGCGAGCCGAGATTCTCGACGATGAGCTGGCCGTAGTCCGGGTCCTTGTAGTAGCCCTGATTGTCCACGTCGAAGCCGTCCACCTGCAGGATCAGATCGCGGGGCTTGAGGTTCGGCTCGATCTCCGGCGTGGCCGGCACATCAATCACCAAGGCCCCGCGCGGGTCGCCCGGGAGCTTCAGAAACTTGAACGTCGAAGGATTCTCGACCGGCTGCCAGGTGAAGGGGAAGAAGCCCAGCCCGGGATACTTGCCCGCCTTGCGCGCGGTCAGAATCGGCTCGATGAAGGACGCGGGGAGGAAACGCGCGTTGTTGCCACCCTGCCCCGTCGCCAGACCGGCGACCTTGCCATTCGCCACGAGCGGCTCGGCCCAGCCGACGCCCTGCATCTCCGTGCTGGCCTCAAGCTGGAGATGCTGGAAGAAGGACAACCGCGCGTCCTCGACGAGGAACTGATTGAACTCAGCCTTGCGAATCTCCAGGTTGCCGGTCCGCCAGCGGACGATTTGCAGCCCCTCCTTGGGCAGCTTGCCGGTGATGAAAGTCGCCGGCTTCAAGCCCTGCCACAGCGTCGCATCAGCCGCAGTCAGCAACGCGAGGTTGGCATGGTAATCAATCCAGATCACCTCGGCATTCCACCACTTCCCGCGCCCGCCCTTCTGAACGCGCACCATGGTTCGGTCGGATAGCTCCTCCGCCGTGGTGAGAATCTCCTTCGCTCCGATCACGAGGCCGTTCTTTTGCACCATCCGCGCCTTGGGCGTCCACGGCTGGAAGACCTCGTAAGCCTTGCGCGTCACTTCGATATAGACGAGGGAACTCTCCCACTCGCTGGCCGGCGCGGCTGCAGCGGTCGAAGCCAGGCCGAAGAATACGGCGACGACCAAAGCTCCAAATCCCAGGCTCCAAGCTCCAAGCTTCAATGAGCGGCTGGGGTGTAGGGATTCAGTTGGCGAACTGGCGGCGGACACGAAAGTCAATTTCATCTTGGAACTTGGCGCTTGGCGCTTGGAATTTGTTTGGAATCTGAAACTTGGACTTTGGAATTTCACAACCTCCTGTCCTTCTGAATGCCATAGGTCTTCAAAATCTGGGCATTCGCCTTCTCGGCCTCGACCCGTTCCAGGCACTCGAACGTGTTCTTCGGCATGAACTCGATCACATGCTGCCCATTCGCCGGCTGCTCAATGGCACGGATGACGTCCTCCAGCCGGTCGATGCGGATGCCGTTGATCTTGTCCACCAGCGCGCGGCCCCGGACGCGCAGGTTCGCATTCACCTCGTCGGCAAGGACGGTTGAAAGCACGATGGGCTCGGACCGCATCGTCCTGGGCGCTTCATGCCGCCGGTAGAACAGCTCGTAGGTCAGCTCCGCACCAGCCGTGTCCGACCAGCTCCGGCCAAAGGTCTTGAGGTAGTCGAGGCTCAACGGGGTGAAGACCAGCCCTGCGTAGATGAAGTAGCGCGGCGGCGTGTCGTATTGGTTGCCGAGGACCTTGTCGGTCGCGCTCGCCTCCACCGCCACAGCCACGGTCTGCTCCTGGCCTTCACGCCAGATCTTCATCGGCATGCTCTGGCCGTGCTGCATTTCCTGCACCGCCATGGCCAGGGCCATCCGGTTGCCTTCGAAGACAATCGTTCCATCACTGCCCACGTCGTGCTTGCCGACCTGCAGAATCACATCGTCCGGCCGCAGCACCTTCTCCGCCGGCGTGCCGGCGATGATCGAGTCCACGCGGACGCCCTTGTCATTGTCGGGGAGCTTGAGCTTGCGGCGGTAGGCGGAATTTTGCAGCGGTGCGGTGCGGACGCCGGCGCTGGGGAAGCCGTCGTATTTGCCGTCTTTGATGTCTTCGAGGAAGTGGTTGATGACCGTGGTCGGGATGAAGAACCCGGCGTTCTCCAGACCAGGCATTCCCTGGAACGCAACGCCGATGGCCTTGTCGTCCTGGATCACCGGGCCACCAGAATTGCCGGGATTGATGGCCGCATCGGTCTGCACGCCGAGCAACGCGCGGTTGCCGATGTGCGCGTAGGTCTGCAGTTCGATGCGCGAAACGACGCCACGCGTGTAGGAAATCTGCTCGCCACCGGCGGGATAGCCGTAGGTCACGACCGTGGACCGCACCTTCGGCAGCGGGCCAAACTCCAGCGGCTCGATGCCCTCGTAAAACAGCGAATCTTCCACCTCCAGCAAGGCGAGATCACAGTCGTGGCCCACGAACACCACCTTGGCCAGATAAGGCCTCGGGTCCTGATAACGCTTCACCATGAGCTGCCGCGCCCAGCTCACAACGTGCGCGTTGGTCATAATGCGCCGCCCCTTCACGATGAACCCGGTGCCACTGCTGCGGCGGAGCTGGTCAAACTTCCACGGTTCATCCCAGTCTGCTGCCTGGCTGAAGGTGAAAATCTGCACCACGGCCTTTTCCGGGTCTGCGGCGAAGGTGGTGAGGGAAGAAAGGACGAGCCCGGCGAGCAGGGAGCGAATGAACTTCATGGACACGCCCAAAACGTGGCGGTGCGTGTGTGGTGGGTCAAGCCCCGGATTTGAAAACCTGCGCCGTGCCGGCGCAAAACTATCTGCACGCGGTCAACTGCACCAAGTGAAGCCGACCCGCTACCAGCCCAGCTCGGTGATGGCCGCCTGCAACGGGTCCAGCAGCCACCCGGGAAAGCACCCCAGCAGCAGAACGGTCAACGCGAGCATCACCGCAACCGCATGGCCCAGAAACGGCACGGCCAGCGGACGTGCCTGCGCGTCCGCTTCCACCACGAACGCCTGCTTGAGGACCTGCAGATAGTAGTAGAGCGAGACGCAGCTCATCGCGACACCCAGGATGATCAGCCAGAGGAAAGGCAGGCTCAGGGCCTCGTTCTTCAGCGCCGCAGCGAACAGGTAGAACTTGCCGAAGAACCCGGCCAGCGGCGGAATGCCCGCGAGCGACAACAGGAAGACCATCAGGCACACCGCCAGCACCGGTGCCCGTCGCGAGAGACCGGCAAAATCCTTGATCTGGTCGCCCCCCACCTGCGACTCGACCACGCTCAGCACGCCAAACGCGCCAACGGTGGTGAGGGCATAAGTGCTGACGTAGAAAAGCAACGATGCAAACGCCTCTCCGCCCGTGGCCAAAAAGCCAACCAGCATGTAGCCGACATGCGCGATGGCCGAATAGGCCAGCAGGCGTCGCACGCTGGTCTGCCGGATGGCCGCCAGGTTGCCAAGCACCATGGACGCAGCGGCCACAATGGACAGGAGCGGAATCCAGCCCCCGATGGCGCTGGCATCATTGCCCCAGCCAAGCTGGCTGAAGCCGAGCAGCAGCACCTTCGCAAACACGTAGAAGCTCGCCACCTTCGACCCGCTCGCGATGAAGGCAGCGCTCGGCAACGGCGCGCCTTGATACGCATCGGGCGACCACAGATGAAACGGCACTGCCGCGACCTTGAAGCCGAAGCCCGTCACCACCATCACCAGCGCCACCGTGGCCAGCGGGTCCGTGCCCAGCGTAAACAGCTTGTAGGCCATGCGCGGGACGTAGGTCGTGCCGGTGAGGCCGTAGAGCAGGCTGAAGCCGAACAGCAGGAAGGCCGCG
>CAZOCL010000386.1:0-6142 GCA_964578245.1 uncultured Klebsiella sp. | reverse complement strand
GCCGGCTCGTCCATGTCGGCATCACGCAGTCGGAGATCAGCTTCCTCCAGGCCCCGGCCCGGCACCCCCGCGAGCTGGACATCCGCGCCACCCGCAACGCCCTCCCGCCCGACTTCAAACGCATCATCCAGCTCATCGAAGACGGCCAGATCGACACCCGCCCGTGGATCACCCATCACGCCGGCTTCGAGGACATGATCGGCGTCTTCCCGAGCTGGACCAAACCCGAAACCGGCGTCATCAAGGCGGTGGTGAGCGTCGGCTGAACCAGGCTACCTGCAAATGGACTTCTTCCCCTTCGGCAGTTTTGAATCGGCAGAGGACTTCACCAAATGGGCGCAGGCCCCGGAGAACGCGCCCAAGCTGGAAGCGTTCATGCTCCGCATCCTGGCGGGCGAAGCAGGCGAGCCGCCGCCCGAAGTGCGCGAGACCATGAACGCCTGGCTCGCCGAACGCCGCCTGCAAACCGCGCTTCAGACCGTCCGCGCCAAGATACGCGAGCTGATGGCCGTGGCGACCAAACCGGCCGGCAGCATTGACCCGGCGGAACGGCTGCGCCTCTGCAACCAGCACATGGACGGCATCACGGACACCCTGCTGGAGATGCCGGAGCCGCACCGGACGGAGTTCTTCAAGCAGCTAATGCCCATCCGCGAGCAGTTGCGCGCACTCAAGATCGTCGGGGATAAGTAGGACTCGGACATCGCCGGGCCTGGCTCGGCACGAGGGAGCAACGTTTCGTCCCAACCGGGAGGCCTGCATCCGGAACCGTCCCCGGCAGGCAAGCGCAGTCCCCTAGATTAAGGCGTTGACCACATGCGGCGAGCCGCCTAGAAGGCACGGCGTCAGCCGAAGTTATTATTGAGGCAACCAGTGGGCGATTCCGACAACGAGCATCCCTCCAAGACAGGCGCTAGCCCCGCGGGGAGCGGTGTGTTCTCGCTGGGACCGGGAGTTGCCGCCGGCCGGGGCCGTTACGTGCTGGAGCGCGAACTGGGACAAGGTGGTATGGGCGTCGTGTGGCTGGCCCTGGACCTGGAACTGAACGAGCAGGTCGCGCTCAAGTTCGTGCCGCCGGAAATCCGCCGGGATGCGGACGCACTGGACGAACTGCGACGCGAGACCCAGAAGAGCCGCCGGCTCACGCATCCCAACATCCTGCGCATCCACGACTTCGTCCGCAGTGAAGGCGAGCCGCCCTTCATCTCGATGGAATTTGTGGAAGGCACGACGTTGAGCGCGCTCAAGGCGGAGCAGCCAGAGCGGGTGTTCCCGTGGGAGACACTAAAGCCGCTCGTCACCCAGCTCTGCCAGGCGCTGGCCTATGCGCATGGCGAGGGCGTGGTGCATCGCGACCTCAAGCCCGCGAACATGATGCTGGACGCGCGCGGCCGGCTGAAGCTGGCGGACTTCGGACTCGCCGCCACCATCTCGGACTCGATGAGCCGGGTCTCCTTTGACCGTGGCATCAGCGGCACGCCGGCCTACATGAGCCCGCAGCAGATGGACGGCCGCCCGCCGCAGGCGTCGGACGACATCTACGCGCTGGGCGCGACGCTTTACGAACTGCTCACCAGCAAGCCCCCGTTCCACTCCGGCGATGTGCTCCATCAGGCGCGCAACTTCACGCCTGATCCCCCGGAGCAGCGCCTCGCAGACTTTGGCATCACCAACCCGGTTCCGGCGGATGTCTCGGCCCTCATCCTGGCCTGCCTCGCCAAGGAGCCGGGGCAACGCCCGCCCGGCGCGGCAGCGGTGGGTGCCTGGATTGGCCTGGACCTTGCCCGCCAGTCCAGTGACTCAATCGCGGCGCTGCCCTCAGGCGAGTCGTGGTCGGCACCGGCGGCAGGGGCGGAGGCCGAGCCTACCGGGCAAGCCGAGTATTCCAGCGCCAACTCGAACGAAACGCCTTGGTGGCACAAGCCCTGGGTGCTTGGAACCAGTGTAGTGGCCGCCGTGGCGGTGCTCATCGCCTGCGGTGCTTTAATCATGGCCGCGAAGCGAAAACGGGCGGCCCCGCCAGTGGTGGTGGAGCAGACGGTGACCAATGCGACCGTCCCGACGGCGAGCGCGCCGGCCACCCCGAACCCGCCCGCCATGGTGCCCTTGCAATTGTATTGGAGCGATGACCGGAGCGCCGCCGTGACCTCCGCCCTCGTGGATGGCGAGGCCCAGGCTCAAAAGCGAAATCTCCGCCCGGCAGGCATCCAAGGCCTGATCTTCACCAACCCCAAGCCGGACACCGTCCCGCTGAAGCGCTACTACAACGACTCCCGAAGGGACAACATGGTGATCGCCACCGCGCAGGCCCGCACGGAAGCGGAGACCGCGAAATACAAGCTGATCGCGATTGAAGGCTACGTCTTCGACGCCCCGCGCCCCGGCACCATTCCGCTCAAGCTCTTCTGGTCCGCGAAACTGGCGCGCAATCTCACCCTGACCAGTGCGGAGGCGGAGGCGATTGCCCGGGCCGCTGGTTACACGTTCGTGCGGAATGAAGGCTACATCTTCCCCGCCGCGGGGCAGCCTATGGCCGGGGCTCCCACCACCCGCTGGACGAACGGGCTGGGCATGGTGTTCGTGCCCCTGCCCGGCACCGCCGTGAGGTTCAGCATCTGGGAGACGCGCAACCAGGACTATGCGGCCTATGAGGCGGTCACGCCCAAGATCAATGACGCCTGGAAGAACGCTGTTCACGAGAGCGTGCCAGTCTCGCCCGATCCCAACCACCCGGTGGTGAATGTGCATTGGGATGAGGCCCGCAAGTTTGCGCGCTGGCTCACGGACAAGGAACACAAGGAAGGCCGGCTCGCCGCCGGACAGAACTACCGCCTGCCCACCGACTTGGAATGGAGCGCCGCCGTGGGCCTGCCGCCCGAGCCCGGGGAATGGCCTAGCGAACGGCAGACCAAGGGCCTGGCGCTGTATCCTTGGGGCACGCAATGGCCGCCTCCGGCCGGAGCCGGGAATTTGAAGGATGAGACCGCCAAAGCCCTGTTCAAGAGCTTCAAGGTGATTGACGGTTACCGGGACGGTTTCGCCACCACGGCACCCGTCGGCTCTTTCGCCAGTTCCCAGCATGGCCTCCATGACCTCAGCGGCAACGTGTCGGAATGGTGTGAGGACCGTCATCAGAAGGGCAACTCGCACAAGGTGGTGCGGGGCGGCGGCTGGGACAGCGCCCAGGACCGGCTGGTTTCTAACCGGCGCGTCGGCTTGCTGCCGGAAACGCGCACCAACAACGTCGGCTTCCGCCTCGTCCTGGCGGATCTCTCGGCCCTTGCCGCCGCGCCCGCAGAGACCGCGCCCGCGCTCGTTGCGGGGCCAGGCGACTACACCTTCACCACGTTCGCGGGCCAGGCCGGGGTCTTTGGCACGACCGATGGCAAAGGTCCGGCCGCGAAGTTAAACGACCCCCAGGCGCTGGCCGTGGACAAGGCTGACAACCTTTACTTCGCTGACACCTGGACCTGCCTCATCCGAAAAATCACCCCGGCTGGCGAGGTTATCACGGTCGCAGGCGGTCCCCGCACCAAAGGCAGTGTGGACGGTCCCCGCAGTGTCGCCCGCTTCAATCATCCACGCGCCGTGGCCGTGGATACGGCGGGGAATCTCTATGTGACTGACACGGACAGTTTCACTGTCCGCAAGATCAGCCCCTCCGGCGTGGTCAGCACGCTGGCGGGGAAAGCCGGCGTGGCCGGACATGCGGATGGCAAGGGCGAGGCGGCACGCTTTCGTGGCTTGGGCGGCGTGGCCGTCAGCCCGACCGGCATTGTGTATGTCGCGGACTATCTGGCCCGCGCCATTCGTCAGATCGCCCCGGACGGAACCGTGTCTACGCTGGCAGGCAACCCCGCCGAAAACAGCCCGAAGCAGGACGGGCTGGGCTCGGTCGCCCGCTTCATCAAACCCACCGGCCTGACCTTGGGTCACGATGGCAATCTCTATGTGAGCGAGGTCGAATCCGGCTGGATTCGCAAGGTCACGCCCGAAGGCATGGTCACCACCCTGGCCGGCACCGGCACCCCGGGCAGCACAGATGGCAGCGCGAGCCAGGCCCAGTTCCACGATCCCTACGCCCTGGTGCTTGACCGCGCGGGCAACCTCTGGATCGTGGACAGCGGCAACCATACGGTCCGCAAGCTCACGCCCGAAGGCGTCGTCTCCACGCTCGCCGGCAAGGTGGGCGAGAAAGGCATCGCTGATGGCGTCGGGACCGATGCCATGTTCAACACGGTGCGCGGCCTGGCCTTCGACAGCCAGGGCAACCTCTTCGTGTCCGACATGAACAACCGGGTGATCCGCAAGGGAGTCCCCGGCCGCTGAAGGCGTGGCCCCGGGCGCAAGTCAGGCCAGCACTTCCCGGATGATGCGCCCATGCACATCCGTCAGCCGGTGGAAGCGACCGCCGTGCAGAAACGTCAGCCGCTCGTGGTCCATGCCTAGCAAGTGCAGCATCGTCGCGTGCAGGTCGTGCAGCTCCACCACGTTCTCCACGGCGCGATAACCAAACTCATCCGTCGCGCCATAGGTCATCCCGCCGCGCACGCCTCCGCCGGCCAGCCAGACCGTGAAGCCCTGCGGATTGTGATCGCGACCATCGTTGCCCTGCGCAAAGGGCGTGCGACCGAACTCACCCGCCCACAGCACCAGTGTGTCATCCAGCAGGCCACGCGCCTTTAAGTCCTTCAGCAGCGCCGTGATCGGCTGGTCCACGATGAAGGCATTCCGAGCGTGGTCCTTCTTCATGTTGCCATGCGAATCCCACGGTGAGACGAATCGAATCCCGCTGACCGCACTGACCTCCACGAACCGCACTCCGCGCTCCACCAGCCGACGCGCCTGCAGGCACTGCCGGGCGTAGCGCGCCTTGAGCGGGTCGCTGGAGTCCGTGCCGTAGAGCCGGTGCGTCGCCTCGCTCTCGCTGCGCAAGTCAGCGGCCTCGGGCACGGCCGTCTGCATCGCAGCCGCCAGCTCATAGTTGCGGATGGCCGACTCGACCGGCGGGCTTTGGGCACCTAGCTGCGACGCGAAGGCCCGGTCGTTCTCCGCAATGAACGCAAGCTGGTTCGCCCGCGCCGCCGCCGCCGGGCCGGCCGCGCCGAGGTTCTCCATGACGGGTCCACCGGCAAAACTGAACTGCGTCGCCTCATGCCGCGCGGGCAGGAAGCCGCTGCTCCAGTTCCCCACGCCGCCGAGCGGAATCATCCCGCCATTGAGCACCACGAAGCCCGGCAGGTTCGCCGTCTCCGCGCCCAGACCGTAGCTCGCCCAGGAGCCCATGCTGGGCCGGCCCTGCATCCCGCTGCCCGTGTGCAGGAAGTAGCACGCCTGCGCGTGCTCGGGAAACTGGCTGGTCATCGAGCGGATGACGCACAGGTCATCCATGCAGCCGCCCAGGTGCGGGAACAGCTCGCTCACCGGAATGCCCGCCTGCCCGCGCGGCGAGAACTCCCACGGGCTCGCCAGCGTCTTGCCGATGGCGTCAAACTGCGTCGCATCCATGCGCAACGGGAACGGCTTCCCATGCTCGGCCTTCAGTCGCGGCTTCGGATCAAAGGTGTCCATCTGCGAAGGGCCGCCATTCGCGAGGATGTGGATGACGTGCTTTGCCTTCGCTGGAAAGTGCGCGGGCTTCGCGGCAAGCGGATGATCGCCATCAGCGGCGAGCAGTCCCTGCTCCTGCAACAGAGATGACAGGCCAAGCATCCCAAGCCCTGTGCCAAAGCGTTGCAGGAAGTCACGGCGCGAGAAATCAATGGGGATATTCATGATTGTATCAGTTCACAAACACAAACTCATTGGACAGCATGAGCGCCTGGGCAAAGCCGGACCAGCGGCTGGCATCAGCATCGACATATTCACGCGCCCAGGCAAGCTCTTCATCAACAGGATCACGCGCGAGGATGATGCGATAAAGGGCGCGAATGCGCCGTGCAGGGTCGCTTTCGCGCGCCACTTCGGGCCGCTTCATCACCGCATCCGCCTGCTCGGGCGTCACGCCCAAACGGATGGCTTCAGTCAACGCCAACATCATCCAGTACACGCCTATGCGGTTGGCGATAAAGCCAGGCGTATCCTTGCATTCCACCACGCCCTTGCCGAGGATGTGACCGTCCATGGCCTTGAGCACATCGGC
>CAZOCL010000385.1:0-6248 GCA_964578245.1 uncultured Klebsiella sp. | reverse complement strand
AGAGATTTCCAGCCGGTCGCAAATCGCCGCCTCGCTCATGGGCTGGTGCGTGCCGAGGGCGATGAGGATGTCGAAGTTTGCCGTGACCCCACCGATCTGCTTGAAGAGCGTCTGGAACATCAGCCCCACCGGCGCGGTGCGCGTGGCATCCGGCACGATGAGCAGGACTTTCTTGCCGCGATACTCCTTCGCCGGGCAGGCCTGCGCGATGAGGTCGGTGACTTCTGCCGGGGTGACGGTGGAGCCGGTTTGTGCGGTTGAAGCGAGGAGGTTCATAGCAGGAAAATTAACCACTGATTAACACGGATGGACACGGATTCTGTGGGGACGTGCTTATCCGTGTTCATCGGTGCCATCCGTGGTTGAAGCTTAAATCGTCTGGCTCGGAAAGCCGCCATCAATGCGTTCTTGTGAAGGCCCGACTACCGTGAACGCTATGCCTTCGGCGGAGAGAAATGGAAGGGCGTGGGAAGGCCCCATCGTCTCGCCGTTCGCCCAACTCCTGCCGAAGAAACGGGGAATCAGCTTGCCGAGCGCCTTTCGCTCGGTTTCCGCGTCCTGAAAGCGGATGAGAACTTGCATGGTGCGAACGTAGGCCGGTTGCGGATGAGTTACAATCGCCTGTCTAAATCGTCTGGCTCAGGAATCCGCCATCCACCCGGATGTCCGTGCCGGTAACGAAGCTGCTGGCCTTATGGCTGGCGAGGAAGAGGCACGCACCGATGAGTTCGTGCGATTCGCCAAAGCGGTTCATCGGCGTGTGGCCCCAGATGGACTTGGTGCGCGCGGTGGGCGAGCCGTCCTCGTTGAAGAGCAGCTTGCGATTTTGTTCGGCGGGGAAGAAGCCCGGGGTGAGGGTGTTCACGCGCACGCCCTTGGTGGCCCACTCGCGGGCGAGGAACTGCGAGAGGCTCAGCACCGCCGCCTTGGCCGCAGAGTAGGTCACGACGCGCGACAGTGGCAGATGGGCGGAGACGCTGGCGATGTTGACGATGCTGCCGCGTCCACGCCGGCACATGGCGGGGCCGAATTCCTGACAGGGCAGGAGGACGCCACCCGCGAGGTTCAGGTCGAAATTCGCCTGCCAGTCGGCGAGCTGGATTTGCTCAAAGGCGCGCTCAGCGGTCACGGTGACCTGCGGAGCATTGCCGCCGGCGGCATTCACGAGAATGGTGGGTGCGCCAAGCTTGGCTTCGATTTGCTCGTGCGCCTCGGTGAGCGAGCAGCGGGAGATGGCGTCGCAATTAAAGAACGCGGCTTGGCCGCCCTTGCCTTGGATGGCTTTCACTCGCGCCTCGCCACGTTCGGCATTGCGCCCGAGGACCGCGACCTTGGCTCCGGCTTCGGCCAGACCTTCCGCCAAGGCTCCTCCGAGGACACCCGTGGCACCAATGACGACGGCAACTTCACCCTGCAAATCGAACAAGTTCATGGCTGTGGACGATGCCGGATTACGCGTGGGCGGTGAAGGAAAATGTCGGCGGAATCGAGGTGCATGGCATTGGCGGCATTGCCTCACCCGCGCTCGATCCGGCATCCGAATGCTTTAGAACTCAGCCCGTTGAAGCGGCATGAACGAAGCGCGCCGGGCTCACTGAAACGCCTCGTTTACCGGCTTGCCGATGGTGTTCGTTGGGAGCGGGAATCCGAACAGCCACCCGATGGTTGCGGCGGTGTCTGGCAGCACCACTTGGTTCGTCAAGGTGTAGCCGCGTCTCACCCCCGCACCCCAGGCGATCCATGGGATGGTCATGTCTGGTGGCCGGTCAATGCCGTGCGCCAGCCCGGCGCCACCGTGGTCCGCCGTGAGCAGGAAGACGGTGTTCGTCACGCCCGATTTCTCGACGCCGGCACGCAGCAGCGTCAGGGCCGCGTCGCACTCGGCCAGCGCAGTGAACTGCTCGGGCGACGGCCATCCGTAGTAATGCCCGGCCATGTCGGCATCGGGGAAATGCACGAACATCAGATTGGGTTTGCGCTGCTCGAAATACTTCATCGCCTGCGCCGCCACGTTGCGCGCGGAGAAGACATTGGTGCCGGAGTAGTCCTGTGGGTCGGTCAACGGGAACGAGACGATGTCCACCGAGCCGGTGGGGAAGAGATACGCGAGCTTGTCTTTGCCGGAGAAGACGGCGGTGGACAGGCCATTCGACTTGGCCAGCATGAAGATGGTCGGAGCCTTCAACGCGCCAAAGGCGGGAATCCAATAGTTCCAATAGACCCCATGCACTTCTGGTGCGAGTCCGGTGAGCATGGAGGTGTGGGCCGGGAGCGTGAGCGGAGGGACGATGCTGCGCGCATCCCAGGTCACTGCGCCCTCCCGGGCCATCGTGTGGAGCATGGGCATGCGCGCTGCCTGCAGGATGTCCGGTCGGCCGCCATCGAAGCTGACGAGGATCACATGCTCAGGGCGTGTGGCTGGCGGCGCGACCGGCACGCTGGGCACGCTGGGGGTCGTTGCCTGCACCGCCACGGGCGAACTCTTGGGCACAGGTTGAGGCGGGGCAGGGGCTGGAGCCGGAACCCGGGCCGAGGCTGGTGGCAAGTCCTTGTTGCAGCCGGTGGAAAGCGACGCGAGGCAGACGAGCAAAAGGGCGAGGCAATAGGGGGAGTTCACAAGTAATGCCAGCGGTCGAACATGGCGGCCTGGCCGTAGTGGGCACCGCCTTCATCCAGCAGATTCCACACGATGGCCTGCTCAATCCGGAAACGCCGGCCGGACTTCGAGATGCGCACGCCGCTGTAGTTGGCGATGTGGCCGTGCTGCGTCACTTCGGCGAGCAGGCGCGCGCGCTCCTCTCGGGCGACGGGTTCGGCGGTGAGCCGCGAGGGCGTGCGCGTGAGTTCGACCCAGGCCATTTCCCAGAGCGCGAGCGCGGCGCGGTTGCCGTAGTTCAGCACTGGATCAGCCTGCGTGCCGTGGGAGACCAGGACGAAAGGTGCAGCGAAGATGCCTTCCGCCAACGCCGATGGCTGGGTGACGCCAGGGAGCAAGTCGCGCCCCAGCCAATGGCGGAAGCTCCGCGCCAGGATGGTGGTGTGCGTAGCTGCCCACTCTGAGGCCCACGGTTCACTCATGTCGGCAAGAGGCTACCACGCTGTCACGGCGAACCCCAGCGCGGAGTAGGTTCACGGAACTCGCAACCGGCACTTTCACACCATCTCAGCCAGGAAGCCGACACGGACGCGGGCGCTACGCAGCGCCGGCCTACGGCCAGCCGTGCCGCAAGCGTCCTCGCTTGCCCGGCGGGGCGAGACCGGGGGGCAGTGCATGGATGCGCCTGGAATCGCACGAACGGAACCCGCTAATTGGGTTGCGCCGCTGCCGCTCAGTTTGAAACTCTTGCCGCTATCCAGTGACTGCTCCTGCAACTCCGGAGGGGAACGCCCCACCGCCGCCCGCATCGGAAACTATTCCGACTCCGCGCGAGGAGCGCGTGCATGCCTTGGACAATCTTCGCGCATCCGCGATGTTCCTGGGCATTTTTCTGCACGCGGCGATTTCCTTCATGACGCTCGATTTCGGCTGGGCAGTGCTGGATCTGAGCCGGCACTGGACTTTTGATCTCTCGGTCGGATTGATCCACGGATTCAGGATGCAGTTGTTCTTCTTCCTGGCGGGCTTCTTTGGGCGGTTGCTGCACGAACGGCTGGGCGCAGCGGAGTATGCGAAGCAACGCGCCAAGCGTATCGGCATTCCATTTCTCCTCGGCATGCTCACACTGCTGCCAATGATCGGAGGATTATGGGGATGGGGAATGCGCGAGATGCAAAAGCCGGGGGCAAGGCTCTTCGACACGGGCGGGGATTTTGGAACGATTCCCACTGCACACCTGTGGTTTCTGGAATACCTCTTGATCTTCTACGCACTCTCGCTGGTGTTCGTCTGGCTGGTAAGACGGCTGCCGGCCGGCTGGCTCAGTGTGGGAGATCATGCTTTCGATTGGTGGATGCGCACGCCGCTGAAGGCGCTGCTGCTCGTGCCGCCCATGGTCCTGTGCCTGTGGAATGGTCCTATGTGGGGCGAGATTGAACAGGCTGGCGTGGCCTTCATTCCCACTGCGCGGGCGGTTGTTTACTACGGCCTGTTCTTCGCCGTTGGCTGGTGGCTGCACCGGCGGCGGCATCAATTAAGTGAACTCTCGCACCATTTGAAGAGCGGCGTTGCGTTCGCTCTACTGGCCATGCTCATCCATGGAGCCATCTTCGCCTCTGCGCCGAAGCCCACGCAGCCCGACTACCTGGTCCTGAAAGTCACAAGCCTCTCCTGCGCTGCGCTCTACGCCTGGCTGATGACCTTAGCGGTCATGGGCTGGTTTCTCCGCTTTGCGGGGCAGCATCAACCCTGGGTTCGCTATCTGGCCGACGCATCCTACTGGTGCTATCTCGTGCACCTGCCGCTGGTCCTCTGCCTGCAAATCGTTGTGGCGAAGTGGCCAGTGAATGGCTGGCTGAAGTTCAGCGGCATCATGCTGGTGACGATGGCGCTTCTGCTTGCGAGCTACCACTGGTGCGTGCGTTACACCTGGATCGGCCGGCTGCTGAACGGGCCGCGAGAAAAGGCGAAGAAGCGCTAGCCCGAAAAACGCGAAAAGACGCGAATCAGAAAGCCTTTGCTTTCGCGTCCATTTGCGTGTTTCACGGGCAATTCTATGTGCCGCTGCCGCCGTTTGCGCCTACTTCAGAAACGGCCCCACCACTTCCTTCCAGATCGCGTAGCCCTTCTCGTTCATGTGCAGCTTGTCCTCGACGAAGATGTCGGGCTTGGGCAGGCCGTCGGGGCCGAGCATCGCGGGGAACACATTGATGAATGCGAGCTGAGGATCGGCCTTGGTGATCGCCTCGATGCGGCGGTTGAGGTCCTTGACCTGTTCGACCTGCTTCCAGCGGGCGGGGTTGCCGGCGATGGAAATGACGGCCACGCGTGTTTGCGGCAGCTTCTTCTTCACCTGCGCGACGAACGCCTTGAAGTCGGTCTCCACGCGTTCGGGTGTCTTGCCCGCGTTGATGTCGTTGCCACCCGCATAGAGGACGACCAGGCGCGGCTGATAGGGCAGCACGGCGCGGTCGAAGTAGTTCACCGAGTCGAACAATTCCGAGCCGCCGAAGCCACGGTTCACCACCTTGTGTTCGGGGAAATCCTGCGCCAGCGACTTCCACTTCACGATGCTCGAACTGCCGACGAAGACGATGCCGCCCTTCGCCGGGGGATTCGCCGCATCCGCCTTGGCAAAGCCGTCCATAGCGCCCTGCCACTTGATGCAAGACGTGACGATGTCGTAGCCCGCCTCGCTGAAATGCAGCTTGTCCGCCACGAACAGTTCCGCGCGCGGCTGGCCGTCGTCGCCGAGCAGTTGCGGGAAAAAGTTGATGAAGCCCACCTTGCCGTCCGCCTTCGCGTAGTCCGCGATGAGCTGGTTGGCCTTCCTGGCCTGTTCGACTTCGCTCCAGCGCGACGGTGACGTGGGAATGGAGAGAAAGGAAATCTGCGTGCCGGGCAGCGCGGCACGGACCTTGGTGACGAAGGCTTTGAAGTCTCCCAGCACTTGTTCCGGGGTGCGCCCGGCGTGCAGGTCGTTGCCGCCGGCGTTCAGGTAAACT
Source organism: uncultured Klebsiella sp. (assembly GCA_964578245.1). Taxonomy (GTDB): domain Bacteria; phylum Verrucomicrobiota; class Verrucomicrobiia; order Limisphaerales; family SXTU01; genus SXTU01. The sequence goes on along the minus strand of CAZOCL010000385.1, from coordinate 647 downwards.
GTCTTCGGCGCGTAGGGGATGACCACGCGGTCGGCGAAATGGACGCAGTCGCTCAACTGCGAGCCGCCGAAGCCGCGATTGATGACCTTGGATTTACCAAAGCGTTGGGGCAGTGATTTCCAAAGGCGGATGTTCGAGGCACCGTAGAACAGCGTGGCGTCCTTGGGCGGCGCGTTCGTTTTGTCCTGCGCCTCGAATTCCGCGATGGCTTTTTCGAACCGGGCTGGATCAGCGGTCTTCGGCTCGGCGGCGGATGCAAACGGCACCGCGAGCATCCACGCGGCGCAAAAGAGAAAACCACGGCGGTTCAGCAAAAAGTCGGACAGCTTCATGGCGGCGAATATCCTCACTGGCGGCCCAAAAGGGAAAGCGCAAAGATGTGAAGCCGAAGTTCAGAAGGAAGAGTCAGCAAAGTGGGGTCAGAAAGATTCCACCCTTGTCATGATCCTCTGACTCTGTTTTAGGGCAGGCGGAAAGTTTCCCGGACTTTGTATTCCTCAAATCATTGGTGACTGCTTCTTGAATCGTAAGTCCCAGATTCCCTTGAACGAATGCGCGCTGGCCTTCGTCGCACCCTCAGTTAGTTTTGATTCATGCTGACGCTGCTCGGAAAACCCACCCGCAACTTCTGCGACGGCCAGTCGCGG
>CAZOCL010000384.1:0-6272 GCA_964578245.1 uncultured Klebsiella sp. | reverse complement strand
CGGCTCCACGCGCGACGTGACGACGCTCGCCTTTGTGGACACGGGCAACCAGGACGTGGCCAAGACGGACAGCGCCAACGTGGTCACCACCTTGCGCCGCGGCGAGGCCCCGATGCTCGCGCGCTTCGAAGGCGCCTACGCGGCCACGACGGTGACCGTGATGGGCGACCGCAGCGGCTTCACCTGGGCCGAGCCGGAGAAGTGGAACAAGATCGACGAGTTCACCGCCGCCAAATGGCAGCGCATGAAAATCCTGCCGAGCGGCCTGTGCACGGACGATGAGTTTGTCCGCCGCGTGTATCTGGACCTGACGGGCATCCCGCCCACGGCGGAAGAAGTGAAGGCCTTCCTCGCTGACACCCGCCCGACCCGCGAGAAGCGCGACGCGCTCGTGGACAAGCTCGTCGGCAGCGAGGACTACGTGGATCACTGGTCCAACAAGTGGGCTGACCTGCTCCAGGTGAACAGCAAGTTCCTCGGAGCGGACGGAGCCAAGGCGTTCCGCGACTGGATTCGCAACGAGATCGCGAAGAACACGCCGCACGACGAGTTCGCGCGCAAGATCATCACCGCCTCCGGCTCGAACAAGGACAACCCGCCCGCGAGCTACTACAAGATCCTGCGCAAGCCCGATGACACGATGGAGAACACCACGCACCTGTTCCTCGCCGTGCGCTTCAACTGCAACAAGTGCCACGACCATCCCTTCGAGCGGTGGACGCAGGACCAGTATTACCAGACCGCCGCGTGGTTCGCGCGCGTGGGCCTGAAGAAGGATCCCGCCGCCGGGGACAAGCTGCTGGGCGGCACGGCCGTCGAGGGCGGCAAGCCGATGTATGAGATCATCGAGGAGCTGGCCGCCGGCGAGGTGAAGCACGACCGCACCGGCAAGGAGACGCCCCCGCAGTTCCCCTATCCCGCCACCTGTGGCGAGGACGGCAAGCCTGCCGCGAAGGACAAGAAGCCCGTCTCCCGCCGCGACCAGCTCGCCATGTGGATCACGGCCAAGGACAACCGCTACTTCGCCTCCAGCTTTGCCAACCGCATCTGGGGCTATCTCACGGGCGTCGGCGTCATTGAGCCGCTGGACGACATTCGCGCGGGCAACCCGCCGAGCAACCCCGAACTGCTGGCCTACCTGACCAAGGAGTTCGTGGACAGCGGCTTCAACACGCAGAAGCTGATGAAGCTCATCACGAAGTCCCGCACCTATCAGCTCTCCGTCGTCTCCCATCAGTGGAACTCCGACGACAAGATCAACTTCTCCCACGCCACCGCGCGCCGCCTGCCGGCCGAGGTGCTCTACGACACCATTTACAAGGTGACGGGCGCGAAGTCGAACATACCCGGCGTCCCCGCGGGCACCCGCGCCTCGCAGCTCGCCGACACCGGCTTCAAGCTGCCGGACGGGTTCTTCGCCACCATGGGCAAGCCTGCGCGCGAGTCCGCCTGCGAATGCGAGCGCGTGAGCGACATCCAGCTCGGACCCATCATGGCGCTCATCTCCGGCGCGACCGTCGGCGACGCCGTCAGTGCGCCGGACAACGCGATTGCCAAGCTCGCCAAGGACATCACCGACGACCGCCAGCTCATCAACGAGCTGTTTCTCCGCATCATGAACCGCCCGGCCAAGAGCGGCGAAATTGAGGCCACCTTGAAGAGCTGGTCCACCATGAAGGCCGACGCCGTCACGGTGAGCGGCTCCCTGCTGGACTACGAAAAGATCTATCCCGGCATCCAGAAGAAGCGCGAAGACACGCGCGCCAAGGACCTGTCCGACACGAAGACCGAACTCGCCTCGTATGAAAAGGAAATCGCTCCGCGCGAAGCCAAGCTCGATGCCGAGCAGAAGGATCGCACGGAAAAGGCCGAGGCCGAGCTGAAGCGCTTCAACGAACAGGACTTCCCGAAACGTGTCACCGAGTTCGAGAAGAAGCAGGACCTGAAGACGGAGTGGAACGCCTTCACCGCGAAGGACCTCAAGTCCACCGGCGACCTCAAGCTGGCGCAGCAGGAGGACAAGTCCGTGGTCGTGACCGCCGGCAAGGCGGTGCGTGGCGAATACTCGTTCACCATCGAGACGGACTTGAAGGCCTTGAGCGCGCTGCGCCTCGAGGCGCTGACGGACAAGCGCTTCCCGAAGAACGGCCCCGGCCGCTCGCCGGACGGCAACTTCGTGCTGAACGAGATCACCCTGAGCGTCGCGCCCAAGGACAAGCCCACGGAGGCGAAGAAGGTGGAATTGCAGAAGGCTCTGGCGGACTTCAGCCAGGAGGGTTTCGAAGTGGCCAAGTCCATTGATGGCGGCAACAACCGGCAGCAGGGCTGGGGCATCTCGCCCAACGGCGGCGCGACCCACTGGGCGACCTACGAGCTGAAGACGCCGCTCACGAACACCGCGAACGTGGTGCTGACCGTGAAGCTGACGCAGCAGTTCAACGGCGGCGAGGACAAGGGCTACACGCTCGGCCGCTTCCGTCTCGCCGGCACCGGCACCAAGGCACCCGGCCTGAGCCAGTCCGAGGAACTCCGCGCCCTGCTCGCCACTCCGGCGGACATCCGCACCAAGGAGCAGAAGGACGCCTTCGAGAAAATCGTCCGCGCGAACGACACCGAGCTGGCCAAGCGCAACAAGGAGCTGGCCGACGCGAAGAAGCCGCGCCCGATTGATCCGCACCTGAAGGAACTCCAGGAGTCCGTGAAACGCCTCGGCGAGCCGCTCCCCGGCGACCCGAAGCTGGCCACCCTCAAGCGCGCCGCCGAGCTGGGCACCAAGCAGATGGAGCAGGCCCGCCTCATCGGCGCGCAGGACCTCGCGTGGGCGCTGATCAACAACCCGGCGTTCTTGTTTAACCGCTGAGCGCGGTTGCTCCGCCGCAGTTGGGTGGAGATACGGCTGTGTCGCGGAGACCAGCCGCAGCGGCTTCGCCTGGCCGGAGGCGTTAAGGTGTTCCGATACCGCTCGGCACTCCGACGTCGCCGAAGCCGGCGGGGACGCCGGCGATACGGCCCGCGGGACGCGGGCGCTACGTAGCGCCGGCCTCTGGCCGGCCGTGCCGCAAGCGTCCCCGCTTGCCCGGTGGGCGAAGGCCGGGAGCGGTGTCCAGATTCGCCTCGCAGCAACTTGCAAAAGCAGTTCGGCTTGCATGTGCGGGCCAGAACTTGCGTGATGAAGGGCGCGCTATGCTGATTCAGGAATACAACCTCAGTCCGGCATTGCTGGCCGCCTTGCGCTGTCCGGGCTGCGGAGACCCACTGGGGCCTCGCCCGGTGATGGACCCGTTCGTCCACGGCCTGGAATGCGCCCGAGGCCATCGCTATTTCCATACCCTTCGCATGCCGGCGCGGGATCAATGCAACAACGCCAAGAAGTTCGACCCGGCCTATCCCGGCGGACTGACGCTGGAGGAGAAGGTCCGGTTTTGGTTTGAGAATCCGCGCTGCCGCGAGAACTTCTTTGATTGCGCCGCCAACATCGCCCGGCGCATTTATGAAGTCACGGTCCTCGGGGACAGCGCCCCGGCCCAGCCCCTCCATGGGCATTGCCCGATCTGCGCCCAGACCTTGGACGGATCGTTTCAAACACCGGATGGGTGGACGTTGGGCGCAAGCTGCGCCGCAGGGCACCAGTTCCTCCTGGCCCGGGAAATCTGCGCCTACGGCCCAGGCGAACCCATCAACCTGAAGCCGGAGCCGGACTTCCTGGAGATCAAAACCTACGCGGAAGTCTATGCGAACCAGCGCTACGCCCAGAACATCCATGCCGACATCCGGGCCTTCATGAAGCGCTATCTGGATGGCTTGGCCGGTGAATGATCAGACGCTATTTCGGCACCGGACCGGAGCAGGCATGCACGCGCAACCTGGAGGTTGCGACTACGGAAGCCAACTGCCGCCAGACCATTCAGGCGAACAGGGCTTTGACCGGACGGGCGCCGGAAACGTCGGTGAGACGGAAGTCGCGGCCGCTGTTGCGGAAGGTGAGCTTCTCGGAATCAAAGCCCAGCGCGTGCAGGATGGTGGAGTGGAACTCGTGGACGCTCACCTTGTCCTCCACGGCCATCGCACCAAGCTCGTCGGTGGAGCCGTAGGCCACGCCGCCCTTGATGCCGCCGCCGGCCAGCCACGATGAAAACGCCTGGGCGTTGTGGGTGCGACCGCCGGGACCGTCCTCCGCCGAGCTGCGGCCGAATTCCGTGCTGGAGGCGACCAGGGTGTCTTTGAGCAGGCCGCGCTCCTTCAAGTCCTTGAGGAAGGCCGCGATGGGCTTGTCGATGTTCCCGGCGCTGCGGGCCACGGCATTTTTGACGTCCGCATGCGTGTCCCAGCCGCCGTTCCAGACCTGGACGAAGCGGACGCCGCGCTCGAGGAGCCGCCGGGCGAGGATGAACTGCCGAGCCTGCGCCTGGATGGTGCGGTTCGGGGAGTTCAGCCCGTAGGCTTCCTTGATGTAGGCCGGTTCGCGCTGCACATCGAACGCCTCGGTGGCATCGGTCTGCATGCGGTAGGCCAGCTCAAAGGACTGGATGCGCGCATCCAGCGCACCGTCGTTCTGCCGCTTCTGCTTGTGAATCTCGTTGAGCTTGTTGAGGAGGTCGAGCTGGGCCCGTTGCTCGGGGCCCGTGGTGAAGGTGGTGCGGATGTTCTCGATGATCTGGTCGATCTCGCTCTTGTTGGGGTCCACGTAGGTGCCCTGATACGCGCCGGGCATGAAGGCGGACTGCCAGTTCAGCGCCCCCTCGCCCGGGTAGCCGCCGGGGTTCATGGCCACGTAGGCCGGGAGGTTTTGATTAACGCTGCCCAGCCCATAGACCACCCACGCACCCACCGAGGGCTTGGGCAGCCGGAAGTCGCCGCAGGTCTGGATCAGGGTCGCCGGTCCGTGCGCGGGAGCGGCAGTATACATGGAGCGGATGACGCAGAGTTCATCGGCCATCTTGCTCAGCTCGGGCCAGACCTCGCTCATCTCGAGGCCGCTCTGGCCTTGCGGCGTGAACTGAAACGGCGAGGCCAGCAGTTTGCGCGAACCGGTGCCTTGCGCGGCCGCGGCGGTCAGCCCGGGCTTGGGATCCCAGGTGTCCTGATGGGCCTGGCCGCCGCTCTGATAAATGTGGCAGACGCGGCTGGCGGTGGCCTGGTAATGCGGCTGCTTGGGCTCCAGCAGCCCGGCCCCGTGCGCGGACGGGACCAGCTCATCCTTCAGGAGGCCGACCAGCGCCAGGGCACCGAAGCCGGTGCCCACGCGGTTGAGAAACTCGCGCCGGCTGCTGAAGCAGCGGGCGTCCTCGAAGTTTGCGCCAAGGTGTTCGGGGCCACAGTTCGGATACATATGCGTGAATCGGTTTCGGATTTTCATCCGCGCTCCGGGAGCACCGTCCAGCGGTGCCAGACCCCGGGAACACGCTGGTGGAACCTCACGTCTGACCGGCGACGTGGCTTTGTAAAAATTGGCAGAAACACACCCTTGGCTGCCTTGAAGCGGGGCGTTGCTCTCCGGAAGGGAGAGTGCGAATCAAGTCACCTGAGCGTCTGACGAGCCTACGAACTCGCCTCAAACGCCGCGCCGGGGCGTCACTTGTCCCGCGTGAGCAGGTAGTGGGCGAGGGCTTCGAGGGCGGCGGCGCGGCCTTTGAAGGGCTCGAGCGCGGCGAAGGCTTTGGCCGTGAGTTGTTGCGCGATCTTCCGGCTCTTCTCCAGGCCCACGATGCTCGGGTAGGTGGCCTTCTGGGCGGTGACGTCCTTGCCGGCGGTCTTGCCGAGCTGCTCGCTGGTCTGGGTGACGTCGAGGATGTCGTCAATGACCTGGAAGGCGAGGCCGACGTGGTAGCCGAAGTCGGTGAGGGCCTCGAGCTGGGCGGGGGTGCAGTTCGCGCTCATGCCGCCGAGGCGCACGGCGCAGCAGAGGAGCGCGCTGGTCTTGCGCTCGTGAATGTAGCGGAGTTCGGCCACGCCGAGCTTCTTGCCCTCGCCTTCCAGGTCCGCTACCTGGCCGGCGATGAGCTGGAGCGAGCCACTGGCCTTGGCGACTTCCAGCACGAGGTCGCGGTGGGAGTAGCGCGGCCAGCCCTTGGCGAGGGCGGTGATCTCGAAGGCCTGGGTGAGCAACGCGTCGCCGGCGAGGACGGCGATGCCTTCGCCGAAGACCTTGTGGTTGGTCGGCTTGCCGCGACGGAAGTCGTCGTTGTCCATCGCGGGCAGGTCGTCGTGAATGAGGGAATAGGTGTGGATGCACTCGACGGCGCAGGCGAGCGGGAGGGCGTCCACCTCGCGGC
>CAZOCL010000383.1:0-6280 GCA_964578245.1 uncultured Klebsiella sp. | reverse complement strand
AAACCCGTGCGACAAGTCGCCGGGCGACAATTTCACCGTCACCACCGCGCCCGCTCTCACCCGCTCCACCAAAGGAGCCTGACGGCGCGCAACGTGGCCCAGCAACCGGTGGCCGTTTGCGAGTTCCACCCGCAACAGGCCGTTCGGCAGTGTCTCCACTACCGCGCCTTCAACGACGAAGGCAGATTCTCCGGGCACGTCAAAATTTCCGGCTCGGACTCGGTGATGAGCACCGTGTGCTCCATGTGCGCCGACGGCAATCCGTCCTGCGTCACCACAGTCCATTTATCACTCAACACTTTCACCGCCGGCGATCCGGCGTTGACCATCGGCTCGATGGCGATTGTCATTCCCGGCTTCAGCTTCGCCGAGTTCTTGCCCGCTTCCACAAAGTTCGGCACCTGCGGTTCCTCGTGAACCGTGCGCCCGACTCCGTGACCGACAAATTCACGCACGACGCTGAATCCGTTCGACTCAACATGCGCCTGCACCGCCCGCGAAATATCAACGACCCGGTTCCCGGCCAGCGCGCGGGAAATTCCTTCATACAAGGCCTGCGTCGTTACATCAATCAGTTTTTGTGCCAGCAGGTTGCATCCGCCGACCGCAACCGTCTTCGCCGTGTCGCCAATGTAGCCCTGATACCGCACGCCGACATCCAGGCTGATGATGTCACCAAACTGAATCCGCCGCGGTCCGGCCAGGCCATGCACCACTTCGTCGTTCACCGAGATGCAGATGTTGCACGGATACTTCCGGTAGCCGAGAAATGCACTCGTCGCGCCATAGTGCCGGATGCGCGACGCCGCAAATTCGTCCACTTCTTTCGTCGTCACGCCCGGCCGTATAAAATAGCCCACGTCATTCAGCACCACCGCGGCAATCGCCCCGGCAGCCCGCATGATTTCCAATTCGCGCTCTGTCTTATAAACGATCATTACCGCAACACGGCCAAAGTCTTTGCCATCAACTGCTCCGGCCCCTGGCTCGCATCCACCAAGGCCAGGCTGCCCTGGCTCCGGTAGTAGGCCACCAGCGGTTCGGTCTCGCGCAGATAAATCTGAAACCGCTTGCGGACCACCGGCTCGGTGTCATCCGCCCGCTGCGTCAACTCGCCGCCACAGTCATCGCACCAGCCCGCCCGCTTCGGCGGAATGAGCGTCGCGTGATAGACCCGGCCGCACTCTGTGCAGGATCGTCGCCCGGTGATGCGGCTCAAAACCAGTTCCTCACTGCTCTCGCAGTAGATCACTCGTTCTATGCCCAAACCAAGCGGCCCAGCCCACGCGTCAAACGCCTCGGCCTGGGCCAGCGTGCGCGGAAAGCCATCTGACAGGTAGCCCGTTTCAGGCTTTGACGCCGCCAATGCGGTTTTCACCAACGCCAGGACCAGTTCATCCGGCACCAATTCGCCACGTTCAAGGAACATTCCGGCTTGACGGCCAACCGCCGAGCCTTTCGCCACTTCCTGCCGGAGCAAATGCCCCGTCGAGAAGTGCTCAAATCCAAATTCAGTTTTCAAACGCGCGGCGATGGTCCCCTTGCCCGACCCCGGAGGGCCAAGCAATATGACTCGCCGACGCATGTCAGGCCCGCCCGCGCAAGCGCGGCCCCTTGCCGCCCTTGCCACCACTCAGAAATCCGTCGTAATGGCGCATCAGCAGATGCGACTCCATCATCCGCATCGTGTCCAGCACCACGCCAACCGTAATCAGGAGGCTCGTGCCACCGAAGAACTGCGAGACGTAGTAGTTGATGCCAAACGACCGCGTCATGAACTGCGGGATGATGGCAATGATGACAAGGAAGAGCGCCCCCGCCAACGTGATGCGGCTCATCGTGTGGTGCAGATAATCGCTCGTGGCCTGACCGGGCCGGACACCCGGGATGTAGCCGCCATACTTCTTCAAGTCATCGGCGATCTGCACTTCGTTGAACTGCGTCGCCACCCAGAAATAGGAGAAGAACAGGATCATCGCGGCCAGGAAGGTCATATGAACCCACTGGTCTTCGCGGAAGTGCATGGACAAATCCACCAGGAATTTGATGTCAAACCGCTGACCGAGCAGACCCAGCAGTTTCTCGGGGAACATCAGGATCGCCTGGGCGAAAATGATCGGCATGACCCCCGCATAATTGACCTTGAGCGGCATGAACGAGCTGCCGCCTTGAATCTGCTTCCGACCCACCGTCCGCTGGGCGTATTGCACCGGAATCTTGCGCTGAGCCTGCGTCACCGCGATGACTCCCGCGATCACGGCCAGCAACAGCAGCACTAGGGCAATCCCGTGGAACAAATTGAACTTCGCCACGATGCCTTCCGGCGTGACGAACATTTCCCACAACGCCTGCAGGGTTTGCGGAATGCGGGCGAGAATGCCAACCGTAATGACGAGCGAAACGCCGTTACCAATGCCACGTTCGCTGATCTGCTCACCCAGCCACATCATCAACATGGTGCCGGTGGTCAACAACAGCGTTGTTTCCAAGCGGTAACCCCAGCCCGGATCCTGCACCAGCTGGCCGGTGAAGCCCGAGAAAATCTTCTCCGGGTTTTCCCACGCCATGGCCATGACCAGGCCCTGACCAAGGCACAGGAGGACCGTCAAATACCGGCCATACTGAATGATCTTCGCCCGCCCGCCCTCTTCCCGTGCGAGCTTGCTCAACTGTGGGATCACCGCACTGAGCAACTGGATGATGATGGTGGCGCTGATGTAAGGCATGATGCCCAACGAACCAATGCCACAGCGCTCCAATGCGCCACCCGTGAACATGGAATACATGCCCAGCAGCCCGCCCCCGTCCTTCTTGGCCATCTCATCAAAGAACGTCTGCAGCGCCTGGCCGTCCAGGCCCGGCAGCGGCAGCATCGAAACCAGCCGGCAAATGGCCAGAACGATGAGGGTGAAGAAAATACGTGACTTCAGCTCCGGGATCTTGAAGCAGTTGACGAACGTATTGACGATGTTCTTGAGCATGGAGCGAAGTCAGCCGCCGTTCAGACCGCTTTGGGAGCCGGCACTTCGCACGCACCGCCGAGCGCTTCAATCTGCTTGCGGGCACCCGCACTGAAGGCATGGGCCACCACGGTGAGCTTCTTGGTGAGCTTGCCGTCGCCGAGAATCTTGATGCCGCCGCTGGAATTGCCGTTGGCCAGGCCGGTCTTGCGCAGCGCCGCCTCGTCCACCCGCACGCCGTCGTCGAAGGCGTTCAGGCTCTCGACATTCACGGGAATGTAATTGGTGGCAAAACGGGCGTTGTTGAAGCCCCGCTTGGGGATGCGGCGGATGAGCGGCATCTGGCCGCCCTCGAAACCGTGGCGCATGGAAGAACCGCTGCGCGCGGACTGGCCCTTGCCACCGCGACCGGAGGTCTTGCCGTGGCCGCTGGCTTCGCCCTGGCCGAGACGTTTTTTCCGGTGCTTGGCTCCGGGACGGGGCTTTAGATCGTGAAGACGCATGATGTCAGAAGGTTTGGGGGTGGATCAGGCTGCGGCGGCTTCTTTGGGGCTGCCGAGCACTACGCCGCGACGCTTGGCGACGTCCTCGCGGAGGCGGAGGCTCTGGAGCGCGGCGATGGTCGCCTTGGCGACGTTCGCTGCATTTTTGGAACCGAGGGACTTGCTCAGCACGTCCTTGATGCCGACAGTCTCGAGCACCGCGCGGACAGTCTTGCCGGCGATCAGGCCCGTGCCCGGTGAGGCGGGACGGAGGAGCACTTTCGCGCCATCGAAGGCGCAATAGGCATCGTGCGGAATGGTTGCACCGATGATGGAGACGGAAAGCATGTTCTGCTTCGAGGCTTCCCCGCCCTTTTTGATGGCTTCGGAAACTTCGGCGGCCTTGCCCAGCCCGATGCCGATGCGGCCCTTGCGATCGCCCGTGACGACGAGCGCGCTGAAGCTGAAGCGGCGACCGCCCTTCACGACCTTGGCGGAGCGGTTGATGAACAGCACCTTCTCGCAAAACTCGCTGTTCTCGTTGTTCTGGTCGGCATCGGAACGACGGCGCGGACCGCCGCGACCGGGGCCACGACCACGACCACCACCGCCACGGTCACCCCGTGGCTCGGAACGTTCCGGAGCAGGGGCGGCGGGAGCGGCGGGAGCGGCGGCAGAAATCTGCTCGGCACCTTCGGGGGAGGGGGTAATTGGATCAGACACGGTCAAGTCTCCTGTTCGCGGTTAAAATTTGAGGCCGGCTTCCCGGGCGGCGTCCGCCAGGGCCTTCACCTTGCCATGATAGCGCGCACCGCGGCGGTCAAAGACCACCGCGCTGATGCCCTTGGCCTTGGCGGCCTCGGCAGCCGCTTTGCCCACGACGATGGCGCTTTTCACATTCGCCCCGAGAGTGGCGCGCTCGGGAATGTCCTTGGTGCGGGTCGAAGCGGCGGCCAGCGTCACGCCAGCCCCGTCGTCGATGAACTGCACGTAGATGTGTTCCCCTGTAAAACGGACGCTCATGCGAGGACGTTCCGCGGTGCCGGAAAGCTTGTTCCGAATACGCCAGACACGAAGCTGGCGGAGCTGTTGCTTTTTCTGAGTTTTCATTTCGGGTGGGCCACGGTATCAGCCGTAGCCTCAAATCATCACTGAACCGTCTTGCCTTCCTTGCGGACAATATGTTCGCCAGCGTAACGGACGCCCTTGCCCTTGTAAGGCTCCGGCGGGTAAAAGCTGCGAATCTCGGCGGCCACCTGACCGACGACCTGCTTGTCCGGTCCTTCGATGGTCAGCTTGGTGTTTTCCTCGACGGTGACCTTGATCTGTTCGGGAATGTCGAACAGGACCGGGTGGGAAAAGCCGAGGGAAAGATCCACCTGCTTGCCCTTCACGGAGGCCTTGAAGCCGACGCCGTGAATCTCGAGCTTCTTGACGTAGCCTTCGCTGACGCCCTTGACCATGTTGTTCAGCAGCGCGCGGGTCAGGCCGTGCAGGGCCTTGGCCTCGGCGTCATCACCCTGGCGGGAGACGACGATCCGGTCCTTTTCCACCGCCGCGGTGACGCGACCGGGGATGGCCTGCTGGAGCTTGCCCTTCGGGCCTTCCACGAAAATCTGGGCGCCCTTGACCTCGACCTTGACCTTGGCCGGGATGGAGACGGGCTGTTTGCCGATGCGTGACATATGCTTGAAAAGTTACCAGATGTAGCAGAGCAGCTCGCCACCGACGTTCTGGCGGCGGGCCTCGTTGCCGGTCATGATGCCGGCCGGCGTTGAAAGAATCGCAGTGCCCATGCCGTTGCGCACGCGGGGGATCTCGTCGGAGCCGACATAGCGGCGCAGACCGGGGGTGCTCACGCGCTTGAGGCCGTCAATGACGCTCTTGCGCCCCTGATACTTGAGCTTGACCTTGATCTTCTTGTTGGCGACCGCACCCTCGACGGCGACGTCGGTGACGTAGCCTTCGCGCTTCAGGATGTGGGCGATGCTCTCCTTCATTTTGGAGTGCGGGATCTCGACGCCGGGGAGCAACGCATTGCCGGCGTTGCGGATACGGGTCAACATGTCGGAAATTGGATCGCTCATATTTACCAGCTCGCTTTCGTCACTCCAGGAATCATGCCGGACAGCGCGAGTTCGCGGAACGTCAGGCGGGACACACTAAATTTGCGGATGAAGCCGTGGCGGCGGCCGGTGACGGCGCAGCGGTTCGTCAGGCGGACGGGTGAGGCGTTGCGCGGGAGCTGCGCCAGGCCGGCGTAGTCCTTCTTCGCCTTCAGTTCGGCGCGCTTCGCGGCGTATTTCTTGACCGTCTTCTGTTTGCGCTTTTCGCGCTCCAACCAGGCTGTCTTGGCCATAAATTCAGTTCGTTAAATTATTTCTCGGCGAACGGCATGCCCATCAGCTTGAGTAGGTCGCGGGCTTCGTCGTTGGTCGGCGCCGAGGTCACGATGGTGATGTCCATGCCCTGCTGGCGCTTGATCTTGTCCAGGTCGATCTCGGGGAAGATCGTCTGGTCCGAGATGCCCAGGGAATAGTTGCCCCGGCCGTCAAACTTGCGTGGGCTGATGCCGCGGAAGTCACGGATGCGCGGCAGCGCGGTGGCGACCAGCCGGTCGAAAAACTCATACATCGCGTCACGGCGGAGCGTGACGAAGCAGGCGCAGGGCTGGTGCTGGCGCAGCTTGAAATTGGCAACGCTCTTGCGGGCCTTGGCAATGACGGGCTTGCGGCCCGTGATGGCGGTCAGATCCTTGGCGGCGTCATCCACGGCGCTCTTCTCGAGCGAGGCGCTCACGCCCATGTTGATGACGATCTTCTCCATCTTCGGCACCTG
>CAZOCL010000382.1:0-6289 GCA_964578245.1 uncultured Klebsiella sp. | reverse complement strand
GCGGCACGACCTTGAAGGTGTCGAAGGCCTGCATGCCCCACTTGAGAAACTGGTAGCGCTCGCGGTTGCGGGAGAATTCCAAGTCCAGATTGCGCGCCATGGAATCCGAGGCCCCGGCGAAGTCCACCTGCACCGAGTGGTCCACCACCAGGTCCACGGGCACGAGCGGCTCGATGATCTTGGGATTCTTGCCGAGCTTGGCCACGGCCGTGCGCATCGCCGCGAGATCCACGAGCAGGGGCACGCCGGTGAAGTCCTGGAGGACGATGCGCGCGACCACGAAGGGAATCTCCGCCGTGCGTTCCTCGTTGGGCTTCCAGTTCGCGAGTTCCTTGATGTTCTGCTCCTGCACCTTGAGCCCGTCGCAGTTGCGCAGCACGGACTCCAGCACGAGGCGGACGGACACGGGCAGGCGCGAGATGGGGCCGATCCCGGCGCTTTCGAGCGCGGGCAGGGAATAGAACTGGCCGGACTTGCCGTTGCCGAGATCGAAAGACTGCAGTGTGTTGAACAGATTGTGGCTCATAAAAAGTCGTTGTCGCCGTCGCGCGGGAGAATCTCCCGTTCAAGGGAGCCGAAAATGAGGATTGCCCGGGGGAGTGTCAAGCGGGCCGGTGCGCGAAGCGTGGAGAAGAACCAGGCTTGCCCATCGAATGAGACGGGACAGACGCCGAGGCTGGCAAATCGGTGGGGCCAGGCAGCACGCCTGCCGCAACTATTTCGTGGCGATGCAGAACAGGTGTTTCTCGCCGCGCACGAGGAGGCGGTTCGCGACAGGCACGGGCGAGGCGATGACGCGCTCGCCCATGTTGTTCTCGGCGAGCAGCTCGAACTTTCCGTCGGCCCGGGTGACGAAGACGATGCCGTCCTCGCGGGCCGCATAGAGCTTGCCGTCCGCAAAGCTGGGGGACGAATAAAAGTTCGCACCGCTCTTGGGCAGCAGGCCGGACCAGAGCGTCTTGCCGGTGGCCGGCTCAATGCACTCGACTTCACCCCGGTCGCGGACGAGATAGACTTTGCCGCCGTGCTCGACGGGCGAGGGCACGAAGGTGCCGGTGTCCTTGCGCTCCCAGGTGCGGTGCGTGGCGGTGACGTCGCCGCTGCCGCCGAGCTTGATGCCGTGGAGGCGGGAGCCGCGGCCGTAGGGCACGACCGCGTAATCACCGGCGAGGACAAAGGAGGAGACGGCGACCCAGTTGCGATTGCCCTCAGGATTGAAGTTGCCGCAGGACCACAGTTCATTGCCGTCGGCAGCATCGTGAGCGGTGAGGTGTTCCGCGCCCCAGACGAGCAGCGTTTCCCGGCCCTGCTGGCGGGTCACGATGGGCGTGGCGTAGCTGTGGTCGCCTTCGGTGGGTGTGGTGTAGTTGCGGGAGATCTTCCAGCGCTGGGTGCCGGTCGCCTGATCGAACGCGGCCATCCAGGACTCACCGTGGTGCATGAGTGTCACCACCACGTCGCGCTCGGTGAGCACGGGCGAGGTGCCGTAGTCCCAGTAGAGGGTGTCCTTGCCGAAGCGCTCGGTGAGGTTCGCCTGCCAGCGAATCTTGCCACCCAGGTCCACCGCCGCGAGCGTGCCGCTCTTGAAGTAGGTGAAGAGCAGTTTGCCGTTGGTGACGGGCGAGGAGTTGCAGCCGGAACCATTGCGATGCTTGCCAGGCTTCTCGGCGGCGAAGGTGGTCTGCCAGAGCGGCTTGCCGTCCCAGTCGAAGGCCACGAGGGCGTCTTTCCCTTCAATGGGCGCGGTGACGTAGATGGTGTGGTTCCAGACAATGGGGGTGGAACAGCCCTTGCCGGGCAGCGGGGTTTTCCAGAGCCAGCCGGAGTCGCCATCGAATTTTACGGGATAGGTTCCGGTGTCGGTGCTGCCGTTGTCGCGCGGGCCGCGCCAGTGGGGCCAGTTGGCGTCTGCAGCGAAGAGGGTGGACGTGACAAGCAGCGAGGCGAGGGCGAGACGCATGATGGCAGGATGGACGGACGGGGGGCAGGGGGCATTCTGAGAGAAAGCACGGGGGAAATTCCAAGGCCCAAAGTCCAGGCTCCAAAGTAGCTTCAAGTTCCAAATTCCAACTGGTCGTGACCGCGCGGCGGAAGGGTAATATATGCCGATTTGGACCACAGAGACGCGATGGACACAGAGATGGGATGGCGAAGAGGAAGAATCAAGGCGAACACAGGTGGGGGAGCCGGGGAGATTCACAGAATCATAGCGCACAGAATCATGGGGAGGAGTAATTCCCCCATGGTCATCGAGAATTGGTTCGGATGATTCGCACCTTCGTGGTTGTGGCACGCGCAAAGCGGGCGGGACGCCCGCGCTCCGCGTTGGACGGCTCCGAGGGGTGCTGGGACCGGCGGTTACTGACGGAGGCTCAGCGCGGGCTCTTGGAGAGCAGGTTCTTGAGGACGGTGAAGACGGTTTCGGGGGAGAGGTGGACGATGCCGTCGGAGTTGCGGAGCACGCGGAATTCGGGGCTGCGGGGACACCAGATCGCTTCCTTGGACTCGGCCCAGAGGGCGAGGCCGGGGCGGCCGACGGCGGCGGCGAGATGGGTGATGCCGGAGTCGTGGCCAATGAAGCCGAGGCAGGATTGCAGCGCCCGGGCCACCTCGGGCAGCGGCTGGCTTTGCAGCACGCGGACACGGCTGGAGGGCAGCGGCTGGGCGAGTTCGGCGACACGGTTGCCCTCGGCTTCGCCGCCGATGAGCAAGATGTTCCAATCCGTGCCGGACATGACGTGCGCGAGGAACTTGGCCCAGTGCGGCGGGGGCCAGTTCTTCTTCTCGCTCCCGCTGCCGGGATGGACGGCGAGCGTGGGGACGGAGACGGGAGTGCTGCCGGGAACGGTCAGGCGGGGCACGGGGTCGGGGTCGAAGATGGCGAGGCGTTCCAAGGGCTTCAGCAGGACCTCGGTGGCGTGGATGGATTTGGTTTCGTCCGGGCGATGCGGTCCAACGATAAACTGGGCCTTGGTGCAGGCCTTGACGTTCTCGGTGAAAAAGCCGTCGGGGTCGTAGAGGTAGGAGACGATCAGGTGGAAGCTGGAAAAATAGTGGCCCATCGCATCATCGAGGTCGCCCATGTCCGCGAAGAAGCCGGCGAGGGAACGGCCCTCGATGGGGCGCACGGCATCCGCGAGCCCGCCCTGCAAGGCGAGCGAGGCGATGTGTGGGTAGCCGAGGACTTCGAGATGGGTGTCCGGGAACTGCTTCCGCAGCGCGGTGAGGACGGGAAGCGTGAGAACGAAGTCCCCGATGGCACCGCCACGGATTACGAGGATTTTGCCTTTGGTGGGCACGTGAACGAAAAACGGATCAGGTGGTTGGGACAGCCTTTGATTCGTTTGCATCCGCCCAGTGTTTTTCGACCTCACTTTGGAACACTCGGGCAGCCTCAAGGGATTCAAATGATCGCAACGGCACACTGAAAACCATGAAGTCGGTGATCCAAAGATAGAGATACTTGCGTGTCCTGATCACATCTTGAATGCCTTGCCACCGGAAAACCGTCTCGTTGAAATCAGTGCGTTCAATCAATCCAGTGGGGGTGATTTCCAAAGAATGTGCGCCTAATACACCGCGATGCTTTCCGACGAGTATCATCACCCACAAAACAACAGTTGTGACTGCCGCTATGAAAATGGACATCAACAACGCAAAGAAGGCGAAGACGCACCCTTTTACAAAGAGGGTATGCGCGATGAGACCAGGGGATTGCAACGTGATCGATGCCGCGAACAGAGAACTAGCGACACTGAAGAACATCAGCACGCGATTCCGGGAGAGCCCGTGCAACTGAGCCTGCAACAGATCCCAACGGTTCAGGGTGTAACTGTGAACCTGAACGGAGCCTGAGCTAGACGTGGGGGCGGTCATGTGCGTCGTCGAATTTCATGAACTCCCTTGGCAAGCATGTCCTGCTCCCCTATTTGAACACCGTCACGCCCAGCACCGCCACGAGCACACCCAGCGCGAGCCGGATGGCACAGCCAAGTTTCAGGCGCGCGTCGGTGGCGGTCTTCCACTCGATGATGTCCCGGCAGCGCCACGGGGAGACGGTGAACCAGATGCCGGCGATGATCCACAGATAGGCCCACCCGGCGAGCACCCAGCGCCAGTGCGATTCGTGCCAGCGCTGCGTGTCGAGGACGAGCTTGGCCAGCAGCAGCAGCACTAGCGCGAGGCCGCGCACGGCGAGGAAGTCCTTCAGATAAAGGCAGGTGCCCACGCCCAGCAGGCCGAAGCCGGCATACATGAAGGGCTTGAAGACGGCGAAATCCGCGATGCTCTCCTGCTTCAGGTGCCACAGGAACCACGCGGTGGCGATGGCCATCAGCACGTAACCGAGGCCGGTGTTGCGAGGGAACTTGCGTAGTGCGTCGCGGTAGGCGGCCGGGTTCTTGAGGCCGTAAACCTGCGGCAGGGCGAAACCCAGGCCGAGGACGATGCTGAGGGTGGAGAGGGTCATGGGGGGAGGACAGCCACGGGTGGAAGTCAGTGGGAGGGGCGTGCTGCGTGGTGCGTGGTGCGTGGTGCGTGAAATGCCTCGGACGCGGCAGCCATTAGCACGCAACACGCAACACGCAACACGCAAGCGGCCTCGTTACGGAGGGAGCCAGTCATCCACCTGTTCTTCTCGAGATGCATCCGTATCAGTTCAAATTCAAAATGGCCGGGTCACCATACAGGGTGAAGGGGGCGGCGTGGACGATCCTCACGTCCATGACCTGGCCGATGTGCCGCTCGCTGCCCTCGAAGACGACGATCTTGTTCGCGCGGGTGCGGCCTTCGAGGCGGGCGGCGTTCTTGCGGCTCGGGCCTTCGACGAGGATTTGCAGGACGAGGCCTTCACAGGCCTTGTTCTTGCGTTCGGCGATCTCGTTGATGACGGCGAGGAGCTGCGCGTGGCGGGCTTCGATGAGTTCCTCCGGCAACTGGTTGGGCATCGCGGCGGCGGGGGTGTCGCGGCGCGGGGAGTATTTGAAGACGAAGGCGTTGTCGAACTCGACTTCGCGGGCGAGGGACACGGTCTCGGCGAAGTCTTCGTCGGTCTCACCGGGGAAGCCGACGATGATGTCAGTGGTGATGCCCATCTCCGGACGCACGGCGCGGAGCTGACGGATGATCTCGAGGAAACGGGCGCGGGTGTAGCCCCGGTGCATCAGCTTCAGGACGCGGTCGCTGCCGGACTGGACGGGAAGGTGCGCGCTCTCGACAAGCTTTGGGAGGCGACCGTAGGCGGCGACGAGGTCGGGGCCGTAGCCCTTCGGATGCGGAGAGGTGAAGCGGATGCGCTCGAGGCCTTCGATGGCATGGACGGCTTCGAGAAGCTGGACGAAGGGGGTGGTAGCGGCAGGCATCCTGCCTGCCGTAGCGGGTGGCGTCTCGCCGCCCGGAAGGGAGGCGGTCTCACGCAGGGGTGCTGGGAAGATCGAGGCGTGCTCTGGCGGGCTGGCGCTTGGTCCGCCGGGCGGGACGCCCGGCTCTACGGCAGGCGGGACGCCTGCCGCCACTGTGCCGCGCCTACCATAGCTGGTGACGATCTGGCCAAGGAGGGTGATTTCCTTCACGCCACGGGCGACGAGTTCGCGGCATTCGGCGACGATGTCGGGGATGGTGCGGCTGCGCTCCTGGCCTCGCGTGTAGGGGACGATGCAGAAGGTGCAGTATTGGTTGCAGCCCTGCATGATGCTGACGAAGGCGGAGACGGCCTTGCCCCGGGCCGCGCCGGTGAGCAAATGCTCCTTGATGGTCGCCTCGCTGCCGCGCTCCTCTTCGGTGTCGACGACCTTGTCGCGGCGACCGGCGAGCAGGTCATCCACGTAGTCGGCCACGCGGTGGAACTTCTGGGTGCCGACGACGAGGTCCACGTCCGGGAGCTGGTCGATCAGTCCCCGGCCCCGACTCTGGGCCATGCAGCCAAGGAAACCGAGCACCACCCCAGGGCGCTGCTTGCGGAACTGGCCGATGAGATTCTCCATCTTGCCAAGGGCCTTTTGCTCGGCGTTGTCCCGCACGCTGCACGTATTGAGCAGCACAACGTCCGCGACGGCCTCGGAAGGGGCCAGGGAATAGCCCTTGGCGACGAGCTGGGCGGCGACGGCCTCGCTGTCCCGCTCGTTCATCTGACAACCGTAAGTCTTGAGGAAAACGCTGGGCATGAAAACGAAACGGCGCGCAGCTTAGGCACCGCGCGCCGGTCGGGAAAGGGGAATGTGCGGGAACTGGACCGGGCGATTTGACTCAAAAAGAAAGTTACCAGGGCTGGGCGAAATGGTTGGCGTAAACC
>CAZOCL010000381.1:0-6300 GCA_964578245.1 uncultured Klebsiella sp. | reverse complement strand
CCAGCGAGGCGCGCGGCACGGCGGCGATGCCTTTGGTGGTGAGCATGAGCGTGAGCATCATCATGAGCTGCTGGCCCAGCGTCATGTCCACGCCCGCCGCCTGCGCGACAAATACCGACGCAATCGCAAGGTAGAGCGTGCTGCCGTCTAGGTTGAACGAGTAGCCCGTGGGCAGCACAAAGGACACGATGCGCTTCGGCACGCCAAACTCCGTCATGCGCTTCAGGGCGTCGGGCAGCGCGGCGTCGGAGGACGTCGTGGAGAAGGCGATGAGCGCGGGCTCCTTCACCGCCCGGAGAAACTTGAGCAGTGGGATGCGCGCCCAGAGCGCCACCGGCACCAGCACCGCCACGCAGAAGACAATGAGCGCCCCATAGAGCGTGAGCACGAGCATCCCCAGGTTCTTCAGCACGCCCAGCCCGCTGTGGCCGACCGTCACCGCCATCGCCGCGCCGATGCCGAACGGCGCGAACAGCATCACCAGCCCGGTGAACTTGAACATGACCTCGCTCAGGCCCTCGAAGAAATGGAGCATCGTCTCCTTGGCCTGCCCTTTCACCTGCGTCAGCGCGATGGCAAAGAGGATGGTGAACACGACCACCTGCAGCACGTCGTTGTTCGCCGCGCTCTCGAAAAAGCTCTTGGGCGCGATGTGCTCGATCATCTCCTGCGTGGTCTGGGTCTTCGCCGCGAGTTCCTTGCCGGTGACCGCCGACTTCGGCAGCACCACGCCCACGCCGGGCTTGGTGAGGTTCACCGCCCCCAGCCCCACCACCAGCGCCAGCGTGGTGACGACTTCGAAGTAGATGAACGACTTGAAGGCGAGCCGCCCGACCGCCTTGAGGTCATCGCTGTGCCCCGCGATGCCGATGATGAGCGTGCCGACCAGGATCGGGACGATGATGCACTTGATGAGGTTCAGGAAGAGCTTGGAGATCACCTTCAAGTTCCGCGCGACCATCGGGTAGTCTGACTCCGGGAAGGCCCAGCCGATGAGAATGCCAAGGAGCATCGCGAAGATGATCCAATGGGTGAGACTGACACGGCGCAGGGCATTCCACATAGGCAGGCGGAGTTTTGCCCAAGGCTAGGCGGGAGCCGGGGACGTGTCGAGCGCTCCGGTGGCGGCGTGGCGGCAGGCGTCCTCGCCTGCCGTAGAGGGCGCGCGTCCCGCCACCCGGATTGCGTATGGAGTCCCGCCTTTAGGCGGCGGGGCGTCCGACCGTCAATGACGTTTCTGCGCAGCGTCTGGATCGTCGCTGCGTTCTACCGGCTGAAGCCGGGACTCCGTGGGCGGTTCACGGTGAGAATTCCCAGAACGAAAACCTCGTGCTGTGAACCCTGAACCTGTGCCGGTGGCTTGCAGCCACCGCGTTGCGGGTGGAGAGCTTGAAGCCGTTTCCTCCTGCTGCGAGCAACGGTCGGCGGCTGCAAGCCGCCGGCACAGGTTCATGGTGAGGGAACACGGCTGCGGGGCACCGTGGCATGCACTCATGCCTTGGCGTCAGCAGGCATTCCCGTTTGCCGTTCAGAATCTGATTTGCCCCGCCACCGGTGCCACGGCGGGATTTTTCCTCGTCAAGCAGCGACCAACGGCGATAGTGCGGGCATGGACGTCCAAATCGCGAGCCTGTGTGACTCAGCGGCCGACTACGGCGGCAAGCTCTGCCTGCTCGGCGCGTTCGATACGATTCTGGTGCATCAGTTTCCGGCGATGCATCCCTTCTGCGCCGTCGCCCTCCGCATCATCTTCCGGGACACGGACGAGGGGAAGCACACCCTGCGCCTGAACCTCATCGATGACGACGGTCAAAGCCTGGGGCCCAAAATCGAGGCCGCCATCGACATCCGGCTGCCGGAGAACCAGTTCTTCGCCTCGGTCAACCTTCCCTTCACCCTGCCCCAGTTGCGCTTCAACAAGCCCGGGCAGTATTCCATCGACATCACGCTCGACGGCAAAATGATCGCCCGCATCCCCTTGCAGGTGCTCCTCATGCCTGCAGGCGGCGGGATGCCGACTTGAGCGGAACGGTGACCGTGGGCAAGTGTAGCCCGCCGCCTCATTCCATCGAAACCGCGGAGAGCCTGAAAGATGCCCTGTTAGTTCCCCACCGCAAGATCGTAGCACCGCACCCGATCACGATGCCGGAGGAACACCTTGCCGTCAGCGATGGTCGGCGACGGAATCCACAACGCCCGGACATTTGCCTTCCCCAGCTCCACCCGCTCCGCCGGAGTCGCCTTCAGCATGAGCAGGTTGTTGCCGTTGTTCATCACCACGAAGATCTTCCCGTCCGCGACCACGGGCGAGGTGATGGACGAGGCGACCTTCTGCGTCCACGCGAGCTTGCCGGTCTCCAGGTTCACGCAGCGATGCTCGCCGTCCTCGAAGAGATACGCGTGGCCCTCGTAGATCACCGGGCTGGACTGTGCCCGGAGCGCGTCGGTCGGGTGGCTCCAGAGTTTCTCCGCGCCAGTGGCCGAGAGGCGGTAGCCAGCAAAGCCGATGGTCGCCGAGCGCGAGAGCACCACCGCGCGGTCACCGGCAATTGCAGGCGTGGAATCGCCGCCACCGGGTGTGGTCCAGAGCACTTCCCCGGTCTGGAGGTTCACCCCGGCAAGTTCGTTCCGACCGTTGCAGATCAACACCGACATGCCGGCCGACTGCCATACGCTTGGCGAGGCGTTGTTGCCGCCGATCTTCGGCTGCTCCCAAAGCAGCTTGCCCGTCGCGGCGTCATAGGCCGCGAGCTTCCCAGCGAGAATGACCACGATCCCGTCCACAGCAAGCGGCGACGAACCGGGCGCCTTGGCCGGCAGCGGCTGTGACCAGAGGGCCTTGCCGCTCTCCGCGTCCACGGCGTAGAGGTGCGTGCTGCCCATCGCGAAGACGCGCCCTCCTGCGACGCACGGCGTGCTGGAGCAGTTGCGGCCCTTCGGTTCCCCCGGAGCCTTCGTCACCCACAGCGTCTTGCCGGACTTCACGTCGAGGCAGACCACCGTGTCCTCGGCCAACCGCTTGGTAGGTGGCACGGCCGCGAGCACCGCCTGCTTCACGTGCTCGGCGAAGCCCTGCTCGCTGACCCATTTCTCGAGTTCCGCCTGCGAGGCAAACGGCTTCTCCACCCGCGCTTGCAGCTTGTCGTAGTCTTCGAGCGGGATGGCGAGCTTGCCCTTCTTGAAGCGACCACCAATGAAGCCACTGAAGAGCTGGCGCTGTTTCTTGTCGAGGTTCTCCTCGATGAACTTCTGGATGAACTCGTCGAGCTTCGCGCCGCGCAACGTGGGCGGGAGGGATTCGCGCGTGGCCTCGATCTTGGCGACGAGTTCCTTGCCAAGGCTGGATGGGTTTTGATGGCCGAGCTGCGTGCGCATGATCAAGTCCGTGATCGTGCGCGTCTCGCTCGGCTCGTCGCGATGCCACACGACCGAGAGATAGGCCCGTCCGCCGACCACCACCACGCTGCCGTGCCCGCCATCGTCGTCACTGGGGATTGGTTCGCTCTCCCAGAGCTTGGGCGGACCGTCCGCGGACCACGTGCTGGTCAGGGCCGGACCGCCGGCCAGGGCCCCGTCGCGGCTGGGGCCGCGCCATTGCGGCCAGTCGGCGGTGGCGGCGTGAAGCGCGGTGGAAAGGCAGAACACCAGGGCGAGTGCAAAGAGATTGATCTGGGCTGGCATGATGAAGGGTTAGGTGTAAAGCGCGCTTTCCAACGGCCGCTAGGGATTAAGCCAATCGAATGATGACAACACCGACCAAAAGGTAACCGCTTGTGACCGCTTGCCCCGTCCGAATTCCTCTGAGTCTGGCGCGATAAGCCGACGGCGAAGCTTCCATACTTTATCGGGCTTGCCAACCTCATGACAAGCAAGCCAGAGGAGTCCTGGTTCAATGACGACAGTCGCCCTGCTTCGCGATTTGTTGCCCTGGGTGTAATTCCATATCCATTGTCCATCCGGCTGACGGGAAAATGTTCCGGCTTCCGTGTCGCCGCAGCACGTCCGCCACGTCACCGTCCCATAAGCAACCTCAAGGACATCCTCTTTGTCATGGTGCCCGAGGATGGAGGTTGAATCAAAGTAACCCACGGGCATCCGGTTCAGCCAGATTGCCAAAGCAATAGCCAACGCAGCGAAGGTGGATGTGATGAGGATGAAAACGCCTCGATACCGCTGCCATTGGAAGCGTGGGAGCTCGAAATCAATTACCGAGCCATGTCTGGTCACTCTCATCTTTAGGGCGCTGGAAGTATCGTTCCAAATGCTGAAACTGTCGAGACTCGTAAGGAGAGGACTGGGGCTCGGCTGTCATTGCGTCGCCCTCAATTTTGACGCTTAATCGGCTCATGCCGACACCGGTCATCACCATTGCCCAGATGCGCGCGTGGGAGCAGGCGACGTGGGCCACCGGCGTCTCCGAGGAGTCCGTCATGCGCCGGGCCGGGCAGGCCTTGGCGCGGTGTGCGATGCGAATGACCCGTCCGGGGGATGAAATCCTCATCCTCGCCGGCAAAGGGCACAACGGCGACGACGCACGCTTCGCCACCGATGATCTGCCGGACCGGCGTGTGCGCGTGGTGAACGTGACCGACCCGGCGGCGGCGTTGGCTGAAGTGACCGGCTTCACTGGCGCGCTCATCGTGGATGGGCTGTTCGGCATCGGCCTGAGCCGGCCACTGGCGGGCGACTGGCTCCGGCTCATCGACACGCTGAACCGGTCGCGTGTCCCAATCCTCGCCGTGGATGTGCCGTCCGGATTGAACGCGGACACCGGTGAACCGCTCGGAGATGCCGTCCGCGCCACGACCACCCTGACTTTCGGCGCGGTGAAGCCGGGGCTGGTGAAACCTCGGGCCAGCGCATTCGTCGGCCGCCTCGAAGTGGCCGCCGACATCGGCCTGGTGCCCTGCCCTTTCCAGTCCGAGCTCAACTGGACGTTGCCCGAGGATTTCGCGCACTTTCCGCCGCCGCGTCCGTCCGAGGGGCACAAGGGCACCTTCGGCCATCTCGCCATCTTCGCAGGCAGCCAAGGTTACCACGGTGCAGCGGTGCTGGCGGCCCGCGGCGCGCTGCGCGCGATGCCGGGCCTGGTCACGGTCTTCACGACAGAACGGGTCTATCCCATGGTCGCGGCGCAGCTTGCCCAGCCGATGGTGCATCCGTGGGTGGAAGCTACGCCGCTGCCCACGTCCTGCTCCGCCATCTTGATCGGGCCCGGTCTCGCCGGTGTGGACCTGCCAAAGAGCTTCATTCAGGAAGCCATCCGCCTCTGGGGTGAGTCACCGTTGCCAGTCATCGCAGACGCGAGCGCGCTGGGCTGGCTGCCTTCCGGGCCAACCGCGAGTGGTGCCTTACGCTTAATCACGCCGCACCCCGGCGAGGCGGCGAAGATGCTCGGGCTGACCACGGCCAGCGTGATCGCCGACCGTGCGAGCGCAGTGCAGCAAATCGCCCGGAGCTGGGGGAACTGCTGGGTGGTCCTGAAGGGGCGGCAGACGCTCGTCGGGCGGAGCGACGGCCCGCTCTTCGTGAACTCCTCCGGCAACCCGGACCTCGGCCAGGGCGGCAGCGGCGATGTGCTCGCCGGCTACCTCGGCGGCTGGCTGGCCCAGCACCGGTTTCAGATGGACCCGGGCCTCGTTATCCGTCACGCCGTCTGGCAGCACGGCCACACTGCCGACGTTTTGTCCGCCCGTTCGCGTGCCTGGGAGATGGCGGACCTGATCGCCTTGCTTGGCAATGCCGAGCAGCCCGGCCCACCCTTCCAAACGGCCCTATCAGCGACTTCCAGCGAAACTTTAACGGATTAGCGCAGCGTTTTTTGACTCGCTTTTCACTTTCCGAAGTGAATCCTATCTCCATCAAACATCAACGCGGCTGGACCCGGCACCTGAAAGCGAGGAAGACCATCCACCGGTTGACATATAGAATTTGAACGCGCCGCCGAACGGCCACCCAAACAACCCAGCATGGACGATTCAAGCGAGACAACGATGAGTGGTGGCGACAAGAAAGCCCCACCCCCGCCAAAACAGGAAGTCCACTGGCACAAAGCGCTTTTCTGGCATGCGCTGGGTTTCATCACCATCGTCATGGTGCTCTGGGCGGACAAGCTGTTCGGCATCTGGCAGCACCTCGGCGTGGGTGACGAGAACAACGAGACCTATCTCGAAGTCTCCGCCAAATCCGGCGTCGTCATCCTGCTCTGGATCTTCTCAGCGTATAAGATCTACCTCATCGTCTCCCGCCTGAGCTACCTGGAGTCCTTCCTCCATGTCTGCGCGTGGTGCCGCAAGATCG
>CAZOCL010000380.1:1500-6300 GCA_964578245.1 uncultured Klebsiella sp. | reverse complement strand
CCGCTCACATGGTCGAACCCCGCCTGCGGATCATCCTCAATCGCGAAGATCGCCGTCTCCTTCCAGAACTTGCTCCGGCTGATCGCCTCGACGATCCGTCCGAGCGCCAGATCGTTGTCCGCCACGCACGCCGCTGGCGTGGGCGAGCCTGACGACGTCCCGCTCGTGTGATCGTTCGGCAGGCAGATGATGACCAGGTTGGGAAACCCGCCCTTCGCCTCAAATTGCTTCAGCTCGTGGATGAAATAGTCCGCGCGGAACTGGTCCGGCACGGCCATGTTCCAGCCCACCGTGTTCGTCGCGAGATGGTGCGTGAGCGACTTCACCGCCGGCGTGCTGCCAAAGATCACCTCGCCCTTGCGGTCCTGATACTCCCGCCAGCAATCCGTCCATTTCGGCGAGCCCTTGCGCTTCGCGTCCGCCCAGCGCACGGCCGGCAAGGCGAACTCGCCATAGTCCCGCAGCGTCTTCCCGTGCTTGAGCGCGTTGTCCCAGAGAAACCCCGTCGGCGCATACGCCAGCGCATCCATCTCATCCTCGCCCATGCCGTCGGGGTAGCTGCGCGGGAACCCCGCGAACGACTTCTCCATGTAGTCCGTCGCGAAGGCCGTCGTGCTCCACTGATGCCCGTCCGCGCTCAGAATCCCGCTGCAATAAGTGTTGTCCAGCAGCACGAACTCCCGCGCCAGCTTGTGCTGGTTCGGCGTGATGCGGTCGGGGAAGATGCACAGGCCGGGGTCGCCGTTGCCGGGTTTCAGGTCGCCCAGCACCTGGTCGTAGGTGCGGTTCTCCTTGATCACATACACCACGTGCTTGAACACGCTCGGCTCGCCGATGCGTTCCGGCACGGGCCGCGCCGGCTGGCCCGGTCGCGCCGGGAGCTTCGTGAACGCGAGCTGCTCGCGGCGATAGTTCCGCCACACGATGCTGGAAAGTCCGGGCAAGGCCTTCGCGGGCGGCACCGGCACCAGCGAGAGCGAGCCGTAATACTGGTGCGAGTTGAAGCCCGGCTTGCCCGTCTGCTTCTCCGTCTTCGTCACCTCACTCACGCCCTTGATGTTCGCCACGCACAGCAGGTTCCGCGCGGCGTGGAACGCAATCGCTCCCGGATACCACCCCACCGGAATCAGCCCCAGCAGCTTGGAACTCCCCGGCTTGAACTCCACCACCCCGATGGCGTTCTGCGTGCCATTCGCGACAAAGAGCGTCCGCCCCTTCGCATCGAAGGCCAGCGCGTTCGGCGACGCGCCGAAGATGTCCGCCGGGCTTTGCTTCACCCAGATCGTCTCGACCACCTTGTCCGTGGCCGTGTCGATCACGCTGAGGTTGTCGCTCGCCGCGTTTGCGCACACGACGTGCCGGTAATCCGGCGTCACCGCCAGCGCCGACGCGTGCCGGTGCACGAGCACTTCCTCGCGCACTTTGCCCGTGGTCAGATCAATCACCGTCACCGAGCCTTCGTTCGCAACATACGTCACCGGGTCCACCCGCACCTCCGTGCCGCGGCCCGCCGGTCCGGTGACATCCCCCACGTGCGGACGCCGTCCGCCCCAGTTGCTCACGTAGGCCTTCCCCGCTGCGAGCGCGACATCGTAGGGCGCCACGCCGACCTCAAACGTGCGCAGCAGCTTGCCGCTCAGCGCGTCGAATTCGCCCAGCCGGTTCGAAAGGTTGAACGCCACGTAGAGCCGCGTGCCATCGAGCGAGACCGCGAGTCCGGCGGGGATTTCCTCCTTGCGCCGCGGCGCGTTGGCCAGCGGCACCTGGATCGAGTGCGATCCCGTGACCTTCTCATCTGGCGCGACGTGGAACACCTTCACGCTGCCGTTGACGTTGGCGAGATAGATGCGCTTCCCATCGGGCGAGAAGACCAGGCCCGTGAAGCTCACCTGTCCCTTGGCATCGGGCTGGAGAATGTTCGGCGAAACCACCTCGGGCTGCGGCTCGTTCTGCTTCTCGGACGGCAGCGCCACGCGTTGCAGGATCTTCCCCGTGGCCGGGTCCACCACCACCAGTTCACTCGTCTTCCCCGCCGTGACCAGCAGCCGCCCATTCGGACTGAGCGCAATCGCCTGTGGCCGCATCCCCGGCAACGTCACCTGCAGCCCCGCCGGCGTGACCACCTGGTTCACCGGCGTCACCGTGCGATTGGTCGCCACACGCCCGACGTGCTCAAGGGAGCCGGGCGGCTGCGTGGGTGCAGCCGGAGTGGCCGAATTCGCAGCGCTGAGCGCGAGCAGCCAGAGCCCCAGCGCGACTGCCGCAAAGTTCTGCGCGCTGCGTTTTGCCAGACTATTTCCACAGTTGGTATCAGCCGTGGTGTCCGGGCGGTCAGGACGCAAGCGCGCAATATCAGGGTTCACAACCCGAGTCTTGGACCGCCCCCCTCCCTCCGTCAACCCATCGCAACGGGAGCGTGAGGACCGCGGCGTTCATGCCGCTTCACCGTGCGTGGTGCTTTGGCGAGCGCTCGCCTCCAGCGTTCGAACATCGCTCCCCCGGAGCGCGGCCCGCCGGGCCGCTTTGCGCGTGCCTGCCAAAACCAAGATTGCCCGCGCATCAGACCATGCGGTGCACCGGTATGGAGTGCGGCCAGTTCTCGCCGCTTTCCGCAGGGAGTGTTCAGCCAGTGCGCTTCTCCCTCTCCCCCACTGGGGGAGAGGGCCGGGGTGAGGGGGAAGGCCGCACGGAGTCCGGTGAGCCCCTCGCTCTGCGCCAGCCGCAATCAGAGCTCCACGCCTCACCTCCCTCTCCTCCATGGAACTCCGGCGTGGCCGGTTGCACTACGGGAGGGCGGCGCGGCAGGATTTGGCTGCGGGATGGAACCGGGAACACCCCTACCCTGGCCCTCTCCCTTCAATCGGATTGAGGGGAGAGGGAGGGGGTTATGGGGCAAAAGAAGCTTTACCGGAGGGGCAAACCGCGCTAGTTACAGCGCCTCTCGCTGACCCGTGCAGGCGCGGGTGGTGGCCCGTTTTACGAACCTAATGAAGACCTACGTGATCCTCGGTGGCGGCGGCTCCTTCGGCATCCACACGGCGCTGTATCTGCTCGCCAATGCGGATGCCAGGAAGGTCATTTGCGTGGGCCGGAACCCGGAGAAGCCCGAGCCGTTCTCCCTGAACGTGGGCAAGGGCGATCCGCGCTACGCCTACCACCAGATCCACATGGTCCACGAGCAGGACCGGCTGTTCGAGCTGTTCGACGCCGAGAAGCCCGAGGTGATCATCAGCTACGCGGCGCAGGGCGAGGGCGCGGTGTCGTGGAAGAAGTCCTGGCGCTTCTTCGAGACGAACTGCGTGGCGCTCACGAAGATGAGCGAGGACCTGATGAAGCGCGACTACATGGAGCGCTTCATCCAGATCGGCACGAGCGAGCTTTACGGGTCGGTGGATTTCGCGGCGAAGGAAACCACGCCGCTCCAGCCCACCAGCCCTTACGCCGCGTCCAAGGCGGCCTTCGATCTCTACCTGATGTCCGTGGCGAGCGTGCTCAAGTTCCGGATGAACATCATCCGCCCCTCGAACGCCTACTGCCCCGGCCAGCTCCTGCACCGCGTGATCCCGCGCGCCGTGCTGTGCGGCCTGACCGGGCAGAAGCTCCCGTTGCAGGGCGGCGGGCGCGCGGAGAAGTCCTACATCCACGCGCGCGACCTGGCCCGGGCGATCCTGCTCGTCTCGGAGAAAGCGCCGCTGGGCAAGGTTTACAACGCCGGCCCGCCGCTCCCGATCTCCATCCGCAACCTCGTGGCGAAGGTGGCCGAGGGTTTCCCGATGCCCTTCGAGCAGCTCTGCGAAGTGGTGCCTGACCGGCTCGGGCAGGACAGCCGGTATTGGCTGGACAGCAGCGCGATCAAGCAGGACGTGGGCTGGGAGGCGCAGATCAGCATTGAGGAAGGCATCCAGGAGATGATCGCCTGGGGCCGCAAGTATCTCGACCAAATCCGCGACGTGCCCACGGGCTACGTCCTCCGCACGTAGGCAGACCATGGCGACTCCACCCTTTGACGCGGCCGCCGTCCAGGCCCGCTGCAAGCGCTACCGGCGGCGCATCCTCGACATCTCGCAGACCGTCGGTGCGCTGCACATCGCGCCGTCCTTCTCGTGCCTGGAGCTGGTCGCCACGAGCTACTTCGGCCTGATGCAGCGCACGGGCGATCCCGAGACGGAAGACACGTTCATCCTCTCGAAGGGGCATGGTTCCCCCGCGCAGTATGTGGTGCTCGAGGAGCTGGGCATCATCCCGTCCGCGTGGCTGGAGAATTTCTGCCGGCCGGGCTTCCCGCTGGCGACGCATCCCGACTACGGCACGCCGGGCATCGCGGCCTCGACCGGGTCGCTCGGGCACGGGCTGGGGCTGGCGGTGGGCATGGCCTACGCGGACAAGCTCAACGGCAAGGCGCGCGACCTCTTCGTGGTGATGAGCGATGGCGAGCTGCAGGAAGGCTCCGTGTGGGAGGCCTTGATGGTCGCGCCGTCCTTCGGCATCACGCGGCTGGTGGCACTGGTGGACTTGAACGACTTTCAGTCGCTGGGCCAGACGAGCAAGACGCTGCCGAACTTTTACCCGATGCTCGACAAGCTCCGTGCGTTCGGGTGGGAAGCGGTGGAAGTGGACGGGCACAACCCGCAGGCGATCTACGACGCGGTGAAAGCTCGGAGTGGCACGAAGCCGTTTGTGCTGCTGGGCCGCACGACCAAAGGCAAGGGCGTGAGCTACATGGAGAATGTCCCGATCTGGCACTACCGCGCGCCGAACGCGGAGGAGTATCAGATCGCGATCAAGGAAGTGGAAGGGTGC
>CAZOCL010000380.1:0-1400 GCA_964578245.1 uncultured Klebsiella sp. | reverse complement strand
TTCATCAACGTCGGCGTGGCCGAGCAGATCATGGTGGGCATGTGCGCGGGGCTGGCGCTGCGCGGCATGGTGCCGTTTGCCTACACCATCGCCACGTTCACCATCTACCGGCCTTTTGAGCAGGTGCGGCTGGACTGCTGCTACCAGAATCTGCCGGTGAAGCTCGTCGGCGTGGGCGGCGGCGTGAATTACTCCACGCTCGGCAGCACGCACCACGCGCAGGAGGACGTCGCGCTGATGAGCGCGATCCCGCACATGACGGTGCTCGCGCCCTGCGACCCCGCAGAGGCCGCCGCCGTGACCAAGGCAAGCATGGGCGTCACCGGACCGGTCTATCTGCGGCTGGGCAAGGCGGGCGAGCCGGACCTCACGGCGGCCGCGCCCGAGCCGTTTCAGTTTGGCAAGGTGCGCTGCATCCGGGGCGGCACGGACGTGTGCTTCCTCACCTACGGGCCGATCACGAAGATGGCCTGCGAACTCGCGGCGAAACTGGAAAAGGAGAAAAATCTCTCCACCGCTGTCGTCTCGGTGCACAGCCTCAAGCCGCTGGACGAGCCGGGCATCCGCGCGCTGCTGGCGAAGTTCAAGACGGTCGTGGTGCTGGAGGAGCACGCGCCCTTTGGCGGGCTGGGTCCGCAGGTGAAGGCGATTGCGTGGGACAGCGGCGCACGCTGCCGGCTGCGCACGTATTCGCTCAAGGACGAGTTCATCCACGTCTATGGCTCGCACTACGATCTGCTCAAGGCCCACGGCCTGGACCCGGCGGTGATCTTCCAGGAAGTGGCTGAACTGGCTGGCTGACCGCTCCCGCGCATGGCCAAACTCGACTTCATCTCCGCCATCCACAACGCGACGAAGCGCAACTATGTGCAGCGCGTGGTGGACTACGACAAGGCCGAGTGCGCCACGGTGTCGAAGCGGTTCGGGCAGGAATACTTCGACGGCGACCGGCGCTATGGCTACGGCGGGTTCAAGTATGACGGGCGCTGGGTGGCCTTCGCGCGCAAGCTCATCGCGCACTACGGCCTCAAGCCCGGCGACCGCGTGCTGGACATCGGCTGCGCGAAGGGCTTCGTGGTGCATGACTTCCGGGCGGAGGGCATGGAGGCGTTCGGCCTGGACATCTCGGACTACGCGATTGCGAACGCGGTGGAGGACACGAAACCGTTTCTCCGCACCGGCACGGCGGCGGATCTCTCGGCCTACGCAGACAAGAGCTTCGACCTCGTCATCTCCATCAACACGCTGCACAACCTCGCGCTGCCGCAGCTCTTTCAGGCGTTGCGCGAGATCGAGCGCGTGGGGCGGCGGGACAAGTTCATCGTGATGGATTCCTACCGGAACGAGCGCGAGAAGGTGAACCTGATGTATTGGCAGCTCACCTGCGAGTGCTTCTTCAC
>CAZOCL010000379.1:0-6316 GCA_964578245.1 uncultured Klebsiella sp. | reverse complement strand
ATCATGGGCGAGAAGATGGACCACCTGAACCGCGTGGTGGAGCAGGTGCTGGACTTCGCCCGCAGCACGGAGCCGCGGCTGGCTCCCGTGAACGTGAACCAGCTACTTGACGATCTCAGCCTGCTCACGCGGCACAAGCTGCGGCAGCAACGCGTGGAAGTAGTGCGCGAGCTGGACCCGCAGCTTCCGCCCGTGATGGCGGACGCGACGCAACTGGAGCAGGCGTTTCTCAACCTGACCCTCAACGCGGTCGAGGCCATGCCCGAGGGCGGTCGCCTCACCATCACCACGCGCGGCCTGCGCCAGCCACGCACGCGCAAAGAGCCGACGCATGTCCACATCGAATTCTCGGACACGGGTGCGGGGATGAGCGAAGAACAGCAGAAGAAGGCGTTCAGTTCGCTGCTGGCGACGACGAAAGCCAAAGGGACGGGGCTGGGCCTGGCCATTGTGGCGCGGGTGATCGAGACGCACCGGGGCGAGGTGCAGGTGCATTCCAAGCCGGGCAAGGGAACCACCTTCGGCATCTGGCTGCCGGTGCACTGATTGGGAAGCCTGGCAACCACCAGGTCACCGACCGCGGCTCACTTGACGAAGACCAGCGCGTTGTTGCCCATCGAAACGACGAGCTTCTTGCCGTTTTCGATCAACATCCCCTCGGCCGCCTTGCCCGACGCGTCGGCACTGATGCTGATCTGATACTTGTCCCCCTCTTTCTTCCAGGTCCCGGTGAACAAGGTCGGCGGGGCATTGGTGGGGACCGTGGTGGGCAACGGCTGGACGACGAACCGGTTGGCCAGCAAGGTGGCGAAGTTGCCGATAGGCTTCTCTTTGCCCTTCACGAACAGTTTCTCGTCCGGAGTGACCAGAATTAGGTAGTCGGACATGCGCAAGCGGAGGAGATAGCTCAGACGGTTCTGGTTCAGCACCGTGGTGCCGGGGGTGTTGCGGGCGAATTGGAGGACCGTGCTCTTGATGTCGATCTGCCACCGCCCCACCAGCGGCTCGCTGGCGTATTTCGGAGAGTTCCCGGTCTTGAGATAGTTTAGCAGGTCCGGCAGGTCGAGTTCCTTGGTCACACGCTGGATTTCCGGGTGGGCGAGGATCTGTTCGAAGGAGGGGTCCTTGATGATCAAGGACACATTCGTCTTCGCGGGCAGCAGCACGCCAAAGGTTTCGTTGGTGAAGGCGGTTACCAGGTCGGGGACCTCGGTGAGCGACATGAAGAGCGGATACTCCGGCAGGCGCGATTGCAGTTCACGGTTGTGGTAGAGCAGCCCGAGCACATCCGCCGCCTGATAAAGCTCTGGCGAAGCGGTGGTGACCCCCGCAGCCACACGGTCAAACTGCGAGCTGGCCAGATCCTCCCGCAGCTTGTTCACGACCTTCAGCCAGACGGGATTCTCGTTGGGAGACTCGAGCTGGGTGGTCACATAGCCGAGGTGATAGATGTAGGCGGAGGCCGCAATGAGGTAGATGACGGCAGCCAGCAGGCCGGCGCTGAGGCCCATGCCCGCATCCAGCCGCTGCCAGCGCATGCGCACGTCGTCCGGGGCGCGGTGCAGGTAGTAGCCGCTGAACTTGAGGTAAACCGCCATCGCGATGCTGTTGAAGATGAGCATCACCGCAAGGAAGGCCAGTGGCGCGGCCAGCATCCAGACCGTGATCGGGCCGCCCGCGCCGACGGCGCTCAAGGCCTTGCGCACAAAGGGGGCGAGCGGTCCCGCCACGAACAGCGCGACAATCACGCCGGCCAGGGAAATCCCCATGCGGATGCCGCCGACCTGCCGGCCCAGCGCACCGACGATCCCAAACAGGAGCACCGCCAAGATCCAAATGGTCATATTCGGCGCGGATTATCGGTGGTGACGCTGAAAAGGCACGAAAAAATTATGGCCATGGCGGACAAAGATTCGTAAGCGGCGCTTCACTGGTTTTTCAGCAACCGCTCCCGCTGCGAGGCGGTGAAGGGACCGGACTCGACCCACTTGCGACCGGCCTCCGGGTCCGTCTGAAGCCACTGGCGGGCGATTTGCTCGAAGCTGCTGGAGCGGATGCTGGCGTCCTGGATGGATTGCGCCAGGGTGACGGCCTGGGCCGGATCGTCGTGCAGGTTGCTGACCAGGTTGTTCAGAAGGCCGTCGCGTTCGCGGCCGGGAGGCAGCTTGCCCACAAAGTCCGTCACTGCGGCGGAATCATTGCCCGCCCAGGTGCCGACGAGCGAGGCGAGCGCGTCCCCGCGCGCCTTGTCCTTCGGCTGGTTCAGAAGCCACGCGGCGGCCGCCTGGGGGTCGCTCTCACCCCACGAACTGGCCAGACTGTCGAGCGCCTGGGAGCGCAGCGGGCCAGTGAGGGTGGCGGCGTTTTGCGCGGCGGCGGCCGGGTCGCTCTCCGCCCAGGCACTGAAGACAGCGGAGACGGCGGTGGACCGGCCATCACCGGCGGGAAGTTTTGCGGCCCAGCCCAAGGCGGCGGCGGGGTCGTTCTGTGCCCATTGGCTGGCGACCTGGCTGAACAGACCCGCCTGCTGTGGATTCGCCGGCAATTGCTCCGCAAAGCTGGCCGCCGCCACGGGATCGCGCTGCGCCCATTGGCCCGCAACCGACTGGAAGGCCACCGTCTGCGAGGCGGCCGGGAGTTGTTTGGCCCACGCCAGCGCAGCGTCCAGGTCTTGCGAGGCCCACTGGCTGGCGATCTGCCGCAAGGCGTTCTGCTGGTTCCGGCCGGCAGGGATTTGTCCGGCCGCTGCGGCGGCGGCAGCGGGGTCCTGGTGCGCCCAGGTCGTCAGCACGGTCTGCAACAATTGCTCGCGATCCTGTCCGGCGGGAAGATTCTGCGCCCACTGGAAGGCCCCGGCGGGATCACGGTGTGCCTGCTGGCCGCCGGCCTGGGCGAGCAACTGGTTCCGCTCATTGCCTGCGGGCAGCTTCAGGGCGTAGTCCACCGCCTCCTGCGGAGCCTGCTGCGCCCACTGCCAGCCCACCTGCTGCATGGCCTGCTGGCGCACGCCCGGCGGGAGTTGTTTGACCCACTCCAGTGCAGCCGGCAAATCGCGGCCTGCCCACGCACTCGCAATGGTGGCCAGGGCCTGATTCTGGGAGCCGCCGGCGGGCAGCGTGAGGGCGAGTTCCACCGCCGCCTTGGGATCGGTGGCCGCGAGGTGTTGCGCCACATTCTGGACGGCGGCACTGCGCTCGGCGGGTTCCGTGAGACCCTTGGCCCAGGCGGCCGCACTGGCCGGGTCCTGGAGCGCCCAGCTCTGGGCGATTTGATCGAGGATGTTACGCCGTTGCGGACCGGTGGGGACGGACTCCAACGCTCGCAACGCAGCGGCCGGATCCTGGCTGGCGAGGCTGGAGAAAAGCCCGCTGTAAACGTCATTCCGTGCGGCGGGCGGGAGATCCTTCGCCTGAGCAAGGGCCGCCGCTGGATCGTGGGTGCCCCATTCACCCAGCACGGAACTGAGCACTCCATTGCGGGCCGGTCCCGCCGGAATGGACTTGGCCCATTCCAGCGCAGCCTGCGGCTCCTGCCCGGCCCAGACCCGGGCGAGACTGGCGAGCAGTTCGTTCCGTTCGCCCACCCGTGGCAGCCGGGCGGCATACGCGATCGCCGCGCGCGGGTCGCTCTCGGCCCACTTGCTCAGCAACGTGTCCAGCACGCCGGAACGCTCATTGGGCGGGAGGGATTCGAGCTGGGCCAGGGCCTGCGGGACGTCCGCCGCCTCCACACGTTCCGCCAGGCTGCTGATGGCGGCTTGACGGGCGGTAAAGTTCTTCTGGTTCCGCGCGGTTGCGAGCCCGGCGGTGAACTCGGCCGGAGAAAGCGGTTTCAGTTCCGGCGGGACGTCCGGCACCGGTTCGCCGGGTTCCTTGTCCTTGGGCCTGGGATTCGGACGTCGCGCGATGGCGGCTGAATTATTAGTGAAAACGTTCGTGCCCCGAGGATCACCTGATGCCGCAGGCGTCGGTGCAGCCAGCCACTTCCGGTCAATCAGAATGCCCAGCGCGAGGCCGGCAACCAGTGCGATGAGAACGGACTTGGACATGGCGTGAACCTTGGCGAATGAAAACTATCGCATGGGGAATGTCACCTGGATTCTGAGCCAGCGCCCGTGGCGCGACCGTCAATATTTCACTTCACACTCCAGCTCCACCAACCCGCGGAAGTGGGCGGCGTAGGGGGCGAGTTCACCTTCCTTCGTCGCGGCACTCACGGTCAGCGAGGCGAGGTCGTGGTAGTCGCTGTAATACTCCGAGCAGTTCACGAAGAGGCCCACGCGGTAGTCGCCCTCGACGAGCGGGAAATCCTTGATGCGGCCGGTGCAGCGGAACGGCTGATCGGGCGCGACAGTGAACTGGCCGGAGGGCTTGCGCAGGTCCAGGATGGCCACGCGCTGGCCATAGACGCTGTAAATCAAGATGGCACAGTCAATAAGCTGCGTGCGCTGCTTCGCACCGAGTTCCAGCGTGAACTCCATGGGCTGCCCACTGACGATGGGGTTCGGCGTAAACTCCAATTGCCGGCACTCGATGATCTTGCCCAGCGGCACGGCGATGTCGGTGCGCGGCTTCTTGATCTCGCCGAGGTAGGCGTTGATCTGCGTGTCGGGGTCGCCGTCGCCGATCAGCTTGCCGCCACCCATGTGGATGATGCGCCCGCAAAGCGCCTGCACGGCGGCCATGTTGTGGCTGACGAAGAGGACGGTGCGACCGCGGTTCTTCGCCACGTCCTGCATCTTGCCGAGGCACTTGTTCTGGAACGCGGCGTCGCCCACGGCGAGCACCTCGTCCACTACGAGAATCTCCGGCTCAAGATGCGCGGCGACGGCGAAAGCCAGGCGCACATACATGCCGGAGGAATAGCGCTTCACCGGCGTGTCGAGGAACTTGCCGACCTCGGCAAACTCGACAATCTCATCGAACTTCGCGCGCACCTCGGCCTGCGTCATGCCGAGGACAACGCCGTTGAGGAAGATGTTCTCGCGACCGGTAAGTTCCTGGTGAAAGCCGGTGCCGACCTCGAGCAGCGAGGCGAGGCGCCCACGCAGGTAGATCTCTCCCTCGGTCGGCTCGGTGATCTGGCTGAGGACTTTGAGCAGCGTGGATTTGCCCGCGCCGTTGCGCCCGATGACGCCGATGACCTCGCCGGGCTGCACATCGAAAGAGACGTCGCGCAGGGCCCAAAAGGACTCGCTGACGTCCTCGCTCTCGCCGCGCGCCAGGTTCTTCACCCAGTGCGAGAGCTGGTCGCGCAAGGTGTCCTGGGTCTTGGCCGCGCCGAGCCGATACTGCTTGGAGATGCCGCGGACGCTGATGATGGGCTTGGGCATGCGTTAAAGGGAAACCACAAATGGACGCGAATAAACACGAAGGGGAGCGGGACTGAACCGGCCGCTGCGTGTTGCGTGTTGCGTGTTACGTGAATTACGCCGATCGCGTTCGGCCTTGAACACGCAACACGCAATACGCAGCACGCTCGCGATCTCGCGAAGGCCGCCGCTCTCTGCTTCGTGCCTCTTCGTGTCCATGGGTGGTCAAATCACATCCGCAAACGTCTTTTCCGCGCGACGGAAGTAGAGCGCGCCGCTGACGAGCAGCACGGCGATCACGCCGATGCTGATCCAGAAGCCCGGCCAGAAGGGCTCGAAGGCCGCGCCCAGCACGCCCCAGCGGAAGCCGTCAATCACCCCGACCATCGGGTTCAGGCTGAAGAGGAAGAACACGGTGTCGCCGAACTTCTCGCGCACCATGCTGGACGGGAAGGCCACCGGGCTGGCGTAGAGGCCCATCTGCACGATGAAGGGCACGATGTATTTCACGTCGCGATACTTCACGTTCAGCGCCGAGAGCCACAGGCCGATGGCGAACGCGGCGGCGAAGGCCACGAAGAAAAACACCGGCAGGAGGAGCAGGTTCAGGTGCCAGTTCACGCCCGCCCAGAGCATCACGCCGAAGAGGATCACGAGGCCGATGGCGAAGTCCACCGCGCCACTGATGACCGCGCTGGCCGGGATGATGAGGCGCGGGAAGTAGATCTTGGAGATCATGTTCGACGAGCCGACCAGCGAGTTGCTGCTCTCCGCCATCGCGTTGGCGAAGAACTGCCAGGGGAGCAGCCCGGCGAGCGTGAGCACCGCGTAGGTCTCGAAGTTCATCCCCTTTCGTTCGGAGAAGCCCGCAAGCTTCCCGAAGACGACCGTGAACACGACCATGGTGAGGAACGGCTTGAGCACGGCCCACGCGACGCCCAGCACGGCCTGCTTGTAGCGCACGAGGATGTCGCGCCAGGCGAGGAACCAGAACAGCTCGCGGTA
>CAZOCL010000378.1:0-6325 GCA_964578245.1 uncultured Klebsiella sp. | reverse complement strand
CCACCTCGTCCGGGTTCATCAGCCAGTCGGGCCGGTGGAGCTGGTAGAGGTCAATCGTCTCCACGCCCAGCCGCCGGAGGGACTGCTCGCAGCTCCATACGATATGCGCCGCGGAGAAGTCATACCGAAACGGCGCTTCCGCCACAGGATCGCCAGCGAGCCGGATGCCGCACTTGGTGGCGATGAACACCCGCTGACGCATCCCGGCGACCTCCCGCAGCACATCGCCAAAGGCCTTCTCCGAACGACCGCCGCAGTAGATGTCCGCTTGGTCGAAGAGCGTGTAGCCAGCCTCGTAGGCAGCGATGACCGCCGCGCGTCCGACGGTGCGGCCGAGCTCTTCCGTGTCCGCGATGCGCCAGCAGCCGTAGGCCAGCCGGCTGGTGCGCAAGGAGCTTTTCCCGAGGAGAATGGTGTTCATGTTGGCAGAGCGACCAGACCAAGATCAGGCCACCGACTTTGGCTTCCCGATCCAGCTTGCTTCACTGCGCGGCAGCGTAAGCACGCGGCCAAGGGGCGGAAAGTTAAAAGGCGCTTTCAACTGTTTCGCAGGACCCGGTGCATGGTCTCCCCCAGACTGCGCAAATCGTAGGGCTTGGGCAGCAAGGCACCAAAGCCCATTTCCCGGGCCACGTCCTCAGTCAACGTGGCGTTGAATCCCGTCGTCAGGATCAGCCGCAGCTCCGGCCGGATGCTCCGCAGCTTCTGCGCGAGGGCGGCCCCGCTCATCCCAGGCATGTTGAGGTCCGTCATCATCACATCAAATTGATCGGGCTGGCGGCTGAACAGCTCGAAGGCTACGGCCGGATCATTCACGGGCGTCACCTGGTAGCCAAACCGTTCCAAGGCCTCCTTGCCCGCGGTGGTCAGCGGCTCCTCGTCGTCCACGAACAAGACCCGTTCGCCCCGGCCCTGCGGGACCGGCTCCGTCGTGGCCGACAGCTCCCCGACTTCGTCGTCGAAGACCGGGAAATAGAGGAGGAAAGCGGTGCCTTCGCCCAGCCGGCTCTCGACCACCACGCCGCCGTCGTGGTTCTTCATCACGCCATGCACCACGGCCAGGCCCAGGCCAGTGCCTTCGCCCACGGGCTTGGTGGTGAAGAAAGGCTCGAAGATCCGCGCCAGCGTGGCGCGGTCCATGCCACAACCGTTGTCCTCGACCTTCAACCGGACGTAGCGCCCCGGCCGGAGATCGGGATGAGCCCGCGCCAGCGCGGGGTCCACCTCCGTGTTGGCAAGCTCGACCTTGAGCACGCCGCGCCGGTCCTGCATGGCGTGCCCGGCGTTGGTGCAGAGATTCATGGTCACCTGGTGGATCTCCGAAGGATCGGCCAGCACGGTCCAGGTCTGGGCCAGTTCGGTGCGGAATTCGATGCTCGCCGGCAGGGAAGCCCGCAACAGCGACAGCGCCTCCTTCACCACCTTCTCCAGCCGCAACGGGCGGCGGCGCGCTTCCTGACAGCGGCTGAACAGGAGGATCTGCCGGACCAGGTCAGCCGCCCGGCGGCTGGCGTCCCGGATGGTGTTCAAGTGCTGGGCGATCTCCGGCTCGGCCGGAGGCGGGTTCAAGGCCAGTTCAACGTTGCCCAGAATGGCACCCAGGATGTTGTTGAAATCATGGGCGATGCCGCCGGCAAGCTGGCCGATGGCCTCCATCTTCTGGGCGTTGCGCAACTGGTCCTCCAGTTGTTTCCGCTCCGTGATGTCCTGCACCACCCCGGTCATGCGCAACGGCTTCCCAGCCTCGTCCCGTTCCACATCAGCGACACCGTGCACCCAGCGCACGCGGCCATTCCGGTGCCGGATGCGGTATTCGAAATCGAAGGGACGTCCGCTGGCCAGCGCCGTGCGGGAGGCACCCATCACGATCTCCCGGTCCTCGGGATGCACGAGGCTGAAAAAGGTGTCGAGTTTGCCGTCGAATTCGTCCGGTCCCAAGCCGTAGATCCGGCAGGTCTCAGCCGACCAGATCACCTTGCCGGTGGCCTTGCCATCGTCCGCCAGTTGATACACCCAGCTGCCGATGTGCCCGATCTGCTGCGCCTTTTCGAGGAGGTGGCGGCTCTCGTCCCGCACGGCCTCGGCCCGTTTGAGCGCGGTGACGTTCATGTGCATGGCCACGGCCCCGGCCAGCCGGCTCTCGACGAGCGGCACCACGATGAGCCGGAACCACCGCACCTCGTCCAGTCCTGGAGTGGCATACTCATGCACGAATTCCCTGGCCCGGCCGCGCAGCACCGCAAGGATGCCGTCGGATGCGCCCGCCAACTCGCCGGCCGGACCGCCCAGCACACGACCGCAGATTTCAACATAGTTCAGGCCCACTCCAAATTGTGGGCCGAGCTGGGCCTGCACTCCGGGCGCACGCCGCCACATCTGGTTGGCGGCCACAATGGTCCCGTCGGGGCTGAGCAGGACCACTTTGGCGGGCAGGGCGTCCAGAATGGACTGTGTCTCCGCAAGCTGGCGACGCCGCTCCTCGCTCTCCCGCATGACGGTCGCGATGCGCCGGCGTTCGACTTTACGCCGCTGGAGCAACCAGCCGGTCGGAATCATCAGCAGCACGCCCAGGGGCACGACATACTTGAGCACGTCGCGAAGGCCGACGGGCCTGACCTCATACACCCCAAACCACTTCTCATACAACGCGTCGTAAGCGCCGCCGCTCTTCACCAAGGCCAGCCCTTCGTTGAGCCGGGCCAGCAAATCCGCGTCGCCCTTGCGCACGGCGAAGGAGAATTTCTGCGAGAATCCGGCCTTGGCCGCGAGTGGTTTGACGTTGTTGATGCCCAGCTTGAGCAGCGACTGCATCCCGGCGAGCTGGCTCATCAGCATGGCGTCATGCTGGCCGCTGGCGAGCAGCTTCAAACCATCAGCCGCCGTCGTGACCGGCACCAGTTGCCGCTGCCATCCATGGGCAATGGCATGGTCGTGCGCGAGGTCTGCGTTGATCACGATGATGGACTTGCCGGCGAGGTCCGCCTCGGTGCGGATCCGCGTTTCCCCCGCGCGCACGAACACGCCGCCGTGCAGGGTCACGTGCGGCACCGTGAAGTCTGCGAACTCGCGCCGGCCATCCGACTGCGCGAGGTTGATCATCACGTCCAGCTTGCCCTCCTTGAATTCCTGGAGCAGCTCGCTGAAGGAGCGGACGCGGATCGTGTATTTCAGGCCCTGTTCCTTGGCCACGAGCTTCCAGAGTTCCACGGTGAACCCGTCCGCTGTCGCGTCCGTCCGGCCGAGGGCAAAAGGCGGAAAATCCTGCTCACTGCCGACGAGCAACACCCGGTCGGGCGCCGCCGCCGCGCCCAGCATGCCGATGCTGGTCAGCCAGAACCCGAGGGCGATTGCCCCAATCAACCAGCCAGCCTGGCCTATGGAAATCCGCCCAGAGGGCGGAAGCCTGCAAATCATGTGCGCGAAGCGTATTACTTCGGCGGAAGCTTTGTCACGAATCTGGTTTTAGGTGACCAAGAAAAGCGACTCGTCCGCCGCCAGCACGAGCGCTAGCGCAGCTCCCAGCGGAGCCGGCGCAACCGGCGGCCCGAGACGCGCAGTTGCAGGGCGTTCCGCAGCCAGCCCCCGGAACGAATCACCTCGTCGCGAAACTGCTCGATGAGGATGTGAAACTCGGTCGCATCCCGCGTCTGGCCCAGTTCGCGGATCAGTGCAAAATCGCGGGCGTAGAACTCCCGATGCACCAGCCAGAGCAGGGTCGCCAGCGGCAGCGAGCGGCGGGGCAGCGCCCGCCAGAATACGCGGCGGACATAAGCACGTTCGTCACATTCCCATTGCGCCATTGCCTGGTCGCAGAAGCTCGGAAAGCTGGGTGGTGGCGGAGCAGCGGCCATCTGCCAGTCGAATATTGCTTCAGCCATGGAAGGAAAGGTTGGTTCAAGCCAGGATCGCGTCGGCGAAATTCGGCACCGCAGCAGTTTTCGGCTCCTCACCGGAAAGCCGGCAGTGCAGCGCCTCGCTCCAGTCAGCGGTGAGGTAATGGTAGAGCCAGCCACCCGTGTCGCGCAGCCGGCGATAGGCGGCCTGGAGGTCCAGCACCATGGTGACGCGGCGGTTCGGGCAGTTCAGTTCGCCAACATCGTGCGTCGCCACCGGCTCGAAGCCCATCACGCGGGTGTGGAAGAGATATGGGCTGTGCTTCTCGCCCTCAAAGATGTCGGTGACATAGTGCGTGAACCGCCGCTCCACCGTGTCCCGCACGGCGGCGCGCATGAGCGCGGCGGCGATGTAGTGGTTCTTGCGATGCTCCGGCAGCACCGCGAAGCGCCCGATCTCCGCCACCCGGCTGCGCTTCACAAACTCGGTCACGTCGAAGTTCGCGCCAGGCACGGGCTGGAAGCCATAGCGCGCATACAGTTCCAGCGGCGGGTTGAACAGCACGCGCAACACGCCCACCGGCTCACGGCTCCGGCGCGCGAGGAACCACCCCACATCGAAGCGGTCAAGATCGTCGGGCGAGAAGACCTTGCTGCCATCGGCCACCCACTGTTTCTCCCGTTCATAGGTGGCGCGTAGGATCTGCAACGCTTGTTGGCGTTCGCACTCGGAGATGACGGGGACGACGCTGATTCGGCTGAGGCTAATCATGGGTTTTCCTTTCGCTGGACCACGCTTTTCCTGACGGGCGGGCGATCTCGTTCATCACGCGGGCGTGCCAGGCGCGCACCGCGGCAGTGGAGGGTTCGTTGTCGGCAGTGGGCGGCACCAGGGCTTCACCGATCTCCAATTCCATCGGCGCCAGTTCTGGAACTGATCGTGACTCACGATGCTCCGGGAAGCGCGTGCCCGCTGGAATCAGTGGCACGCCAGTCTGCAAGGACAGCCGGGCTGCGCCGTGGAAGCCGCGCAGCAGCCGGCGCGGATCGCGGTTGGTCGTGCCTTCGGGGAAAATGCCGACCGACGCCCCCGCAGCTAACCGCTGCGCCGCCCGCGTGAAGGCGGGCACCCGATCGGTGAGCAGCGGACGCAGGACGTTCAGGAAGCGCGGACGCGCGGGCTTGCGATCCAGCGTGATGACGTCCCCTGCCCGATAGACGCAAGCGAGGCCAGGGATGAGCTTCAGGTTCCAGTCCGCGATGAAGTGCAGCGCCTTGCCGCCACGCGCGTGCAACAAGAACGCAGGCAGAAACAGGGCCTCGAGCTTCGTGCTGTGGTTCAGCGCGAGGATGAAAGGATCATGCTCGGGTGCGAGCCGCTCCAGCCCATGCACCCGGATGATGCAGCCGCCAAAAGCGAGCAGCACCCCGCGCACCACCCCGCGCGCCAGCGGCCGGCCGGCCAGATGGGGCATGGGGGCACCGAGAATATCGCGCACTGTGAGCCGGCCATCACAGCCCTCCGCCATCCACCTGGAAGGCATGGAGTCTTGCTCGGAAACGATGGTGCTCGTCGTTGACATGGGCACTGGCCTTGCCCGATGAGTTGAGCACCGCCAAGTGCTGGCGCGGTGGCGGGGAGGTTACGATTCCGTGAAGCCGCCCTGAAGCGCGGCGTTTACGCCGAAGAAGGCTGCGGCTGGAAAAGTGCATTCGAACCACTCCGACGTGCTCCCGTTTCTGC
Source organism: uncultured Klebsiella sp. (assembly GCA_964578245.1). Lineage (GTDB taxonomy): Bacteria > Verrucomicrobiota > Verrucomicrobiia > Limisphaerales > SXTU01 > SXTU01. The sequence continues at coordinate 748 of CAZOCL010000378.1, read as the reverse complement.
GGCCCCCGCACGGTTTTTTTGCGACGTTGCCCGCTCAGAAGCACGCGCGGAAATGCGCGAGCATGGGGGACTCATCACTGCGCCGCCACACGAGCATGGTCTGGACCAGCGGCAGCCCCGGCGGCAGCGGGCGGAACACCAGGCCCGGACGGCGCACTTCTTCAAAAGTCGCCACAGTGGGCGCGATGCCGAACCCGGCGGAGATGAGCCAGAGCTTGGTTTGGATGTCGTTGGTGTATTGGGCCACGGTCGGCTTCGCCCCGGCCTGTTCGCAGGCGGCGAAGAACGAGTCATAGAAACCATGCTGCATGCGCGGATGGCCGAGCACCAGTTCCTCATTGTGAAAGTCCGCCCAGACGAGCCGGCGTTTCCGCGCCAGCCGGTGCCCGGCCGGCAGCGCCAGCACCAGGCCGGATTCGACGACCAGCTTGCTGGCCAGTTCCGGAAAGCCCACGGGCGGCCGCAGCAGGCCCGCATCAAGCTCCCCGGCGCGGAGGCGTTCGATTTGGACCGGGGTCGTGAGATCGAACAGCGAAAGCTGCACCCCGGGATATTGCTGGTGGAACTTGCGCAGGATGCCCGCCAGCCAGGCGTTGGCGTTCGGGGCGATGACCCCGAGGCGCAGTGTGCCCACCAGCCCCTGGCTCGCCTTCTTCACCCGCTGCTCCGCCAGGTTGGCCGCTGCCAGCACCCCGCGCGCCTCGTCGAGAAACACCCGGCCCGCGTGGGTGGGCTTGACCGAGCGCGT
>CAZOCL010000377.1:0-6337 GCA_964578245.1 uncultured Klebsiella sp. | reverse complement strand
CGAGGTTCGCGCGGCTGTTGCACGACCAGTCCACGCCGAGCGGGCCGAGCTTCTTGGCGATTTCGCGGGCGCGCAGGAGGTTGGCGGTGAACGTATCGTCATCGAAGAAGAACTCACGCACTTGCGGGAAGATTTTCTTCATGTAGGCCATCTCGTCGGCCACGTTCTGCGCGCTGCGGACGCGATACTTGTGCCCGCCGATGGTCTGCGGCCAGAGGCAGAAGGTGCACTGGGCCGGGCAGCCGCGACCGGTATACATCGAGACGTAGGGATGCTGCAGGTAGCCGATGAAATACTTCTCGATCTCGAGGTCGCGCTTGTAAACGTCCGCCACCCACGGGAGCGAGTCCATGTCGGAGATCATCTCGCGCTCGGGGTTGTGTTTGATCTTCCCTTCGCTGTCCTTGTAGGAGACGCCCTTGATGGTCGAAAGCTCGCGGCCCTCGGCGACTTCCTTGCAGGTGAAGTCGAACTCCTTGCGCGCAACCCAGTCAATAGCCCAGGAGGCCTTGAGCGTCTCGGTGGGCAGCACCATGGCGTGCGCGCCCACGAAGCCGATCTTGGTGGCGGGCTTCTGCTGTTTGATGGCCTCGGCGACTTTGCAGTCGTTCTTCATCGACGGCGTGGAGGTGTTGATGATGACGTGGTCGAAGTCCTTCGCAATGGCGAGGCACTTGGCCATGTCAATATGGTGCGGCGGGCAGTCGAGGAGCCGGCTGCCGGGCACCAGCGCGGCGGGCTGGGCCAGCCAGGTGGGATACCAGTAGCTGGTGACCTCGCGGGTGGCCTGGTAGCGCGCACCGGCGCCGCCGTCAAAGCCGTCGAAAGAAGGAGGAGACAAAAACAATGCACTCATGGGTTCTAACTCTGAAATCGTTGGGTAGTTGAAGGCGTTACTCCGCCTTCGTCGCCACCGTGCCGTTCGCCTTGATCTTGGCAAGCAAGTCATCGCGCTGGGACGTATCGCCCGTGCCACAGCCACCGCCAGTGGCGGCCGGGGCATGCGTGTGCTCCTCTTCCTTGCGGGTGAAGGCACCGCGTGCGCTGGCGGCGGGGTTGATGGCGGCCTTGGCCTCGGCGAGGTGGCCTTTGCCGATGGTCACGCCGTTGAAGGCTCGCTTCTCCAGTTCGGGGCTGGCGGCATATGGCTTCGGCTTCGAGCCGAAGTTGTATTTCATGTTGATCCACGTGTCGCGCGGCTTGTTGCTCAGCGCGCCGCTGGGATCGTAACCGCAGTGGACCATGCAGTGCTCGCAGCGCGAGTCGCGCGCGACGCCGTTCACCACGCCATAGGTCTCCCACTTCACCGTGCCGAGCATCTCGCCGTAGGTCGGGTAATGGCCGTCCGTCATCAGGTAGCACGGCGCTTTCCAGCCCTTGACGTTGTAGGTCGGGATGGCCCAGGCGGTGCAGGTCAGCTCGCGTTTGCCAGCGAGGAACTCCTGATAGACAGGCGTGCCGAAGATGGTGAAGAGCTGGCCCCACTCCTCGATCTTGGCGAACTTCTTTCGCGTCATGTCGCGGGTGAGGAAGAATTCCTTCGGGTCGCGACCCAGGCGCTTGACCATGTCCTTCTTGGCGGCGTCGTAGTCGTAGCCGGGGGAGATCGTGTGGCCGTCCACGTCGAGCGAGGAGAGGAACTTGAACATGTCCTCGATCTCCTGGACGTCGGTTTCCTTGTAAACGGTCGTGTTCGTGGCCGTCTGGTAGCCGAGAATCTTGGCCATCTTGATGGCGAGCACGCATTCCTTGAACACGCCTTCGCGCTCGACGATGAGGTCGTGGGTGAACTCCAGGCCGTCCACATGGACGTTCCAATACATCCACTTGCTGGGCTTGATGACGACCTTGGCCTTCGCGGCGGCATCGGCCTTGCGGATGGCCTCGGCTTCCTTCTCGGTGACCAGCTTCTCGGCGAGGAGTTGCTGGAGCTTCGGCTCCATCTCCGGCGTGAAGACCGTGGCCATGTAGTCGCGCATCTTCTTCCGCATGAACATGGCATTCGTGCAGATGTAGATGATGCGGCCCTGTTCGCGCAGGCCGGCGACCAGTTCCTCGATCTTGGGATAGATCAGGGGTTCGCCACCGCAGATGGACACCATCGGCGCGTCGCAATCCTGCGCGGCGGCCAGGCACTGCTCCAGCGGCACCATGTCCTTGAGGGAAGTGGAGTATTCGCGGATGCGTCCGCAGCCGGTGCAGGTTAGGTTGCACGTATGCAACGGCTCCAATTGCAGCACCATGGCGAACTTCGGCGTCTTGCGAAGCTTGTGCTTGATGATGTGACGGGCGATTTTGACCGTCAGCGCGAGGGGGAAGCGCATAGTATTACTGAACTGAAGCGACCTGTGGCACCGGCTCAGGCGCGATTTGAAGGCGCTCGGCCGGCGTGGTCTGCGTTGGTGCGTGGATTAACCTCGGAAACAGGAAGGTCGAGGGCGACACTCCTTGGGAGGTCCGAAAACCGCCGCAGCCAACCATCCCCAGTGCGAGCACGGGGAGGATTGCCAACAGAGGCCGTTTCCAACTAAAACGCATCGCAGCACTATATGGAGCAGGGCAACACTAGCGCAACGCCTATTTCTGCCGCCTCAACCGGGCGGTCCCAGGGGGGCTTGCGCCCGCTGGGCAGCCTGATCGTAGCGGCCAGCCTCCTCCTGCTGCCCGTTTCCGCTCCGGCACCTGCCCCGCAGGCCAAGAAACCCGCCGACATCCCCCTCGCCACGTTTTCGCCCCGCTTCGCCGACGCCGCCCAGATCAAGCTGATCAACGCCCGCAAGCGGTTCCAGGCCGACACCAACAGCATCCCCGCCGCCTGGGCGCTGGGCGAGGCGTGCTTCTGGCGGGGCGAGTTCGCGGCGAAGGAGGAGGAGCGCGCCGCCCTGGCCGAGGAAGGCATCAAGGTCTGCCGCGCCCTGGTCATCCGCGCGCCCACGGTGCCGGAAGGCCACTACTACCTTGCGATGAACCTCGGCCAGCTTGCCCGCACCAAGTGGTTCGACGCGCTGGGCATCGTCAAGGACCTGGAGCGCGGCCTCGATCTCTCCTCCGGCATGAGCCCGCGTCTGGACTACGCCGGTCCCGACCGCTGTCTGGGCCTGCTCTACCGGGACGCCCCCGGCTGGCCGATCAGCTTGGGGAGCAAATCCAAGGCACGCCCGCATCTCCTCAAAGCAGTCGAACTCTCGCCGGAGTTCCCGGAGAACCACCTCGTCCTGATTGAGACGTGGGTAATGTGGAAGGAGAAGAAGACCCTCCAGCGGGATCTGGACACGCTGGCGGAGTTGCTGCCCAAGGCACGCCTGCAGTTCAAAGGCGGGGAATGGGCCGCTCATTGGGACGACTGGGACCGCCGCTGGGTCGAAGTGCAGGCCAAGGCCGCCGAGTTGCTGAAGAAGAAGTAGGGCGGCACGAATCCTCGTGCGGGGACACTGGCGGTCGTGGCAGGATTCCCGGCACCACATGAGCAACCTTGCCAAAGCCGCGTTTCGCTTCGTCAGCCGGGCCAGTCTGCTGCTCTGCCTGCTGATGCGGGACCCGGTTCAGGCGGCGGAGACCGGACCCACGCCAGACACCATCCGCGCTGCCGTCGAGCGTTCCCTCCCCCTGCTCACGACCGGTGCGCGTGGCTCCATGGAGAAGCGCGAGCGGTGCTTCACCTGCCATAACCAAGGTCTGCCCGTGATGGCCCTTAGCGTGGCCCAGACGCGTGGCTTCAAGATTGATACGGCGGAATTGGGCAAACAGGTGAAGTTCACTGCCGACTTCCTCGCCAAGAACCAGACTAACTACGTCGTTGGCAAAGGCCAGGGCGGCCAGACCGACACCGCCGGGTATGCCCTCTGGACCCTTGAAAACGGCGGCTGGAAGCCGGATGCCACCACCGCCGCCGTGACCGAATACCTGCTGCGCTGGCAGCGGGAACTAGACTATTGGCGGCCTCAGTCGCGCCGTCCGCCGACGGAGCAAAGCCTGTTCACGTCCACCCACGCGGCACTGCGCGGGTTGAAGACCTATGGCACCCCGGCGCAACACGAGCGCATCGAGCAACGCTTCGCTCAGGTCCGCACCTGGTTGCTCAAGACTCCGGCAGAGGACACCGAGGACCGTGTGTTCCGTCTGCGGGCGTTGCAGTTGGCGAATGTGCCGGACGAGGAAATCCGCAAGGCCACGCAGGAGTTACTCCAGACGCAGCAGGCGGATGGCGGGTGGGCGCAGCTTCCCGACCTCGGGACCGATGCCTACGCCACCGGCACCGCGCTGACCGCGCTGCGTCAGGCCGGCGGATTGGCCCTGACGGACCCGTCCTATCGCAAGGGCCTGGACTATCTCCTGTCGAAGCAACAGCCCGACGGCTCCTGGCACGTAAAGACCCGGAGCAAGCCGATCCAGTCCTATTTCGAGTCCGGCTATCCGCATGGCGCGGACCAGTTCATCTCCATCAGCGCCGCCGGCTGGGCCACTACCGCCCTGGTGCTGGCGCTGCCGGCGACCGGCACGGGTGCAACGAAACCCTAATCTGACGTGCTTGAGGAACCGGCCATGAATCCATCGGGTTGCCTCCAATGCCGCCTGCTTGCCCAACCTCGATCCCCATCGGAGTGGCGGACACAATATCTGGAACCGGATGGTCACGAACGCGGCGCTCCGCCAGCCTCGGCTTTGAAGTTCGGGATGAACGGTTCCGCCAGTTCGTCGTCGAAGTGTGACCACGCCGTCATGGCCACCATGTCATCTCGCCTTTTTCGCCCCCTCCTGCTCTGTCTAGCTTTCGTGGCACTGAGTGGCGCGGCCCGCGCGCAATCGGCGGATGCCTTCACCCCGCAGTTCCGTAAATTCGCGGACGCTCATTGTATCGAGTGCCACGGGCCGGACGTGCAGAAGTCCAAGCTCCGCCTGGACACGCTCACCACGAAGTTCGACGACAAGGACATCTCCGCCACCTGGGTGAAGGTGCTGGACAAGCTGGCGAAGGCCCTGATGCCTCCGCCCAAATCCGCGCGTCCCCCAGCCAAAGAGCTTGGCGCCGTCACCACCGAATTGAACCGCCACCTCCTCACCGCCTCGCTCGCCCGGCAGCAGCAGGACGGGCGGGTCGTCCTGCGCCGCCTGAATCGCACGGAATATCAGACCGCCCTGCGCGATCTGCTCGGCGGTGCCGTGGACGTGAAGGACCTGTTGCCGGAGGACAACACAGCCGCCGGCTTCGACAACGTTAGCGCAGTGCTGGACATCTCCTCCACCCACCTGCTGCGCTACCAGGACGCAGCCGAGCGCGCGTTGCAGACGGTCATCCCGAGCCGTCCGCCGGTCCCGTTCGCAGAGCGCCGCACCGGCCGCCAGATCAGCGAGAAGGTGAAGTCTTACAAGGATTTGCCGGGCAAATCCGTGCAGGTGGACGGCGACGCGCTCATCATGCACGTCCGCCCTTGGGCCCACGTTCCCTGCGCCACGCCTGCCGTCCAGCAGGCGGGCCGGTATCGCGTGCGGGCCTCCGTGTATGCCGTCGGGACGGGCGGCCAGCCGCTGCCCATGATCAGCGTCGCCGGCATGGAATGGGGACGTGACGACAAGGACGTGCGCGCCGTGCGCGATGTCCCGGCAGACAAGCCCACGGTCATCGAGGGCGAGTTTGAGCTGAAGCCCCGGCAGGTGATCGCCTTCTTTGGCATGGGGCTGCCGTCGCCCCGGGACTTTGAAGCCAAGCAAAAGGGCCAGGCGCTCGACCCGTTCACCGGCCCCGGCCTCGTGGTGCAGTGGGTGGAGATCGAGGGGCCGCTGGATGTCTGGCCGCCGGAAGGTTACGTGCGCCTCTTCGGAGACGTGCCGCTCAAGCCGAAATCCGTCGCGAAAGCGGAAGCCGAGGGCCGCCCCGCGCCAGCCAATGCCAAGCGTTCCGAAGGCCAGTGGATTTACGACCCGTTGGTCGTGGCTTCGACTCGCCCACGCGAGGACGCCGAGCGCCTGATGCACACGTTTCTGCCGCAGGCCTTCCGCCGCCCGGTCGGCGCGGAACTGGAACGCTACTATGTGCAGCAGGCGCATGCGGCCCTCGACAAAGGCCTGCCTTTCAGCGAAGCGATGCTGCTGGGCTACAAGGTCGCGCTCTGCTCGCCGCACTTCCTCTTCCTCACCGAACCCATCACGACCACTCCGGGCCGACGCGGGAATCTGGATGACTACGCGGTCGCCGCCCGGCTCGCCGCCTTCCTGTGGTCCTCGGTGCCGGACACCGAGCTGATGCAGCTTGCGGCCAAAGGAGAGCTGACCCAGCCGACGGTGCTGCGGGCGCAGGTGGAGCGTTTGCTGAAGGACGCCAAGGGCCGCCGCTTCACCC
>CAZOCL010000376.1:0-6346 GCA_964578245.1 uncultured Klebsiella sp. | reverse complement strand
GTCCGGGCGGCGGGACGCCGCCCTCTACGGCAGGCGGGACGCCTGCCGCCACATGACTCACGCCGCCACGATGTTATTCCGCACCGCGTAGCGCACCAGTTCTCCGACGGAATGAAAGCGCAGTTTGCGCATGATGTTCGTGCGGTGCGTCTCGACGGTCTTCACGCTGATATTCAGCACGCTGGCGGCTTCCTTATTGCTCTTCCCCTCGGCCAGCAACTGCACGATTTCCTTCTCGCGCGGCGTGAGGCGGCTGCCGATGTCATCGGCCTCCAGGGCCTGCGCGCCTTCCTTGAGCGTGCTGTCGGAGATCATCTGGGAGATGCGCGAGGTGAAGTAATTCTTATGCGCGCTGACGGACTTCACGGCGGCCACCAGTTCGCGTCCGGCATCGGACTTGAGGATGTAACCACGCGCGCCGACCTTGAGCACCTCCGAGGCGATCTGCTCGGACTCGTGCACGGTGAGAATGAGAATCTCCGTGTGCGGGAGGAGTTTCTTGATCTGGCGGGCGGCTTCGAGCCCATTCAATTCCGGCATCGTCACATCAAGGACGCAGACATCCGGCATGGTGGCCTTGGCCTTCTCGACGGCCAGGCGGCCGGTGCCGGCCTCCGCCACCACCTGCCAGCCCGGCTGGTCATCCAGCAACGCCTTCATGCCCGTGCGGACGATGTCGTGGTCGTCCGCGATCAACAGCTTCAGTGTGCTCATGTTTGTTCCTCCGGTAGTGGCACCACGACCATCACGGTCGTGCCGCGACTGTTCGAGTTGATTTCCAAGGCCCCGCCAAATTGTCGCACGCGCTCCCACACGCCCGCCACGCCCACACCCAGCGCCGAGACGTTGCCATGCACTTTTTCGAGCTTCTCCGGAGGGATGCCGGTGCCCTCGTCGCGCACCTGCAGGACGATCTCGCCGGGCTGGCGGGTGAGCTTGATGAAGGCGGTTTTGCTGCCCGAGTGGCGGGCCACGTTGGTGAGCGTCTCCTGCACGATCCGGAAGAGGGTGACCTCGATGTCGCTGGGGAGGCGCTCGAATTCAGCCGGCGCGTCCACCTCGGTGCGGATGCCGCTGCGCTGGGTGAAGCCATTCGCCAGCCAGCCAATCGCGGAGAGCAGGCCGGCCTCCTCGAGCAGCGGCGGGTGGAGCAGATAGGAAATGGTCCGGATCTCGCGCGAGGTCTGCTCCGCCATGGCGGCGGTGTCGGCCACGAGGTTGCGCACCTTCAGCGGGGCGTCGGGCACGAGGTTCTCGATGCGCGAGAGATTCACGGCGATGGCCGCCAGCGTCTGGCCGGAATTGTCATGCAGTTCACGCGCGATGCGGCGGCGCTCCTGGTCCTGCGCTGTCATCAAGTGGCCGGAAAGCTGGCGGAGCAGTTCCTCCTTGCCCTTGCGGTCAGCGATCTCGGTCTGGAGCGAACTGTTTGCGCGGGTCAGCTCATCCGTTCGCTCGCGCACACGGCGCTCCATGTCCGAGAAGGCGCGCTCCAGGGTCTTCTCGCGTCGCCAGCGTTGCAGCGACAGCGCGGCGGCGAGCCAGATCATCGCGATGGAGAGGATGCGGTTTCCCATCTCGGCCTCGTGCGGGCCGGTGAGCGGGCTGCGCAGGAAGCCCACCACGGAAAGTCCGGTGGCCGCATACGCCATGTAGATGGCGTGCTGGTTGTTCTGCGACCAGAGCGCCAGCAGCACGGGAGCGACGTAGAACGAGGCAATGGGGAAATCCGCCCGCTGAAACAAATCCAGGGTCGCGATGACGACCATGCACAGGCAGGCGGCGGGCAACTGCCAGTTGGTGATCAGCCACTGCGCGGTGGGCGAGGCCGGAGTCGCATGAGCTGGGACGACATGCCGGTGCGGTGCGGACGCCAAGCCGCCCGGGCTGGCAGGGGCGGCGGACACGGAGGACGGATTCATGCGAGCTAACTGGGCCAAAGTAGTTCTTGCGCAGGGTTGAAGCAAGTCCGGCACGATCAGGTGATTTGCGGAGTGACAGGGGGGCAAATTCCAAGCTTCAAAACCCAAGCTCCAAGCACGAGGGCCGTATCCGGGCGCTCGACTTCAAAGTCCGGGTCCATTGAGGTTTGGAGTTTGATGCTTCTTTGGAATTTGGGACTTGGAGTTTGGAGCTTATCTTCCTCATGCGTTGTGAGGAACCATTCGACACCGTCCCACCCCTCGTCTATCAAGCGGACATGAACTTCTCCGCTATCGCCGGCTGGCTGCTCTGCGCGGCTGCCTCTCTCGCGTCGGCTCAGGATTACGACCTTATCCTGCGGGGTGGGCGGGTGGCGGATGGCACCGGCAATCCGGCGGTCTTTGCCGATGTGGCGGTCAAGGGCGGGCGGATTGCAGGCTTCGGGAGTGTCACTGGCACGGCGAAGCGCGTGGTGGACGTGAAGGGGTTGGTGGTTGCGCCGGGTTTCGTGGACACGCACACCCATGCCGAGGGCGTCGAGGACCAGCCGCTGGCGGAGAATTTCCTGCGCATGGGCGTGACCACGCTGGTGCTGGGCAACTGCGGCAGTTCGCGGCTGAACCTGGGCGAGTATTTCAAGGAACTCGAGGCCACGAACATTTCCCCCAACGTCTGCTCGCTGATCGGCCACAACACTGTGCGCAAGCAGGCCATGGGCGGCTCCTTTCTCCGGCCACCCGACGAGGCCGAGCTGACGAAGATGAAGGGCTACGTGGAGCAGGGGATGAAGGACGGTGCGGTGGGGCTGGCCACGGGGCTGATCTACCTGCCCGGGACGTTTGCCAAGACGGAGGAGATCGTGGAACTCGCGAAGGTTGCCGGGGCGCAGGGCGGCATTTACGCGAGCCACATGCGGAGCGAGGGCGAGTCCATCTTCAAGTCGCTCGACGAGCTGTTCCGCATCGCGCGCGAGGGCGGGATGCGCGGCCACATCTCGCACATCAAGCTCGCCGGCAAGAACGCGTGGGGCCAGACCGGCAAGGTCATCGCCGCCATCGAGCAGGCCCGTGCCGGGGGCCTGGACATCACGCAGGACCAGTATGTCTATCCTGCGTCCAGCACCGGCCTTTCGCAGCTCATCCCCGACAGCGCGCGGGAGGGCGGAGCGGAGCGGTTCCGCGAACGCATCAGCGATCCGGAGAAAAAGGCCGGCATCGTGAAGCACATGAAGGACAGCCTGCACAAGCAGGGCCGCGAGGATTACGCCTATGCTGTCATCGCGAGCTACTCGAAGGACAAGTCCCTCAATGGGCTGAACGTGGTCGAGGCCGCGAAGAAGAAGCGAGGCAACGACTCGCTCGACGATCAGGTGGAACTGCTGCTGGAGGTTGAGAAAAACGGCGGGGCGTCCGCCGTCTTTCACGGCATGAACGAGGAGGATCTGCGCGAGTTCGCGAAGCATCCGAACACCATGTTTGCCTCCGACAGCGGCGTGCGGAAGTTCGGCGAGGGCGTGCCGCACCCGCGCGGCTATGGCAACAACGCCCGCGTGCTCGGCGAGTATGTGCGTGAACTCAAACTGCTCCGATTGGAAGACGCCATCCGCCGCATGAGTTCGCTCCCGGCGGCGACCTTCAAGCTCAAGGACCGCGGCCTCGTGCGCGAGGGCGCATGGGCCGATCTGGTCGTGTTCGACCCCGCGAAGGTCACGGACAAGGCGACGTTCAAGGAGCCGCACCACTACGCCGTGGGCTTCAAGCTGGTCACGGTGAACGGCGTCGTGGTGATTGAGGATGACCAGCATCTCGGCACCCGGCCGGGGAAGGTGATTCGGATGAATCAGCAGTAGGTTTCCCATGCAAGCGCGCAACTGGAAGTTTTACCTGCTGGCGGGCGCGTTTTTCGTCTGTGCTGTGTTGGCCGGCATATTCCGAGCCGTTCGCACTGGTCCGACCGATTTGGAGCAATTGAAGGTCGATCTCCGTGCCCGGGGTGAAAGGCTGACGCTCTCCGAGCTGCTCCCTGACACCCCGCGCACCAACCGCGTGCGGGGTCGGATGGACGATGTGGTTCGCATCGGCAAGGCGCTTGACGCGGAGAACGCGCACATTGGTAAGCTGGAATTGCAGCATCACATCGGGAACGGAATGGCGGAACCGGCATGGACACGAACAAATTTGATCATTTGGACCGGTGGCGCTTCGCCGGTCACAACCATCGAATGGAGCGAGCTGGAAAGCGGTTTGATGGCCAAGGGGGCCACGCTTGCCGAGGCGCAGGCGCTGGCTGCCGTCCCAGATGCTTGTGCCGGGCAAAGCGCAAAACCTTCGGAGTATCACAGCGAAGTAGTGACCATGGCGCGGTGGTTGGGGGCGGTCCATGCGTGGAGACTGAAGCAGCGCAAGCCGGCGGAAGCAATGGCGGCGCATCGGTCACTGCTGCAACTGGTCGCCTGGCACGCGGAAGAGTTGACGATGGATTTCCAGAACAACCGGATTTTCATCGGGACAACCGGACTGAAGATGACCTGGTCCACATTGCAGGACACATCAGCTCCGGCTGCGCCACTCGAAGAACTCCTGGCCGGGTGGAAGCAGGTAAACTTGGTGACGAATCTGCCACGCGTGCTGGAGGTTGAGCGTGCGACTGGACAGAAATACTTTCAACTTGCCCGGAATGGGGGCGTGTCGGCTCTGCATGGCGAATCGGAAAAAATCGCCGATGCATTCCTTCGGGTGGCGTCGGGTGAAGCCGATGAATTGTTCTGCCTGCGGCAGACACACGCTCTGCTGGGCATGTCGCGAACGGCCTTGGCGTCGCGTTCGTTCGCCACAGTTCAAAAAGGTCTGGCCACGCAGGACATTGAGACTAGAGCGGCGTTCGAGTCCCTGTCGGGGATGATCCGGCTACAGGTTTCCAACTTTGCCCTGCCGCGGTCCAAGAACGAGAGGACCTTCCGGCGATTCTTCAAATTTGAAACGTGGCGGGAGATGACCGTTGCCGCCCTTGCCTTGGAACTTCATCGGCGCAAGCACGAACGCCATCCTGACTTGCTGGGCCAGCTCGTGCCGGAGTTTCTCCCTGCCGTTCCGATGGATTGGATGGACGGCAAACCGCTCCGCTATCGGCTCAATCCCGACGGCACTTACTTGCTCTGGTCTGTTGGTGAGGACCTCAAGGATGACAAGGGCGACCCGACAGAAGCCGGAGCCTTCACCGGTCCGCGCGCCAAGGATATCTGGGATGGCCGGGACGCTGTGTGGCCGCGCCTGCCGCAATGAACAGCGTCCCCGTGGTCGAGGACTAGAAACACCTTGGCACGCGGTCGAGGAAGGTGATTCGGATGAATCAGCAGTGGCCAGGGTGTCCCGCCTGACATCGGGCGAGAAGGAGGCTTTGAGAAGTCGCGAAGCACTGACGGATTGTGGCCGTGGGCTTTAGCCCGTGGTTGGGAGATGGGCGAAGTGCGTCGCGTAGCGACGCTTGAGCTGTCCGTGACGTCAAGTTGCTGGTATTTCCAACACTCAGGCGTCGCTACGCGACGCATTCTCTTCCTCCCGATCCGTTGGCTGAAGCCCACTGCTACAGTCATATCGTCGCTACGCGACCGGCAAAAAGACAGGCGGGACGCACATCTCCTACTCCGCGTCCGAATCGCGCGCATGCACGCGGGCGCTGCGGCGCAGCCAGGCGCTGGCGTCGGGCGGCTTGGGATCGAACGGGTCGAGCAGATGCAGGGATTCGGTGCCTTCCGCGTCGATCACTTCCCAGTCCACGAAGAAGCGGAAGGTCTGCTTTTCCAGCGTGTGCATGAGGCTGGAGCGCGCGGCGGCCCGGGTGTCGGCAGGCGGGGTGAGCAGGGCGGCATGCTGTTCATCTGGCGAGATGATCCACGGTGCCGGCGTGCGGGCCAGCGGCCAGGCGAGGTTGCGCGCGGGGTCCACGGAATGGAACTCCAGGTCCTGCGCGCGGAGCCAGGGATCGCTCCATTCGAGATCTTCCTGGACGAGGAACTGCTCATAGAGCCAGCGCTTCGTCACCCAGTCCACGATGCCGACCAGGTTCTCGACGTTGGATTCGAGGTCGGTCAACACGCCGTCCCAGATGCCCAGCAGCGCGTCCGTCTCCGCGTCCCGGCCGCTGAATTCCTTTTCCGCGGCGACGTAAAACCACCGCAGCACCTCGACCGCCGACACCTCGCGCCCGTCCGCCAGCGGCACGCGCCACGGCCCGTCCGGCTGGTGCGAGAGCGTGCGGAAGGCGAACACGGCGTCGGCCAGCGCCACTTTCGGCAGTTTGTCTATCTCCAGCAGGTCCAGCACGAGGGAGGAGGTGCCGCACTTGAGCGCGAGGGTGGCGGGCAGCACGCTGGTGTCGCCGTGCAACAGGTGGAGGCGGCGGAAGCGGCGCGGGTCGGCGAGCG
>CAZOCL010000375.1:0-6348 GCA_964578245.1 uncultured Klebsiella sp. | reverse complement strand
GCCACGGTCTCCTCGTCGTTCATCGCCATGCGGGCGAAGGTCTCGCGGATGTCGCGCGCCGCCGCGATCGGATCAGGGTTGCCGTCCGGGCCTTCAGGGTTCACGTAGATCAGGCCCATCTGCACCGCGGCCAGAGGATTCTCCAGGTTGCGCCCGTGGATGTCCCCGTCTGCCTGGTCGTCAGACACGAGGACCGCGCCCGGCTTAGCGACGCCCTCGGAACCGTGGGCGTAGCGCTTGTCGCCGCCCAGCCACTTGGTCTCCCGGCCCCAATACAGGTCGTGGTCCGGCTCCCAGGTGTCCGCCCGGCCACCGCCGAAACCGAAGGTCTTGAACCCCATCGTCTCCAGCGCGACGTTGCCCGTGAGGATCATCAGATCGGCCCACGAAATCTTGCGGCCATACTTCTGCTTGATCGGCCAGAGCAGGCGACGCGCCTTGTCCAGGCTCACGTTGTCCGGCCAGCTATTGAGCGGCGCAAAGCGCTGCTGGCCCCGGCCGCCACCACCGCGTCCGTCCCCGATGCGGTAGGTGCCGGCGCTGTGCCAGGCCATGCGGATGAAGAACGGCCCGTAGTGCCCGAAGTCCGCCGGCCACCAGTCCTGCGAGTCGGTCATCAGCGCCGCGAGATCCTGCTTCAACGCCGCCAGATCAAGGCGCTTGAACTCCTTGGCGTAGTCGAAGTCCTCGCCCATGGGATTGGACTTGGCGGAATGCTGGTGCAGCAGCTCGACCTTCAACTGGTTCGGCCACCAGTCTTGGTTCGTGGTGCCGCCGCCGGCGGCGGCGTGATGGAACGGGCATTTGGATGCGGTGGACATGGGTGCTTTCCTTTGGTCGGTTGAACTAGATTCGGGAGACAAGTTGCAAGGGTTCGGCGCAACTGCGCCAGGGGGTCAACTACTGACCTCCGGCGAGACTCGTGTGGCGTCGCGGGTGAGCGGCTGCGTGCCGCAGGCGGCGAAGTTTTCTTGAGCCATAAGCAATGCGTGTAACTGAGCGCACTATCCCCGGTTGGTGGCGCGTGGTTGAAATACTTGTTTCCTACGGCCACCATAGGCACAGCCTATGGAACTCCAGCAGCTCCGCTATGTGCTCGCCGTGGCGCGGACGGGAAACTTCTCGCGCGCGGCGGAGCAGTGCCATGTCTCGCAGCCGTCGCTCAGCCAGCAAATCCAGAAGCTGGAGGATGAACTGGGCGAGCCGCTCTTCGACCGGCTGCGCCAGCGCACGCAGCTCACGCCGGTGGGCGCGGCCTTTGTGCATCGGGCCACGCGCATCCTGGCTGAAGTGGAGTCCGCCGGACGCGAGGCGCGCGAAGCGAAGGAGCTGGCCAGCGGCACCGTCTGCGTCGGCGCGCTGCCGACCATCGCGCCGTATCTCCTGCCGGCGGTGGTGGGGCAGTTTGCGACGCTGTTCCCCGGCGTGCAGATCGTCGTGCAGGAGGACACCACGGCACGAATGCTCGTGATGCTGGCCGAAGGCGAGGTGGACTTCGCCATCGTGAGCCTGCCCATCACGGATGTGCGCTATGACATGGAGACGCTGTTTGAGGAGGAACTGCTGCTGGCGGTTCCGCCGCGTCACCGGCTCGCGCGGCGCAAGGCCATCACGCTGGCGGAGCTGGAGGCCGAGCGTTTCATCCTGATGAAGGAAGGCCACTGCCTCGGCGACCAGGTGCTGGACTTCTGCCATCGCCAGGATTTTCGGCCCACGGTCAGTTGCCGCAGCGCGCAGATCGAGACGATCCAGGCGCTCGTGGCGGCGGGGCTGGGCGTCTCGCTCGTGCCGCGCATGGCGTGCGACTCCGGGCCCGTCAAGCGCCCCGTCTATCGCCCGCTCTCCGACGCCCGGCCCCGCCGCACGGTGATCGCCCTCTGGCTGCGGCAGCGCCCGCCCGGACGCGCGGCACGGGAGTTTCTAAAGTGTCTGCGCGCAAAGGTGTGAGGCTGGCCGCACAGGCCGCCTCGTTCAGCGTTCTAAAGCCACGCTCCGCCCGGTTTGATTCACCATCGAGCACCGGGCT
This sequence comes from uncultured Klebsiella sp., assembly GCA_964578245.1. Lineage (GTDB taxonomy): Bacteria > Verrucomicrobiota > Verrucomicrobiia > Limisphaerales > SXTU01 > SXTU01. The sequence goes on along the minus strand of CAZOCL010000375.1, from coordinate 4,322 downwards.
TGACGGTGCCTTGCCCGTCCTCTAAACCACTCCCACATTTCGCACATCCAATGAACACACCTCCCCCCTCCCGTCGTGAATTCGTCAAGACCTCGGCTGCCGCCAGCGGCGCGGTCGCGACGGCTGTTTACTTCCCCCACGTCGCCAACGCCGCGACGGCGGGCGACAAGATCAAGATCGGCTGGGTGGGCTGTGGTGGCCGTGGCACCGGCGCGGCCAACCAGACGCTCCGCGCGGACAGCAACGTCGAAATGTGGGCCATGGGCGACGTGTTTCAGGACAAGGTGGATGCCGGGCTGGAATCGCTGCAGGCGCAGTTCAAGGATGACCCGAAGAAAATCAACGTCACGAAGGAACGCCAGTTCACCGGCCTCGACGCGTTTCAAAAGGTGCTGAACAGCGGCATTGACGTCGTGCTGCTCACGACTTCCCCCGGTTTCCGCCCCATGCACATCCGGGCGGCCATCGAAGCGGGCAAGCACGTCTTCGCCGAGAAGCCGATGGCCGTGGACGGCCCCGGCGTGCGTTCCGTCCTGGAGAGCATCAAGCTGGCGAAGCAGAAGAACCTCGCCATCGTGGATGGCTTTGTCTGGCGCTGGACCCAGGCCAACCGGGACGCCTACAACAAGCTGCATGACGGCGCGCTCGGCGACATCCATGCCATCTACTCCAGCTACTACACGGGCGCGGTGGACCGGTATCCGAAGTGGAACCGCACCAACACCAAGACCGACCTCGAATGGCAGATTCGCCGCTGGTATTATTTCACCTGGCTCTCCGGCGACCACATCGTCGAACAGGCAGTCCACTCGATTGACAAGATGATGTGGACGATGAAGGACGAACTGCCCGAGAGCGTGATCTGCACCGGCGGCCGGCAGGTGCGCCCCGGCGAGCCCGGCGGCGAATACGGCAACATCTACGACCACTTCGCCGCAGAATACAAGTGGGCCAGCGGCGTGAAGGGCTACCACTACTCCCGCCAGTTTGACCGCTGTGCGCAGGCCAACACGGATACAGTCTTTGGCACCAAGGGCGTCTATGAAGGCGAGAGCGGCAGCAAGCGCCACGTCATCACCGGCGAGAACCGCTGGCGCTGGAACGGCGACAAGACGCAGAACGGCTACCAGACCGAGCACGATGAATTGTATGCCAGCATCCGCGCCGGCAAGCCCATCAACACCGGTGACCGCATGATCAAGTCCTCCCTCTGCGCGATCATGGCGCGCATGGCGGCCTACACGGGCAAGGAAATCACCTCGGAAATGGCGCTGAACTCGAAAGAGGAAACCTTCCCGAAGAACATCCAGTGGGACATGAAGCTGCCCGTCGCCCCGGTGGCGATGCCCGGCCAGACGCAGTTTAGCTGAGTGCTCCCTGCAGCGGCGGACCCAGCAGCAAGCTTTCGAGAGCGGTGACTTGTCACCGCTCTCGTCGTTTTGCCAGCCAGCATCACGCTGTTGCTGAAGCCGCCCGGCAATCTGACCGTCATAACTGCCCTCATGAACTACCTGCTGCTTTCGACCGCAGTGCTCACCTTGTCCGCCATGCTGGCTCGTGCCGATCACTGGCCGCAGTGGCGCGGAGCGCAGCACGACGCCGTCAGCCGCGAGACCGGCCTGCCGACGGAGTGGAGCGACGCCACGAACGTGCTGTGGAAGGCCGCGATGCCCGGCATGGCCTCCGCCACGCCCGCGATCTGGGGAGACCGCATCTTCCTCACGAGCGAAGCGGGCAATGAGCTGCTGCTCCTGTGCCTCGGCACGGACGGCAAGGAGCAGTGGCGGCGCAAGCTGGGAGAAGGCAGTTCCAAGGCGCGCGGCGGCGAGGGCAACAGCGCGTCCTCCTCGCCCTGCACGGACGGCAAGCTGGTCTTCGCCCTGTTCGGCAGCGGAGATTTTGCGGCCTTCGACTTCGGCGGGAAGGAAGTCTGGCGCATCAACGCGCAGGAGCGTTACGGCAAGTTCAGCTATGACTTCGGCATGCACAGCACGCCGTTGCTGCACGAGGGCCGGCTTTATCTGCAGTTCATCCACCCGCGCCTCCAGGCCGTCATTGCGCTCGACGCGGCCACCGGCAAGGAGGTCTGGAACGTGAACCGCAGCAGTGACGGCAAGGCCGAGTGCCTGAACTCCTATGCCACGCCCTGCCTCTGGGTGCGCGGCAAGGACGCGCGGCTCATCACGCACGGCAACGACTACGCCATTGCGCACAGCCTCGCGGACGGGAAAGAGGTCTGGCGCCTCGGCGACTTGAATCCCAAGGACCGCTACAACGCCACCCTGCGCTTCGTCACCTCACCAGTCGCGGTCGCGGACCTCATCGTCATTCCGACCGCGAAGAACGGAGCCATCGTTGGCGTGTCGCCGGATGCAAGCGGCGTCATCAGCGCCGGCGGCCAAGGTGAGGCTTGGCGGGTGCCCAGCGGCACGCCGGATGTTCCCTCGCCTGTGGTGTATGAAGGCAAGGTATTCCTCTGCCGCGAGAATGGCGTGCTCACCTGCCTGGATGCGAAGACCGGGAAACAATTCTACTCGGAGCGGTTCCATCCAGGAACCTATCGTGCGTCCCCGGTCGCCGTGGATGGCAAGATTCTCCTCACCGCCAAGGACGGAACCGTCACCGTCGTGAAGCCAGGCGAGAAGCTGGAAATCGTGGTGAAGAACAAGCTGCCCGACCAGTTCACGGCCTCCCCGGCCATATCAGGCGGACGGATTTATCTGCGCGGGTTTGCGTCCCTGTATGCGGTGGGCTTGAAGTAGTCCGCGCCGGTTCGCCGGTTGGCACGTCACCATCCTTCGCAGCCGTCCTCCCTCACTCATCTCGCGTGATGGCCTTCATCCGGGCTTCGAGTTCGGCGCGCAGGCGCTCGCGTTCGGTCGCGTCAGCCTCGCGAGGGATTTTTACTGGCTCGCCAAGCTGGACTTCACAACGCGCGAAGGGCACGGGGACTTGGAAGCGGTCCCAGGTCTTCAAGCGCCACTTCCAGCTCAAGTAGAAGGATGCGGGGACGATGGTCATGCCGGTGATCTGGGCGAGGGAGACGATGCCTTCCTGCACGACGTAGCATGGACCGCGCGGACCATCAGGTGTGATCGCCAGATCGCGGCCGCGCTCACCGGCGGACACCAGTTCGCGCAGCGCCTGCGGCCCGCGACGGCTCGATGAGCCGCGCACCGGTTCCACATCGAACAGTTCCAGCACGTGCGCGAGCATCCCGCCGTCCCGGCTCGCGCTAACCAGCGCGGCGAGCTTGCGCTGGGGCTGCCGCCACTGGACGTAACGCCGGAAGAGCAGCAACGAGAGGGCGAGGCGATTGTGCCAGAGACAGAAGATGACCGGCTCCTTACCGCCGTTCTCGAAGAGGTTCGTCTCGTCCTTCCAGCTCCAGCGCAACGTGGCGGCGACGAAACTGGAGAGAAGCCAGATCAGCCGCGCGGCGAGGCGACCGTGCCACTTCGCCCGGTGCGGAATGACCGGCGCGGAGGACTTGATGGCGGGCGGGGGAGGCACGAGGAACTAACCACGAATGGACACGACTGGACACGAATGATGGGAACTGGCTATCCGCTCGACAGTCCACGAACGAAAGAACTGATTTCGCGATGCTTCGCATGTTTCGCGGGCACTCAATTCGTGTTCCTTCGTGTCCATTTGTGGTTCAGCCTTTCTTCAACGCCGCGCGCACGAGTTCCTCCACCGTCGCCTTCTCGCCGAGCATGGCCTGCGCGGCACGGACGGTTTCGTGGGCTTCAGGCTGCTTGAAACCAAGGGCCACCAGCGCGAGCACGGCATCGTGCAGCCGCTGGTCACCGGCGGGCACGGTGCGTTCGGCGCTGCTGGCCTCCCAGACACCGGCGGCGCCGATCTTGTCCTTCAGTTCCACCACGATGCGCTCGGCGGTCTTGCGGCCCACGCCGGAGATGGAGGAGAGCGCCTTCACGTCGTTGCTGGCCACCGCGCCACGGAACGCGACCGGGTTCATGCCGCTGAGGACATTGAGCGCGATCTTCGGACCGATGCCGCTGACGGTGTTGATCAACATGCGGAACAGCTCGCGCTCCGCCGCCGACATGAAGCCGTAAAGCACATGGGCGTCCTCACGCACGACGAGGTGAGTGAGCAGGTGCACCTCGCCGCCGGGCGCGGGGAGCTTGTCGAAGGATGACAACGGGATGAGCACCTCGTAGCCGATGCCGTGGACCTCGACGATGGCCTGCGTGGGCAGCGCGTCCACCAGCTTGCCGTGCAAAAACGAAATCATGACGGGCGGTTGTAACGGAGGAAGGAGCGGACGCGCAATGCGGAAGGCCGGGAACTGA
>CAZOCL010000374.1:0-6368 GCA_964578245.1 uncultured Klebsiella sp. | reverse complement strand
CGTCGTGAAAGCGGCGGAGGGCCGCCGCACTCCAAGACGCTGGCGCGACCTCGATTGCCGCCCAGAGCGCGGGCGTGGGCGCAGATCCCCGCCTGCTACAGCTCAACTTTGAACCTTGAACTCCGAACTTTGAACTCAACTCACGGCAGTTCGCCCAGCGAGTCCGGCTTCACGACCATGTAAACGCGCTCGAACCATTGCCGGGCCGTCTCCTTGCCGGAGGGGGCCGGCTTGGGCGGGAAGCGGTTCACCATGGCGAGATGAATGACGCCCTGCTGCATCAGCGGCTTGAGCGTCGGCGACTGGGCGGTCACCACCACCAGCTTGCTCTTGATGTCCTTGAGCGCCGCGAGGTCTTCCTTGGAGAGCTGCATGGGCATGGTCATGAAGAGCACCGTGGCGCTCGCGCCTTCGGAGGCCTGCGCGATCTGGGCCGCCTGCCCCGCCGGCCACAAGCGCGGATCCTCGGAGGGCGGGCGCTTGATCTCCCGGACCTCCTTGAGGGTCACGCCCTTCTTGCCCAGGCCGGTCTTGAAGCCGCTGACCTGCGATTCCATGGTCGGGCTCTTCATCACCTCGATCACCTCGGTCACCACCACCACCTTGCCCGACCCGCCGAGCAGGGCGACGGTCTCCTCGGCGGCGGAAATGCCCAGTTGCTCGAAGGGCTTGAGGTTCGTCTTGGGCGCGCCCCGAAACTCGGAGAAATACAGATACGTGAGCGAGGCGAGGATGGCCAGGATCGCGCCCGCGGCGATCAGATTGCTTTTGTTGCCCATGAGAGTTTTGGTAGGTGAAAAACTGCGCTCCAATTGCCGTGCGCGCCCAGCATTGTCAAACCCTGTTTCGCAGATTCGGCAGCGGTCAGGAGATTCGGGGGCCTCGCGGTGCTACGCCGAGTCTGGGCTGAGGGATGCAATCACGTTGGGATTGGGTTTTCTCAATCAGTTGCCAGACAGGAGAGTAGCCGGCACGGCTCGCATCGGAATTCAAAACACCCCTCGCGCCTGGGCAGCAACCACTCACCACCACAGCCCGGACAACGTCGCTTTCGCTCGGCCGCTTCACCTCTTCCGAAATAGCGATGCAGGTAGTAATAGACCGGCAGCTTCAGTTCCTTCTCCACCTGTTTACGCACCTCGAATCCTTCGGCCGTCAGGCCGCTGCCGAGGCTGGAAAGCTGCCGGTAACCCCACCGCTCGCCAAAGCCGCTGCGCATGAACAAGTCGTCGCACGCTTGATATTGCCATCGCCAACAGCGCAGCCCATCTCGCGAATCCCGGCTCAGTCCGGGCAGCCGGTAGAGCGGAATCGCCCGCCGACAACCTCCACAACGCAAGGGCGAGCCAACATCCAAAAAGTTGGTGAAAAGGTGAACCGACGGGCGAACCCGGCACCGACAGCGGAGCCCGGTATCCACAGCCTCCCCAGTAACCTTTATCACCGGCGCACCGGCGACATGCTCCATGAGCCTGCGCAACGCCGCCTTCCCATTCGCATCGTGAAATCGTGGCCAATGCGCACTTCTCCGGGATGATGCAAACTATCGAAACCGTCGTCCCCCGCCTTGAAACCGAACAGTCGTCCGCCAGTTGACCATTTCTGAGCAATGCAGAGGAATAATCCCAAGCCACCTCGACCAAGGCTTCGAGCTGGCCTCGGTTTCGCGAAGTAAAGCTGACTTCAGCGTTGAACATCGGTGGGCGCGCTTCACCCCTTCAGCTTCCGCTCCAAAATCTCCCCCACCAGCGCCGGGTTGGCTTTGCCTTTGGAGAGCTTCATCACCTGGCCTTTGAGGGAGTTGAGGGCCGCGAGCTTGCCGCCTTTGTAATCCGCCACGGGGCCGGGGTTCGCGGCGATGGCATCGTCGCAAAACTTCTCGATGGCACCGGTGTCGCTGACCTGCGCGAGGCCTTTGGCTTGCACGATGGCGGCGGGGGCCTGGCCGGTGGTGAACATTTCCGCAAAGACGGTCTGCGCGGCGGAGTTGCTGATAGTCTTGTTCTCGACGAGGGCCACGAGTTCCAGCAACGCAGCGGGCGGAAACTTGAGATCGACCAGCGTGGTGAGCTTTTGATCGGTCGGTTCGAGACCGAGGGCGGCTTGCTCGGCGGCTTCCTGTTCGTTGGCTTCGGCCAGCTTCGCCTGGAGATTGTTAATCACCCAGTTGGCGAGGGCCTTGGGGTTCTTGGCCTGCTTGGCGATGGCTTCGAAGTAGGTGCCCAGCGCGACGTTGCTCTTGAAGACTTCGGCGTCGCCGGCGGGGAGCTGGTAGTCGGCCATGAGGCGCTGCTTGCGCGCGAGGGGCAGCTCGATGACGCGGGGGCTGATCTCGGCCAGCCACGGCTCGGCGGGCTCGAAGGGCATGAGGTCGGGCTCGGGGAAGTAGCGGTAGTCGTGGGCGTGCTCCTTGGTGCGCATCTCCTCGGTGATGCCCGCGACGTCGTCCCAGCGGCGCGTGGACTGGATGAGCCTGCCGCCCTTGGTCACCACTTCGATCTGCCGGGCGATCTCATACTCCGCCGCGCGGCGCACGCCCGAGAAGCTGTTCATATTCTTGATTTCGATCTTCGCGCCAAGGGTCGCGGTGCCCTTGGGGCGGACGCTGATGTTCACGTCGCAGCGGACCATGCCCTTCTCCATGTCGCAGTCGGAGACGCCGGCCTGGAGGAGGACTTCCTTGAGGGCGTTCAGGTAGTCGTAGGCCTGATCGGCGCTGGTGAGGTCGGGCTCGGAGACGATCTCGAGGAGCGGCACGCCGGCGCGGTTGAAGTCCACGCCGCTGTGGCGGTCGAAGTGCGTGAGCTTGCCGACGTCCTCTTCGAGATGCGCGCGGGTCAGACGGACGCGGGAGAGGCCGCCGCCGAACTCGAAATCGAGATAGCCGCCCTTGGTGGAAGGTTTGTCGTATTGGGTGAGCTGGTAATTCTTCGAGGCGTCAGGATAGAAGTAGTTCTTCCGGTCGAACTTCGCGAAGCCCGGAATCTCGCAGTGCAGGAGGTAGCCGGTCAGCACCGTGAGGCGGAGAGCCTCCTCGTTGGCGACAGGCAGCACACCGGGCAAGCCAAGGCAGACGGGACAGACGTTGGTGTTGGGCGGCGACCCGAAGGCGTTCGGGCAGGCGCACCACATCTTGGACTTGGTCTTGAGCTGGACGTGCGTTTCAAGACCGATGACAGCTTCGTATTCCATAAAGGCGGGGAAATGCTAACCACGGATGAGCACGGTTGGACACGGATTTTTCCGCGAGCACGGCGGTCAGGCTGGCTTAAAGCTGGCGATCTCGGCCATCATCCGCGCTTCGCAGGGCGGGCAGATGCCATGAGTAATGTCCGGCAGCCGCGGCTCCTCCAGCCACTTCATCCGCTGCAGGCCCTCCTCGATTTCGACCCACTCCGGGATGGAGACGCGCTTGCACCAGCCGCAACAGTGGATGAGTTCTTCGCTGCGCGGGGCGGCCGGGGCCAGGAGTTCCACACGGGGACGGACCTCAGCCTTGACGATCCGTGAGCGGAATTCGATCCCTTTGCCCGCCAGTGGCGACATCTGCATCTCCATAAACCTCCGCAGCGCCGGGCTGTCGCACCGGAATGGGAAAGTCACCGTCCGGCCAAACTTGCTGACGTGCGCCAGCAGCGTGCGATAAAGCTGCTGGGTGGTGGTGTCGGAAATGAATTCAAACAACCGCCGGCCCAGCAAGCCCCGCTCCATGGGGAGGTCATTCTCTCTGCCAAACGCCAGCCACGCTTCGTTCACGTGAAAGATGCGACTGTCCGCGTCCACGTGAAGGACGAATGACCGGTTGTCAATGGTGACGCCAACGGGGGCGGGAGACAGATTCATGCTCAGCCTACGACTTGATACAGCCTCCCCAAGCCGCTACTCCACCGAAGCTGGCGGATTACTTACGGTTCTTGCTCCGCGCCTGCTCCAGCAACCAGGTGTAGAGGGCGTCGGTGGCGTAGGCGTCGTCCCAGCAGTTGTGTCCCACGCCCGGATACTCGGTGTATTTTGAGCCCGCGCCGGCCTTGGTCAGGGCCTCTTGCATGTCGCGGCTGGCCTTTACGGTGCCCTCGCGGTCTTTGTCCCCGCAGAAGTTCCAGATCGGCAGATGGGCGGCGGCGAACTTCTCCGCGTTGGCCGTATTGGGTCCCGCGCACATCGGCACGATGGCCGCCCAGGCGGAGGGGTCCTTCGCCGCAAGGCTCCAGGTGCCGGCCCCGCCCATCGAGAGGCCGGTGAGATACACTCTATCCGGGTCCGTGCCGAACTCGGCCTGCGTCTGCTTCAGCATGCCCATGGCCCACTGCGCGTCCGGGCCGTCGGCGAGCCAGTTCGAGCCGGTGCGGCACTGCGGGATGACGGTGACGAAGGGGAAGTTCCCCTTGCGTTTCCAGATGGCGGGTCCGAGGCCCACCATGATCTGGTCGATGTTGTTATTGCCCCGCTCTCCGGCACCATGGAGGAACAGCATCACCGGCGGCTTGCTGCCCGGCTCAGACTTGGTCGGCACGAAGATGACGAAGGGATGCTTCGCGCCGTCGGCATCGGTGAAGACACGGTTCAGGAAGCCGCGTGCGACGGGCTCGGCGGCTCCCGCCAGCGAACTGAACACGAGGAAGCCCAACAGCAAAGCACTGCGCCAGAGCGAAACGGATTTCATGGCGATCAGGCTGAACGAGCGCTCGCGGCCCGGCAAGACGGAAGCGAACGGACGGACAGGAAGGATGCCCACGGCAAGCGTGGGCGGAGTTGCTGCGGCTGGTCTCCGCGACACAGCCACGCTCTGCGGTCAGGGCTTCAGCAACGCCTCGACGTGCTGGCTGAACTTCTCCTGAAGCTTGGTCAATACGTCCCGGTCCTTTTTCGCAGCGAAGATCGCCGCGGCATTCTCGAACTCGCCGACGGGCTTGAGCTGGGCTTTCACGTCCTCGGCGACGGCGGCATTGAGCACGGCATCCAGGGACTTGCCTTCCTTCTGCAGGCGTGCGGCCAGGGCGTCCCGCTGGCGCATGGTCAGCTTGTGCGTGACTTGGAAGGACTTCCCCTGCCCCGCGTCGAAGCGGGCCTTCACCGTGCCGCCACCCGGCATGTCCGCCCAGGCGGACTGCGCCTTCTCCAACTGCGCGGCATCCAGGCCGAACGCCTGCAACACGCCGCGGGCCATGAGCTGGTCACCGGCCGGGTTCATGTGCACACCGTCCGAGGTGAGCAGGCGACCAGCCTTGCCCGTGGTGTTCGGGGTGGCCTTGATAGCGGTGGCGAACATGCCGTAGAGGTCCGCCAGCGGAGCCTTGCGTTCCTTGGCCAGACTACGGAGAAACTCGTTGTAAGGGGCCAGCTTCTGATTGTTCTCGGCGTCAAGTTCCTCGCTGATGACGGTGGCGGTGAGAACCACCACCTTCGTGCCGGCGGCGGCGCACTGGTCGAGGATGGCGGTGATGTTCGTCTTGTATTGGTCCAGCGGCACGCCGCGCGCACCGTGCCAGACGTCGTTCACGCCGCAGCTCAAAGTCATCCAGTCGGGCTTCTTGTCGAGCGCGTCACGCTTGAGCCGTTCGAGCATCTGGTTGGACTTGTGGCCGCTGATGCCCGCCGGGATGGGCATGACCTTGACGCCGTTGGCTTCCAGACCGGCGACCACGAGCCGCACATAACCAGCCGGGTTGCCCCAGCCGCCCGCAGTGATCGAGTCCCCCATGAAGGCGACCTTCTGGCCGTCTTTGACGAGGATTTCCGCCGAGGCCGTGCTGGCCGCCAGGAGCGCGGCTCCGGCCACCAGGGCGAAAGCGAATTGACGCGGAAACGAGAACCTGCCGGCTGAACTAAGTTGCATGGGCGAATTACCGCCGCATTAGTGGCAACGATGCAAGCCGCGAATACTAAGGCCGTAATTGTTTTCTCCATGTCCAAAAGTCATCCTCCGCATCGGCGGGACGAAACCATGGGTTAGACTCCCGCCAGAACATCATTACATCGGATGACGCACGACTACCTGAAACGCTGCCACGCCCTGCTCGAGACCGTCGAGCGCCAGACGCCTCAAATCCAACAGGCGGCTGGCTGGTTCGCCGAGACGATCCTCGCGGGACGGATGGTCCACCTCTTCGGCTCCGGGCACAGCCGTATCCTGGTCGAGGAGATGTGGCCGCGCTACGGCTCCTTCCCCGGCTTCAACCCCATCGTCGAGCTGTCGCTGTCCTTCCACAATCTCGTCATCGGGGCCAACGGCCAGCGTCAGGCGATGTTCCTCGAAAACGTCTCCGGCTTCGCCGAGCGCATCCTCAGAAACTTCGATCTCTCGCCACAGGACTGCGCGCTCGTCGCGTCTTCCTCAGGCTGCAATGTGGTGCCCATCGAGATGGCCG
>CAZOCL010000373.1:0-6375 GCA_964578245.1 uncultured Klebsiella sp. | reverse complement strand
CAAACGAGCGGTGGCGAGTTGAGCAGGGCGAATGCCACGGGGCAAGGGATTTTGCGGAAGCGGCGTGAGAAGCGCGATTTCGGCCTTGTATGAAGCGGTTTTCTTAAAATCACCCTGTTTTGCCCTAGTCGCTCATGGCAGCGCCGCTTGGCTAAACTTAGCCACCTTGCGCAAATCACTGCGCCCGGGTGTGACGTAAATCGGTCGCGAAATTACCTGCGCAGGTCAGCGTTTGGCCAGTGCTTCTTCGATGGTCTTGGCGACCCGCTTCGCGAGAAACTCCGAGCCTTCCTTCTTGAAGTGGACGTTGGCCGGCAACTGCACGTCCGCCAGCTTGGGCAGGGTGTAGGTGTAGAGGTCGTTCGTGGGCACCTGATTCTCGTCCATGACCTTCTTCGCGACGGCATTGTAGGCCTGCACGTCGCTGTCTTTGCGCGGCGGATTGAGCCGGGCGTCGGGGACCGGTGTGGTGGCGCACCAGATGAGCTTGGCACCGGTGGTCTTCATCTGCTTCACCAGTTCGCGAAGATTCTTCTCATACTCCTCCAGACTGACCAGCGCCTTGCCAGTGTCCGCCGTCTTCAGGTCGTGCAGCCCCCAGTTGAAGTGGATGACATCCCACTTGTTCGTCCCCAGCCACTTGCTGAGCTTGGCGGTGCCGTTCGTGGTCGGCCCCCCGTTTTCGGGGATGCGGTGCACGTTGGCCTTGCCTTTGAGGAGATCGCGCACCGGGATGGTGTAGCCGATGGAAATGGAGTCGCCGATGAGCAGCACGCGCGGCAGGCCGGGCTGGTCGGTGACCGGTTCCAAGGTGAGGTCCTTCTTGGCGGCCTTGGTCTTCGGCGTGGCAGTGGCGGACTGGGCGAAGGTGGCAACGGTGCCGACGAGCAAAGCAAGCAGGGCTAGGCGAAGTTTCATGTGCAGTAGGTCAAATTGACGGGTGCGGAGGGTGGCAAACGGGTCCAGTGGACGCCAGCTTTCCTTTCCCCCCGGTGCGCGGGCATCTTCGCCCGCTTTGCGCTACCGGCCGCCGAAACGAGGCGAATCCTGCATCGCCCACGTATCCGCAAAGCGGCCCGGAGGGTCGCGCTCCAGACGCCGTCAACAATCGCACCGATTCCGCATCCTGATTCAATGGCCAGCCGCGCTAATGCGTCCACTTACCCGATGCAACTGGCCCGCTCCACCGTGCTCCTCAAATGCTGGCTGCTTTCCCTGCTGGTCGCCAACGCCGCGTTCGCCGCCGAGCCGCTCCATGTGCAGGTGGACAAGTTCATTACTGCCAAGGCCGCTGGCAAACCTTTGGCCGAGCCGGCCACCGACGCCGAGTTCCTCCGCCGGGCTTACCTCGACTTCAGCGGCACCATCCCCACGGCGGACCAGACGCGCGCCTTCCTGGCGGACAAGGCTGCGGACAAGCGGGCCAAACTGATCGAGCAGCTCTTCGCGTCGCCCAAGTATGCTGAGCGGATGGCCGAGGCCTTCAACATCCAGCTCATGGAGCGCAACGGCAGCAATGACGAATGGCGCAACTACCTCACGGAATCCTTCCGCGCGAACAAGCCCTGGGACCAGCTCGTGCGCGAGATCATCAGCCCGGATTTCAAGGACGAGAAGCTGCGCGGCGCGGGCTGGTTCATGACCCGCCGCCTCGACAAAGTGGGCCAGCAGGACACGGACTATCCGGGACTCACCCGCGACCTGGGCCGCCTCTTCGTGGGCATGGACCTGCAATGCTGCCAGTGCCACAAGCACCTCACGGTGAAGGATTACAAACAGGTGGATTTCAACGGCCTCTTCTTCCCCATCCAGAACCTCAAGCTCCAGGCTGCGAGCGGTGAATACAAAACCGCCTGGGTGCAGGAAGGCCTCGTCACCAACAAATACGAGTTCGTCTCCGTCCTCAGCAGCGTGAAGGGCTCGACCGGCCCGCGGGTGCCGCTGGGCACCGAGGTGGAAATCCCGATGGCCGCGACGAAAGACGAACTCTGGGCCGTGCCGCCCGACCCAAAGACACGGAAAGCCGGCGTGCCGAAGTTCAGCCCGCTCAAGGAACTCGCCGCGCGCCTCGCCTCGGCGGAGAACCTGCCCTTTGCCCGCAACATCGCCAACCGTGCCTGGTGGCAGCTCATGGGCCGGGGTCTGGTTGAGCCGCTGGACTTGCAGCACTCGGAAAACCCGGCGTCGCACCCCGAGCTGTTTGACCTGCTCGCGAAGGAACTGACCGAACACAAGTTCGACCTCCAGTGGCTGCTGCGCGAACTGGCGCTGACCCAGACTTACGCGCGGTCCACCGTGCTGCCCACCAGCGCGGACCAGGTGCCCGAGCAGCTTTTCCTCGCCGCGAAGGAGCGCCCGCTCTCCGCCGAGCAGCTCGCGCGCTCGTTCCTGCTCGCCGTTGGGGAGCAGGAGCGCGTGGTGAACGGCAAGGGCTGGGCCGAGGGCGACAAGAAGAAGACGCTCAAGGAGTTTGAGAAGGCCTTCCTCTCCGCGTTCGCCAACGACGCCAAGGAGCCGGAACTGGTCGTGAACCCGACGCTCAAGGCCGCCCTCTTCCTGCGCAACAACGACCAGATTCTGTGGGCCTTCCAGCCGCGCCCCGGCAACCTCATCGCCCGCGTCGCCGCCGTGAAGGAACCCGCGAAGATCGCCGACGAACTCTTCCACTCGATCCTCAGCCGCCCGCCCTCGAAGGAAGAAACGTCCGCCCTGGAAAAGTATCTCGCCAAGCACGCCGCCGACCGGGAGAAAGCGCTCGGTCACTTCGCCTGGGCGATGCTGTCCTCGATGGAATTCTTCACCAACCATTGAAACCACGAATGGACACGAATCAACACGAATTCAAACTGGCAGGGCCCCAGTTCGTGTCCCTTGGTGTCCATCCGTGGTTTTCCCTCCTCCACTCATGAATCCTCTCTGCAAACCCTGGGAGCATGCCGCGTCCCGCCGCCAGTTCCTCGGCGCGTCCGCCGGTGCGCTGGCGTTCGGCGCGCTGGGCGGCCTCATCTCACCGCAGGCCGCCGAGGCGATGCGCAAGAAGGAGAAGCAGGTGCTCTTCGTCTGGCTCGACGGCGGCATCAGCCAGCTCGAAAGCTGGGACCCCAAGCCCAACACCGAGTTCGGCGGCCCCTTCCGCACCATCAAGACCACCGTGCCCGGCACACACTTCTCCGAGCTGATGCCGCAGTCCGCCAAGCAGGCGCACCGTCTCTGCGTCGTGCGCGACCTCTGCACCAAGGACAACGCCCACTCCTCCGGCGTCGCCCGCATCCAGCGCGGTGACCCGAAGAACCGCGGCGTCGCCTATCCCTTCTTCGGCTCCTCCATAGCCAAGCTCATGGGGCCGACCTCCTCGAAGCTCCCGGCCTACGTCTGGGTCAAGCCCGGCAGCGGCGGCTTCAAGGCCGAGGACGGCGGCTTCCTTGGCCCGAAATACGGCTCGCTCGCGTTTGGCGACGGCAAGCCGCCCGAGGATCTGCTCCGCCATGCCTCGCTCTCCCCCGAGGAGGACGACGAGCGCAACGAACTGCGCGAGATGCTCAACCGCCGTTACGTCGCGCAGCGCCGCCCGGCCTACACCGAGGCGAACAGCTTTGTCTTCGACTCCGCCCAGGAGCTGATGAAGCGCGCGGACATCTTCGACACCGCCAAGCTCCCCACGAAGGACCTCGACCGTTACGGGCGCACGGAGATCGGCCAGCACATGCTCGTCGCGCGCAACATGCTGGAAGCCGGTGTGCGCTTCGTAAAGGTGGGCAGCTACGGCTGGGACACGCACGGCGACAACTTCAATGCCAGCGCCACGCTCGTGCCAAAGTTTGACCGCGCCTTTGCCGCCATCGTCGAGGACCTCGCGGCCAGCGGCCTGCTGGAGCAGACCCTGGTCATCGCGATGAGCGAATTCGGTCGCACCCCGCGCGTCAACGGCCACGTCGGCCGCGATCACTGGCCCGAGGCGTGGAGCTTCGCCATGGCAGGCTGTGGCGTGAAGCCAGGCGTGGTCGTCGGCGCAACCAACGACAACGGCACGTTTGTGAAAGGCAAGGGCCACGACATCGGCCACGTCTTCCACACCTGGTTCAACGCGCTGGGCATCGACACCAAGAAAGTGGAATACAACAACAACGGCCAGCCCCTCCCCCTCGCCCACGAGGACATGGCCCCGATCAAGGAAGCCCTGGCGTGACCCTCCCTTCCCAAAACACGAACGCGACCCGCCTCCGTCAGGCGATTGCTTGCCGAAGTTCGAGGGCGGCCTTCGTCTCCTCCCTCTCCCCGTTGAGGGGAGAGGGAGGCAGCACACCCACGCTTCGGAGACTTCCAACGCCTTAACCTTTCCTGCCATGCCCGACCAACCCGCCGTCAAATTCATCCCGCCCAAGGAACTCAAGGCGTTCCAGAACGACCGCCAGCTCTGCATGGCGCGCTTCAGCCCGTGCGGCAATTTCCTCGCCGCTGGTGCCATGGAAGGCACCGTGCGCCGCTGGAGCGTCGTCGAAAAGCCCAAGCCGGCCGTGGATCTGGAACTGCCTGATGAACCGGCCAAGAAAGCCCTTCCCAAGAACACCAAGCCGGCCCCGGCCGAGCCGCCGGTGGACTTGGTGACCCTGCCCCACCTCACCGGCTTCAACGGCTGGGTGCAGAACATCGCCTTTCATCCGAAGGACAAGGTCCTCTACGTCGCCGACACCTGGGGCAAGCTTATCGCCACAGACATCGAGGGTGACGCCCCCAAGCCGCGCTGGGAAAACGCCAATGCGCACGACGGCTGGATTCGCCGCCTCGCGATCTCGCCCGACGGCCAGCACCTCGCCACCTGTGGGCGCGACCAGTTTGTCCGCGTCTGGACCACAGCGGGCAAGCTCGTCGTCGAGCACCGTTTGGAGGAAGACGTGTTCTCCGTGGCCTTCGCGCCTGAGGGGAAAGTCATCGCGTTCGGCGACGCCAAGGGCCGCGTCACCATGTGGGATTTCGGCACCAAGCAGGTCGTGCGCACGTTCGATGCCTCCGTCTTCTACAAGCTCTCCCGCCTGCAGGACGTGACCGGCCTGCGCGTGCTGGCGTTCATTGACGGCGGCAAGTCGCTGCTCGTCGGCGGCTGCGAACCAGCGGGCGGCGGCTTCCTCGAAGGTGCACCCATGCTCCTCAAATTCGACACCGCGACCGGCAAGAAACAGACCGAATGGAGTTTCGGCGTGGCGAAGGATGGCTTCGTGCTGGATGCGGCGGCTCATCCCGACGGCTACCTGATCCTCGTCACCAGCGGCCAGCCCGGCAGCGGCAAGGTGATGTTCCTGCGTCCCGGCGAGAAGGAGCCGTTCTACACCGGCACCACGCTGGCGAACTGCCACTCCGTGGCGCTGCATCCGGACCACAAACGCTTCGCCGTCGCCGCGATGAACAAAGCCAGCAACGGCAACGGCCGGCTGCTGGCCAAAGACGGCTCCTACCCCGGCAACACCTCCCCGGTGCATCTCTTCGAGATCCCGGCGGCGTAGCACAGGCTTCCTCATAGTGGGGCAGGCTTCCAGCCTGCCTCACCGGGCGTCTCGCCCGCGTTTCTTTTCCGGTGCAACCTCCCACGCGGGCAAGATGCCCGCCGAAGCAGGCTGGAAGCCTGCTCCACTACGCATCCCGGTGCGTCGGCTGCGGCTTGCCGGGGCGGAAGTGTTCGAGGTGCTCCAGACGCAGGAAAAGCTGCGGATGCTGCTTGCCCGTTTCCGTGAGTGCAGCGCTGAGCGCCGCATTCAACGCGTCCGGCGAGCCTTCGGCGCGGCAGTTGATGATGAGCTTGCCGGCATCCAGCCAGTCGGACAGCTCCTGCGACAGCTCGGGCACGAAGTCATTTCGCACAAGGTTGATGACCGCGAGGTCGCCAAGGCCCGCGTCCTCAGGCTCCAAGGTCATCTTGAGATGCGCCACTTCCGCACCCGCCTCCACGAGCAGCCGTCGCAACGTGTCGGCAAGATCGCGGATAACCTGATTGCCATCGAAACCCTTTTGGTTTGAGACGGTCACGGTGGCATTTAGCCAGCCCAGCAAGGCCTCGCCCTCGGCATACACTTCGTAGTCCACGTCCATCGCCACACGCGCGACCTGCTCGGAGGCGGTGATCTGGCTGAACCAGTCGTCCAGCCCCGCCCCGGTGCGCGCGGAGACGGCGAGCACCTTGGCACGCGGGAACTCCTCGGACAGCCGGATGCGCAACCGGTCGAGCTGCGTGGCGTCGAGCAGTTCGCGCTTGTTGATGACGATGAGGTCGGCCTCCTCAAGCTGCTTGCGGTAGATGTAGAGCACCTTCTCGGAGAACTGCCCGCCGGTCGTGAGGCCGAGCACCCGCTGGGCGCGGATGGGGTCCACGAGCACGCTCAGGGG
>CAZOCL010000372.1:0-6390 GCA_964578245.1 uncultured Klebsiella sp. | reverse complement strand
TCGCCCGCCTGAAGAAAGAACTGGAACGAGGTTTTTACGGCGATCCGGCCCATGCCTAAGGTCCGGCGGAACAACCTGCCCCGGCCCCTGTTCCGGCATCTGATGGATCGCGTTGCGGAACGCGAAATCACCACGGAGCAACTTGAACTCTTGCTCGACTGGCTGGAGGCAGAGCCGGAGGTGCCGGAAGGCCGTTGGTTCAAGCGGTTTCTGGCCTTCACCGTTTGCGGCGAAGACGAATGGATCAAAACATTTCTCCGCCCGGATCAAGCGGCATTAGGTGAGGAACTGAAGTAAGCTCCGGTTTTCCAGCACACAGGTAGTCAGTGCCCCCATCGGCTTGGCATGTGGCTGACGAGAACCATATTCTCTCCCGCCTCGGGCCAGACGGTGACACTGCACTCCCAGCCCGTCTCAGAATTGTTGAACCGGGCCTGAAACCAGCTCGGCTTTGATTCGATACCTGCAAGGGCGTAACCCTGCGGCTTCAGGTAGGTATCGTAACGTGATTGTAGTTCCTCCGGCTGGATGGGCGTCCGAAACCTTGCGAGTTTGAAATAGGAACTGTAGTCAGCATCATTCCTCACCTCATACTCCACCTTTCCGCGCGCCACGCCGGGCGGATTGCCCGTCGGGAAAACCACCGAATCCAAGAAGCTCGCCAGCAAGGAGCCGGGTTCAGTTCGAAAGCTGCGTTTGAGCGCGAGGACTGGATAGATCGCCCACAAGCCGCAGAGGAATGCCGCCAGCAGAGAGAGGCTGACAACCCGCGCCAGCTTCAACTTGTTCAAGCAGGGTGCCACGGTGGGAAAGCTCCTGGTTTCCGGCGGCTTGTCAATGGCGTGACGCAGATGGCATTCACGAGAGCCAGTTCAGGAACCTTGAAAGCACCCATAAGGTCAGGAGCAGACATACCACCGCACACGCTCGGTCGTTCAACGGACGCCGATGCCAAGCCACGAACGAGGCGGTGAGTGGCGCAGCCAGCAGCAACGCCGCAAGGGTCAACTCTGCGGTGGTGAGCGGTCTGGCATCGCCAGTGTGCATGGACTTTCCTGGCAGCAGTGCAGGCACAAACACGGCCGCAAACACCGCGAGTGCAATGGCCAACCGGCCTCGAATCGCACCGCTCTTGCCTGTGTCCAAGGGCTGCGGTTTGTCCACGGAAGTTGCCACAGTGGGAAGCTCCGGTTTTCCGGCGGCTTGTCAATGCCGGGGGGGCGCAGCCATGGGGCCGCTTGGTCATTGTCGAATCGCCCACCCTTCCTCTGGGATAAACAGCAATCGCTTGTCATCCTCAACGTCATTACGGATGCAGAAAAACTTGTAGACGCTGTTGGTGGCAAGATGTGGCATGGCGGGGCAAATAGGCGTGTGCAC
The DNA here is from genome assembly GCA_964578245.1 of uncultured Klebsiella sp. Taxonomy (GTDB): domain Bacteria; phylum Verrucomicrobiota; class Verrucomicrobiia; order Limisphaerales; family SXTU01; genus SXTU01. The sequence continues at coordinate 5,010 of CAZOCL010000372.1, read as the reverse complement.
GTGGAGAACACCCTGCCCGTCTTTGTCTTTGGTTACGTAGCTAGTGGTGCAGTTTCTTGCGTAATACACAAACACGCTCGGAGTCAGTGCGACATCCTGCGTGACAACTGTCTGAACTCTCACCTCCGCTTTCCAAAGTTCCCATCGTGAATCGTCCTTCACGACCACTTTCACCTTTTGTGCCGAAAGCACCCTCCCGGTGAACGCCGCCGCACTGAGCTCAATGCTCGGCTGCAGCGCGGAGAGGGCAAAGAGACTCGTGACCGTAAGAAGGATGATGAGCGATGCGATACACATACGCAGCTTGCTGCTCATAACGGTTGCCACAGTGGAAACCTCCGGTTTCCAGACGGCTTGTCAATGCCGGGGTGCGGGCATCAAACCCTACCCCGACTTACGGATTCGATCTGGAGCCGGTCGTGCAGGGTTCTATGCGTAAAGACTGTTCAAGTAGGCATCCGTTAACCGGGCTTTCACTCGTTCTTCCTGCTTGAGGAATTCCTTCTCAAATTCCAGCGCCGTGCTGTAGCTGAGTTCGAAGTTGGAGCCGGGCGGGGCGGTCTGACGCAGCAGTTCGATCCGGTAGGGCGTGGGCGGGTGCGTCAAGTCGAGGCGCGCGGAATCCAGTTTGGCGACCCGGCGTAATCGCTCCCGCTCCCGTTCGGGCAGGGTGGCCACGCCGAGCGCGAGGAGACGGGAAAGTGGTTCGGGCTGTTTGTTCAAGGTCATGGTTTGCACGACGTGGCTGAACATCCCCTCGAAATGACATTTCTCCAGCAGGCTGATCGTCGCGTCCTTGCCGGCGACCCGTGCGGCCAGCAGGTCGGCCAGGTATTCCGCGCGTTGCTTGTCGTGCCAGAGCTGGTGGCTCAAGGCCCAGGCGAGCCCGCGTGGGAGGTAGGACAGGGCGAGCCCCAGCCAGTATCCCACCCATGTTGAAAGATAGACCATGAAACCCACCATCGAGCCGTTGCCTTCCGATTCTCCCGGTGCCGGATGGCGGAGGAAATCATGGCAGTTCAGCAGGGTTTCAATGGCTGAACCGATGTAAAGGCTGCGGCTCACGTCGCCGTTGATTCCATGGGCCAGCTCATGCGCCAGCAACGCGATGCGCTCCTGCGGGGTCAAGATGACGAACAGCGGCAGGCCAATGTGGACGACCGGCTGCTGCCGCCAGCCCATCAACGCATAGGAAGCGTTGAACGACTCATCAATATGCAGGTCAGCCACCCGCCTCGCCCCCATGGTCTGCGCCAGCCGGTCGAGAATGGCATAGGTGGCGAGGAATTGCTCGCGGCTGCAGGCCCCTTTGGGTCTCCGGGGGATGCGCGGTGACAACAGCCAGAACGCACCGAGGCACATTATCCCCAGAAACGTCAGGATGACCCGGGGCATTCCCACGACCAGAAGCCAGACTCCGGCTACTCCCAGGCTGAGAGTGAAGGCGTGGGTCAAGGTGGCCAGGGCGTAGGCCAGCACCCGGTTGAGGCTGAGGCGTGGCTGCGCCAGGAGGGTTTCGCGGCGAATGGTATCAAACAGGGTTCCGCTCAAGCGTCGGCCGACCGCAAAATAGAGTGTCTCAAACAGGTTCTTTGGCCTGAGCCGCTCGTCCAGGTCCAGATTCCATCCGCAGTGCTCACACCACGTCGTGAACCCGGGATTGACGGGCAGGACGGCCTGGCATTTTGGACATGGTTCCACCGCTCCGGCTGGCAAGGTGGCGCTGGCAGCACTCAGTTCACTCGTGGATTGCCGCTGGTCCTTCATGCTTTGCGCTATGCACTGGCACCTCGATCGTTGGCGGCTGGCACCGATGCCCGTTAACGGCCCAGCGCCCCCGACGCCGTCTCCTGAAACGCCTTCCGGATGTCTGACCCGTCGCCGTTCGTCATCTTGGCGCGTTGGATCATCAGGATGTAGATCGTGCCGCTCTTGGGGTCGGCCCAGCTCTGGGTGCCATAGGCGCCACCGTGACCGTAGGTGCCGGGCGCGAGCATGGCGGTGACGCCTTGCGGCTGCTTCACGACCTGGAAGCCGAAGCCCCAGCTCATGCCTTCGGTGAAGCCGGTCTTGATCTCGCCCGACTGCGTGGTGGTGAGCTGCTGGTGCGCGGCTGCGGAGAGGTAGCGTTTGCCGTTCGCGGTGCCGCCGTTGAGCATCATCTGGTAGAACTTCGCGATGTCCGACGCGGACGAGTAGAGGCCGCCGGCTGGGATGGCCGTGCGCCAGCGGGCGGTGAGCGGGAGGCCTTTCAGGAAATAGTTGTCCACTTCGGCCAGGCCCTTGTTCTCCGGGCCGGGCTGGTAGGCCTTGGCCACGCGGCGGGCCTGCGACTCCGTGGGCCAGAAGGTGGTGTCTTTCATGCCGAGCGGCTTGAAGAGGCGCGTGTCGAGGAAGTCCGCGAAGTTCTGCCCCGACACCACCTCGACGATGCGGCCCAGCGTGTTGATGCCGGGGTTGCTGTATTGCCACTTGGTGCCCGGCTCGTAGGTGAGCGGCTGCAGCGCGTAGGCCAGCGTGCGCTCGCCCAGCATGAGGTCGCGGCCGGTTTCGGGCGCGTCGCTGGTGAGGCCGGACGTGTGCGTGAGCAGGTCGCGCAGGGTGATGCGGCGCGACGGCTTTTTGAGCACAATGGCGTCCGGCGTCTTGGTCACGAGCAGCATCTGGTTCTTGAACTCGGGCAGGAACTTCTCCACCGCATCGTCCACCGAGAGCTTGCCCTCGTCCTGCAGCATCAGGATCGCCGTGCCGGTGATGGGCTTCGTCATCGAGGCGATCCAGAAGAGGTCGTCCGTGCGCATGGCCTGCTTCGTCTTCAGATCGGAGTAACCCACGGCATCGAGCGCAACGACCTTGCCGCCGTGCGCGACGAGCGTGACCGCACCGGAGACAACCTGCCGGTCCACGAACTCCTGCATCCGCTGCGGGATGGCCTTGAGCTTCGCGGCAGCGTCATCTGGTTTGGTGGCGGCGAAGGTAGTGGTGGCGAGACACAGTGCGAGCGGGACGGTGTAGCAAAATTGGCGGCGGTTCATGGGAGGCAGGATAACGAACCGGTCGGATGAGGCTAGTTGGAACTGCCGAGGGGCGCGGCTGTGGGCAAGGTGCCGACGGCCTTCCGAGGGCGACGGCGGAGCGAACCCAGCAGAAAGGCGGCGGTGAAACGACTGCTGATTTGCCCCTCTTTTACGCCTTGGAGCAGAAGGCGACATTGGAACCTGCACCCGCCTTCCGAGCTTTTCCGGTTGCACAAACCCACCGGCTCGCCCGAAATCCCCGCCGCATGAGCGATTTCAAATACTCCGTCGAGCATCTCGGCCTCCCGGCCCGCGACACCGTGGCATTGCGGGACTGGTATGTGCGGGTGCTGGGCGCGAAGGAACGCTTCAACAACGGCCAGACCCCGCCCGCCTTCTTCCTCGAACTCGGCGGCGGGCTGATGATCGAGATCTACGGCGCGACTGGTTCCGTGAAGGACACCGCCAACAACGGCATGGCCGGCTGGCGTCACCTGGCCTTGCGCGTGGACACCATCGAGGCGGCGCAGGCGGAACTCACCCAGCGCGGCGTGGTTTTCACCGAAGCACCCAAGCCGGCGGGCGGGGGCGGGCGCGTCCTGTTCTTCGCCGACGCCGAGGGCAATCTGCTCCACCTCGTCGAGCGGCCGAAGGAGTCGGTGTTTCACTGAGCGCACGGGATTGGGATTAAGATTAGGAGCAGGATTAAGAGTAAGCGCGGAGCGCCCCCAAGAAACTCGACTGCTAATCCACTCTTACTCCTAATCTTAATCCCTCTCCCCCAATGCCCACCCCCAAATTCTCCGCCGTCATCTTCGACATGGACGGCGTCATCATTGACAGCGAGCCACGCCATGAGCGGGCCTTCCTCGACGTGTTCGAGCAGATGGGCTACGGCCAGACCCACGGCATCCGGTTCCAGGAATACATTGGGCGCTCAGATCGCGCGGTGTGGCTGGACTTCATTGCCGCCCACAATCCCAAGTGGACCCTGGAGGAGCTGACCGCCTGGAAGGAGAACCACCTGATCGAGCTCATCCGCCGCGATCAGCCCATCTTCGACGGTTTGCCAGAACTGGTTGCCAAGCTCGCGTCGCACTACCGCCTCGCGGTCGCGTCCGGCTCGGTGCATCCGGTGATTGATGAAGTGCTGGCGATGAAGTCGTTGCGGCGCTTCTTCCCGGTGGTGGTGAGCATCCAGGACGTGACCAAGGGCAAGCCCGCGCCGGACATTTTCCTGCGCGCCGCCGCGCTGCTGGGCGTGGAGCCGGCAACGTGCTGTGTGATCGAAGACTCGGCGGCCGGAGTCACGGCGGCGCGTGCCGCCGGCATGACGGCCATCGCCATCACGAACTCGCTGCCAGCCGAGAAGCTCGCGCACGCCACGCACATCGTGCGCACTTACGAGGAGATCGAACGGCTGCTGGTCTAGCGACTGGAAGCTCCAAGGGAGCGCCCGCGTAACACGCTAAACACGCGAAAAGACGGACACCTGCCTGCGGTGGGTTTGTCATGCCATTTCTCAAGGCCAATCGGGGGGGGGAATGTCGCCGAACGCCCCTCTCACCCCCGGCCCTCTCTAGCCCGAACTCCGAAGCTGAAACGGTTGAGCGTCAAACGCCGTGCCCGGAGCGCGGCGTTCACGCCGCAGAAAGGTGGAGAGGAAAAGTGCGTTCGATCCACGTTGACGTGCTCACGTTTCTGCGGCCTGAAGGCCGCGCTCCGCTTCGTCGGTGTCCGCCTGCTTTGGAATTCGGGTTTAGCGTCTTTTCGCGTGTTTCGCGGGCTCGCCTCGGACACGAAAAAGCCGCCAGCAGGGCGTCCCGCTGGCGGCTGTCGAGATGGGATTGGGCGGCTTACTTCAGCACGGCCGCGTGGAACTCGAACCAGTCGTCGAGGTTGTTCAGGTCCACCGCGCCGGGCAGCACGCTGCCGTCGTCGGGGAGGCCGTTGGCGCTGAGGATGCCCTTGCGCGTGCCGTCATCGTGGCAGT
>CAZOCL010000371.1:0-6397 GCA_964578245.1 uncultured Klebsiella sp. | reverse complement strand
TCGCTGGCCAGGGTGATGGCGATCTTGTTCTTCTCGGCCCAGGCTTCCTGCGCGAACGGGCTGTCCACGCTGATGGCGATGACCTCGGCGTTCAGGCCGGAGTAGGCGGAGAGGCCGGCGGTGATGTCGCACATCTCGGTGGTGCAGACGCCGGTGAAGGCGAGCGGGAAGAAGAGGACCACGGTGTTCTTCTTGCCGAAGTTGGCGGAGAGCTTCACGTCGCTGACGCCGCTGGCGTTTTTGCTCTTGAGGGAGAAATCCGGGGCTTTGGTTCCGACTGCGATGGGCATAGTTTTTTCGAGTTTTGGGTTTAGCAAATGACGGCGGGACATATACGGCCCGGCTGCGGGGGTGTCAAACGACGATTCCATCCTCGCCGGTTCGTAATCTTGATCTTGATCCCAATCCTAATCTTCCTCGGCATTTCGCCGGGCGGGTTAGGATTGGGATTTAGAACAGGACCTGGAGCCGAACATTACTCACCGTGCTTCAAAGGAATCCCCGTTTGCAGGCGCTCACGGATTGCCTGCTGGCACTGATAAATCACCAGGCCCACGCCCGCGCCGAAGAAACCGCCGAACAGTATTCCCCAGCCGAGCATCGCGGCCAACTGGCGCTGTGGCCGGTTGAGCAGGCTGCCGAACAGTTGCGCGCCGCCTTCGCCCGGCAGCCACCGCCACCAGACTTCGCCCAGGAAGTAACCGAGTGCGTTGAGCAGGATGAGCGCCGCCGCCAGACGGAAAAAATCCCGGCCCACGCCGAAGCCCCAGACCAGCACTCCCGCCATGGCCGCCGCTCCCAGCACCGCGCCCGCCACCTCCGCCGTGAGCGTGCCACGCAGGGCGAACCACGCAGTTGTCCACACGATTGAGTAGCTGCCGAACGCCACGAGGAACAGGCCGTAGATCCGCCGCGTGCCGCCGGGCCCGATCACCAGCTGGCCAAACACGGCTCCGGCCAGGCCGATGAACACCAGGGCACACGTCGCATACAGGCCCGGTTCGCCGACTGCCGCTTGCAAGGCGTGGCCACCCACCGCCCATACCGCGAAGGCCGCCAGGCCCACCAGGCCGAAGCCCACGCCGCCGATGAAGAGCGACTGCCGGAACGTGGGCACGCGCGGCAGTTCGGCGGCCTCGGCCACCCGGGCAAGGATGCTTTCTGCGTTGAGGCCGAAGCAGTTCATGGTCGGCATCCGGCCACAGGACGGATGCTTGCCCACGCTAATCACACCCCGCTCCCCGGCAAAGTAAAATTACGGGACCGGCAAACTAGGCGCATTCATGCACTGCCCCGGTCTCGACCCGCCGGGCAAGCGAGGACGCTCGCGGCACGGCCGGCCGGAGGCCGGCGCTACGTAGCGCAAGCCTCCGGCCTGCCGTATCGCCGGCGTCCGCGCCGGCCCGCGTTCCGCAGGGCAAAGTGTCGCGGTGCGTCATTTTGCATTTTCAAGCGCGTTTTGACTTGCGCACGGAGACGAATAGGCTAAAAAGCCTATCAAGTGAGCGTAGGGGCAATCCGCAAACGAAACATGTCGCGTCCTGTCGTGCCGGGGTCCAATCCTGGCATTTTTCGGGATTCGAGAGTCTTTTTCCATCTGCTGCTCCGGGGCGTTGCCATTTGTATTCTCCTGTTCGGCACCGGATTCGCCTTTGCCCAGACGAGTCCCGCGTTCCAGTGGTCGGCGACGGCTGGCGGGGTGGACAACGAAGCGGTGGCCGGCGTGGCCACGGATGCCGCTGGCAATGTTTACGTCACCGGCTATTTCTCAAACTCGGTTACCTTTGGTGCGATTCCCCTGACCAGCGCCGGTGGCACGGACATTTTTGTGGCCAAGTATTCTACCAATGGCGCGCTCATCTGGGTGCGCCAGTTTGGCGGCACGGGCAACGAAGTGGTCCGGGGCATCACCGCCAACGCGGCCGGGGACATGTTCATCGTCGGCAGCTTCGAGGGCACGGCGTCCTTCGGGTCCACGACGCTTATAAGCGCGGGTGGGGCGGATGCCTTCGTGGCGCGCGTGCAGTCGTCGGCGGGCATCGTGAGCTGGGCGGCCTCTGCCGGCGGACCCGGTGATGACCGGGCGACTGGAATTTTCGGCGGTTTCACGCTGGGAGTGATCGGGGAGTTTAGCGGCACGGCAACGTTTCAGGGAGCGGTGCCCGGGCGCACGACCACGCTGACCAGTGCAGGCGGCCAGGATGTGTTTGGCTGGGCGCTGGGGGATGCGCTCGGCAATTTTTACAATGCGATCAGCGTCGGCGGGACAGGGGACGAGACAGCGGCCACGGCGTCGAGCAGCAGCGGGGTGTTTCAGTTCCCGCTCGCCGGGAGCTTCTCCGGCACCATGACAGCGGGGGCCAACGGTCCGGTTGCCAGAGTGTTGACCAGCGCGGGCGGAACCGACGGCTTCCTCGCCACGTGGGACCCGGTTGTGAATCGCATTTCCACGGCAGTCGCCATTGGCGGAGCCGGGGACGATGCGGTTCAAGTAGTGAACACCACCGGGATCGCCGTGGTCCTGGCCGGCAAGTTCGGGGCTACGGTGACCTGCCCGCCCGGCGTGGGCAGTCCGCCCATATTCCCTCCCATCTCCCTGACCAACAGCAGCGCCTCAGGCAGCGATGTATTCTGGGCGGCTTATAATGACCTCGGCTCACTGCTGTATCCGGTCTACGCCTCGGCCTTCGGCGGGCCGGGTGACGAAAATGCCACGGGGCTGGCGGTGGATTCAACGCGGCAGATCTACCTGACCGGGACGTTCACTGGGAGCACGCGCGTTGGCGGCAGCCTGCTTAGTTCCGCCGGCCTGCAGGACGCGTTTGTGACCAAACTAAGCTCCGTCGGGGTTCCAATTTGGGCCCGGGCCCTGGGCGGCACGGGGAACGATGCCGCTCCCGCAGTGACGGTTTATTATCCCGGCGGCAGCGCGCCCGTTCTGGTGGCCGGCACTTACGAGACCAGCCTGTCGCTTGGCGGGGTGCTGCTCAACTCCGCAGGTGCAGCTGATATCTTCGTCACTGGATTTGAGGCGGACCCCCGCATCGTCAGCCAGCCCCTGCCCGTGTCAGTGGCATTGGGGGGGACGGCGTCCTTCACGGTCGTTGCGGCGGGCACCGGCCCGCTCACGTATCAGTGGTTCCAGACCACTCAAGTGGGATCCAACCCGCCGGTCACGTTGACCCTGACCAACCAGACGAGCCCAAGCCTGGTGCTGAACAACGTGACCACCAACGCGGCGGGTAATTACTCGGTGCGCGTCACCGGGGCGTTTGGCAGCATCGCCAGCACCGCCGTCCGATTGACCTTCCTTAACAACCTCGCCATCACCACCCAGCCGTTAAGCCGCACCGTCACCCGGGGCTCCACGGCGGTGTTCAGCGTGGTGCTGTCCGCTTCGGGACCGGTCGCCTACCAGTGGCGGCACAACGGCGTTGATCTGCTGAACGCCAATGCCGCGGCGCTCATCGTGCCCGCCGCACAATTGGCGGACGCCGGACTGTATGACGTCGTCGTTTCCGATGGCGTGACTACGCTCACGAGTGTTTCCGCCGCCCTCTTCATCAACAGCCCGCCCATCATCACCAGCCAGCCGCTTGGCCTTACCGCTCCGCCGGGAACCAACGTCACTTTCAGTGTCGGCTTCGACGGCACGGCACCGCTGAGCTTCCAATGGCGGCGCAACGGCGTTGCCATCCCCGGGGCGAACGGTCCCACCCTCTCGCTCACCAACATCCAGGCCGGCCCCCACGCGGGCGGCTACTCGCTCATCATCTCGAACGTCTTCGCCAGCGTCCTGAGCGACACGGCGACGCTGGTGGTGGGCATCCCACCGGTCATCAGTCTCCAGCCGTTCAGCCAGGCTGCCCCGGTCGGAACCAACCTGCTGCTCAGTGTCACCGCTTCCAGCATCGCCCCGCTCGCCTACCAATGGTTCTACGCCGGCACCCCGATTCTCTTCGCCACCAACGCCACGCTGATGTTGACCAATGCCCAGACGCCGCACACGGGCAACTATTACGCGCAGGTCACCGATGGCACGATCACGGTGAACACCTCGAATTTCTTCGTGCGGGTCTTCAGCCCGTTCACTCTCACTAGTCCGCGCTGCACGAACAACCGTTCGTTCTCGTTCAGTTTTACGGGTGACAACGGCCAGTATTACCGCCTGGAAGCCTCCACCGACCTGACGACATGGCAGCCCATGGCGACGAACATAGCCATTGCCGGCGTGGCCGCCTTCAGCGACACCAGCATCACGAACCAGCCCGGCCGCTTCTACCGGGTGACGCTGCTCCCGTAGCCGAACTTCGGTTGAATGGCGCACTCTGTCCCCCGGTCGAAAACCCCGTTCGTGCGCCGCCTTGGTCAGCCGACTGACGCGGCGCACGGCTTTTTTATCCACTGAACATGAAGTTGAACTCGTTGAAATCCACTCGCCTGGCCACCGTGAAGGGGACGCTCCTGGCCCCGCTCAGCCGGTCACTCGCCCTTGGCACCACCTTCGCCCTCGCTGCTGCCGCGCTCTTCGCAGCGGAGCCGAAGGTGGAGAAGAAGGCCGAGAAGAAGGCCGCCGCGCCCAGCAAATCCGGCCTGATTCAGGACGACTTCCCGTTCCAGAAGGCCTGTATCGGCGCAAAGTTCCCCGGCAAGAATGACGCCAACAAAGGCATCGCCATCCGCCTCGGCACGAACGCGGCCATCTGCTTCGACCAGGACCTGCTCCGCTGGACCGCGGGCTGGACGGGCGGCTTCATCACCACCAAGGGCGTGACCTTTGACGGCTCGCACGGCGGGCACCCGGAGCTGGTCGGCGAGCAGCAGTTCGGCCTGCGCTCGCAGCCCGGCTGGGCGGACGCGAGCGGCTCCTTCAAGGACCCGCGCAAGGAACCCTTCGGCCCGCTGCCCCGCGCCTGGGGCCGCGTGACCGCGTTGCAAGTGCACGGGATGGAAGTGACCCTCAGCTACGAAATCCTCGGCACGCCGGTCAAGGAACGCGCTGAGGTCGTGGAGCAGGACGGCGTCACGGCCTTCGTGCGGAACATCTCGCTCGGCAAGAACCCGAAGGAACTCCTCGCCGCCGTGTGCGAAGTCGAGGGTGCGAAGGGCGAAGCCTCCGGTAATCAGGCCAAGCTCACGGCGGCCAATGGCCAGGTGACGACCGTGATCCTCAGCGGCGGGCCCAAGGGCGCGCAGCTCGAATTCGTGGACGGCTCCCGCATCCTGCTCCGCATCCCCGCGGGCGCGGGCGCCGTGGCTTTCAAGCTCGGCATCGCCCGCACGGACGCCGCCAATGCCAGCAAGGTCGCCGCGTTGCTCCAGGGCGCGCCGCGCTTCAATGACGCCGCCAAGGCCGGCAAGGCCCACTGGCCTGACGCCGTCGTCACCAACGGCGTCCTCGCCGCCAGCAGCACGCCTGACGGCGCTTACGTGCAGGACGTCATCACGCCGCCTGTCCCCAACCCGTGGAACCGCCGCGTGCGCTTCGGCGGCATGGACTTCTTCAGCGATGGCAAGCGCGCCGCGCTCTCCACCTGGGACGGCGACGTGTGGATCGTCAGCGGCATTGATGACAAGCTCGAGAAGCTCGAGTGGAAGCGCTTCGCCAGCGGCGGCTTCGAGACCCTCGGCCTCAAGATCGTGGACGACGTGATCTACACCACCGGCCGAGACCAGATCACCCGCTACCGCGACCTCGATGGCGACGGCTCCTGCGATGTCTATGAGACCTTCAACGACGACATCACCAGTTCGCCCGGCTTCCACGAGTTCGTCTTCGACCTGCACACGGACAAGGAAGGCAACTTCTACACCGCCAAGGCCGGCCCGGTGAAGGGCGGCGGTCGCGGCTTCGGCGGCGGCGGCGGCAACGGTGACATCTCCGAGCACGCCGGCTCGCTCCTGAAGATCGACAAGTATGGCCACAAGCTCGAAGTCATCGCCACCGGCCTGCGCGCGCCCAACGGCATCGGCGTCGGCCCGAACGGCGAGATCACCACCGGCGACAACGAAGGCACCTGGGTGCCCATGTGTCCGATCAACTGGGTCAAGCCCGGCGGCTTCTACGGTGTCGAGGACCTCGCGCACGGCCGCGATGTGAAGACCTTCAACCAGCCCCTCTGCTGGCTCGCCAAGAGCTGGGACAACTCCGGCGGCGGCCAGGCCTGGGTCACAAGCGACAAGTGGGGCCCCTTCAGCGGCGAGATGCTGCACTGCTCCTACGGCCAGTCCTCCATCTACCTCGTGCTGAAGGAATTCATCGGCGGCCAGCCCCAGGGCGGCGTGGTGAAGATCCCCGTGAAGCTCACCTCCTCCGCGATGCGCCCGCGCTTCAACCCGCGCGACGGCCAGCTCTACAACGCCGGCCTGCGCGGCTGGCAGAGCAACGCCGCGAAGG
>CAZOCL010000370.1:0-6400 GCA_964578245.1 uncultured Klebsiella sp. | reverse complement strand
GCCCTCCAATGGCTTCGTTTGGTAGCATCGCTTGCTGCTCAATCCCCGCCCCTCTCCCTTTCATCTTTCTGACCCCATCTTTCTGACCCCTCTGATTTTCGGGTGCCGCCCCCAATTGGCTTCGTTTCGTAAAATCCCCCTGCCGCGCGACATTCCCGCTCGGCGCGTTCCAACCCCTCGCCAGATGTCGGCCGCATTCCACTCCCCATTCGTGTCTATTCGTGTCCCTTCGTGGTTGCCCACTGGCTTCGTTTGGTAAAACCGGTCGCAAGCGTCCTGCCCTGCTCAGCGTTCTGGAACTCAGCTTGGCGTAAGCCGGCTGGGAAGCCGGCGCTCCGCCAACGGCATCGTTGGCTAAACTCCAAGCACTCTGCCCCCGTTCCGCCTCGGCGGTGCCAATTCCCCATCCTATTCGTGTCTATTCGTGTCCATTCGTGGTTTCCCTCCGCCACTCTCCCTCACCCGCCCCTCGCCCGCATTTGCGCGACGCAAATAGACTCCCGAATGCTCATTTCCCATCCCCCCACAGACGCCAGACCCAAGACCCCATCCCCTTCTCCCGCCCCGCCTCTCAACTCTCAACTCTGAACTCTCAACCTCGGCTTTTCAGCCACCCCCACCCACCGCCCAGAACCACCAGCCCCAGCACCGCCCACGGCCAAACCGGACGACTGCCGGAAGGACTCGTTCCGCTGCCTGTGGATTCCGGCTCCGGCGTTGAAGATCCTGAGTTCCCCGAGGCCACCGCACCCTGATTGGGACGATTGGTGAAGCCATCCCGAATTTTGGAAGGCCTGGCGACAGCAGGCAACCCGGGGTTGCTAGCACCGACTGCGGCTGGGTTTACGCGATTGGCGTCGCCGACGTGAGGAATGGGCCGTGGCAAAGTTGCCGCAACGGCCTTGGGCATGGCACGGAAAACGGCGTTCATGATATTGGTGGCCCGCTCGTCGGACACGCGGCGATCAAGAATCTCCTGTAGTTCCACCAGCGCGTAAGGTGGCTTCGAGTAAAGCATTGCCGCCAGCGTTTCAGCCCGAGTCTCAAACTTGGGCAAGTCTCGATTGATACTATGGGCCGTTTGGATCTTCTGATGCGCCAGTCGGTTCTGCTCAATACTTTCACAATACTTCTCCCGTAAAACAGGGTCAGGCTCACCCTCCGGACTTGAGCCGGGCGACAACTTTGACCCAGGCGGAGGGGAGACGTTGATAAGCGAATACAGTCCAAGGAACTCAGGCTTGAACTCCGCCTTAGCCCGGTCAGCGGTGCTGAACCAAGCTTCAATGTTCTCTTTGCGCCTCAAACTCCATTCCTCGACATTCTCCTCCCGCCCTTGGGTAGAGAGCGTGCTCCAAAGATTGTTCATCACTGTCATGGCGAAGTCTGGAGGCACGTTCGTCAGCTTGGGAATGAGGAGCGAGGCGAGGAAGATTTGGTTTGAAGCCAGAATGCCCTTCGGAACCGGGCTTTCCAACAGCCTCCAATAGGCGTCGTTCAGCACCGCAACCCGATAATACTCATTATTGCCGCTCCATTGCTCCGACAGCCCGATAGCCAGGCCAATGAGCTTTGCTGCATCGTTGGTAGATTCGACTCGGAAAAACGATTTGAATGAACTCTCGAATTGCTGCTGGTCCTTTCCAAAAGACTGCTCCCTCTCGAAAAACGTGCTGGCAGCCCACCCCGAATCACGCGTTGAACCAAACAGGCACAAAACTGCAAACGCCAAGACCCGAGGCAATGCTTGACGACTGCATTTGGCAGAGTCTCCGGCTTTGACATGGGCAGCCTCCCCCATGCCTATCCCCTCTGCCTCAGCCATGCCCAGCCGCCCCCCATGACCACCAACCCCAGCGCCGCCCACGGCCAGACGGGACTCCCCGCGCCACCCTCTCCACCGACCGCCAGTTCTGAAGCGACCGTTCCAGTTCCTGAATTGCCAGCGGCCACCGCGCCTTGGTTGGGACGATTGTTGAAGGCATCCCGAATTTTGGAAGGCCTGGCGACAGCGGGCACAATAGGACCAGCGGGCGGAGCCGCCGCCCGAATCCACCGCTCCCCCTTGGCTCCCGGCACCGGACGCGGCGTCTTGGCAGCAATCTCCGGCTTCATGGCAGCAAACACCTTGTTCATGACATTCGTGGAAGTCTCCGGCGGGAGGTAGCCGTCCAGCGTTTCTTGCAACTGGAAAACTAGCTGTGGGTTCCCGGCATATTCACGGGTAATCTGGCCAGCGACAGTCGTCGTGAAGCGGGAGCCCCGCAGTTGAAGCTCTGCACGATAACGCCTCTGTTCTCCATCAGCTGCATAGTCGGCAAGCCGCCGCCTAAAGTCCTCCCGAATTACTGGATCAGCAATGTGTTCGGGAGATACGTTGTCATCGAAATCGAAATCGATCGGGCCGGTGAGCTCTGGACGTGATAGTGGCAGTTGATTTGTCACTACGGAGGTGCGATCCAACTCGTCATTGAGCAGCCGCCAGGTGCGCAGCAGATAGTCCAGTTCCAGAATCGGCTCAGAGGCGCTGCCTTGGCCTTTCATCGGAATGGAGAAAGATGTGCTGAGAGGAAGGGGCAGGTCTTCTAGGCGCCAAAGCCGTTCGACTAAGTCAATAGACTCCAAGAATGGCCTTGCGCGGGTCATCATTTCCAGTGCACAAGAGGTGGCATAGGGATCCCTCGCAGCTCCCATCTGTAATTGCCGCACGGTCGAATAGTAGATGTTAACCATGGCTGCGGGTGCTTTGGCGGCAACTTCTGCTTCCGCCTCGCGGGCCAACTTGGCGATGGCCTCCGCCGGTGCGGAACTCGTCACACTGGCGCGGATTTGTTGTAAATAAGGCTCGGCAATTCGGGTGCGATCATTCGCCGGAACTGCGGCTTCTGTCACAAGCACGAGAATCTGACTCAGTAGAATAAACAGGCGTGGCAATCTCATATTTATCGAGGCGAAAACGGGTCGCCAAACGCCTTCGTGTGCGGTCCCGAACCAGCCTTTTTTATGGTCACAGTTCCATCCGAGTAAACGTCACGGCGTGAAATAACGTTGGTGCTGTCAATTAAGTAAATTGCTTCATGCAGGGCGAATTCGATGTCAATTTCTGCAATTCGAGTCCCAATTATAATTGGCACATGGGGAGTGAGCACTGGCTGGATCGATGGATAGTATCCAGAGAAACTATCATTTAGAAACCAATTCGGTTGAACCGTTTGGTCGGGCATCAGCACGGGATGAGAAACTGATTTGAAAGTTGCAGTGGGGGTGTGAGAATTGGTAATTCCTGGTAAAGTTGCTTGGAATACCGCGACATTAGAGCCGGAAGCATTGGTCAAGGTAAACGTGACATTCGTGCTTCCTCCAGGAGGAGCCCCAACCCAGTAGTAAGGCCCACCCCCCTCTCTAGCCACGATTCCGTGGAACGACACATCGACGGGTTCCAGAAAATAGGTGGCCTTCTTTGCGCAGGAGGCAACGTTCGAAACGTGGCCCACATTAGTCCACGCATACAGGAAGCCGTTCGTGTAGAGGGTGGTGGTTGCAGAATCCCACAACCACATATCCTTTAACACCGCGTTCGTGGGTCGCACGACATCGAAGGTATTTGTGCGGGACGCGTCCGTGCAAATGCCGGACATCAAAGCGCCAACTACCGTATTCGTTTCTCGGAAGGCCCCGAGCCGAACCGAAGCCGCATTCGTTTTGCTCTGATCTTCTTCCGGCAACTGAGTGCTCATTCCCGTGACTGACCAACCCAGCGCGCCAATCTCGTTGGTCGTTAGACCGACGGGGAGGATGTCGGCGACAAAGTCCACGTTTTCTCCAACGCCGAAGCGGGTAGTGAAGGTCGGGCGGCCCGGAAACGCCCCCGCAGTCTCTGGTTTGAACTTCACATCATAATCAAAGACCACCACCTGGACACTCGCCATGCTCCCTGCCGTGACAGTGACACATTGTCCGGTGGTCGTGGAGGACACAGTGTCAAAGGTAATTGAGGTTTGCGGGCCGTTGGACGTGTTGCTCCACGTTGGCAGATCTGTCGGCCAGTCCACATTGGTCGCCACCGTCCCGTCCACCGTCGCCAGCACCCGGAAGTCCACGGTGGTGCCCGGAAGCACAAAGACGGGCCCGGAATCAGAAGACCAGTTGGTGCTGGTAGCACCCTTCCACTGGATGGACAGTGTGGCCGGCATGGCGATGGGCTGGAACACGAAGTTGGTGATAATGGGCAAAAATGCCTCATCGATGGACAGGTTCATCTCGTTCGTAGTGTTATCCGCCAGCACCTTCCACACGTAGCCGTTGGTGTCCGCGTATAGCTCCGCAAACTGATAGGCTCCCGCGTAATCCACCACCGCGCTGCCACTGGGATAGCCGCTGATGTCAAAATTGGACTTGATCCGGTAGAGAAAGCTATTGGCGCTGTTGGTGCCATCCGTGATGAGCTTCACCGTGGACACCGTGCTGTAGCTGGATGTGGTCACGTTGAACTCGCCCACGCTCACCTCGTTGGTTTCCGTGTAGGAATAGGAGCGACCCACAAAATATCCGGGGTTCGGAGCCGCCCAGGGGGACCAGCTATTCGTGTAGCCGCCGGGGATTACGTCGAGGTAGGTGGTGAACCCGCATCCGTCGGGAACCCAATAGCTGTCCTTGCGGACGGTGCCATACTCCTCAACGCCGGTCGCCAGCCCCTCCCCCACCCAGTCACTGGTCACCTTGTTGGTCAGGGCATAGCTGCTGAAATCGGGGGAACTCTCAGCGATGGTGGCCCCGTTGCCTTCCGTGTAAACATAGGGCGTGTAGTCATACTGGTGCGACGTGAAGGTCATGCCCACCCATTTGGTGTAGTCAAAAACATTCCGCACGTAGCTCGTCCGGGTCCCGGTCAAGGCGGTGGCCGGCGGGGTGATGGCGGCCTCAACCTGGTAGGTGTCCATGATCTTCTCAAGATACACCGTTGCAGCACGGACGCTCAGTGGGCCCGCCAAAAAGCCGCCCACCGCCAGCAGCACCGGCAGGAGACGTCTAACTCCACTCGGGGGGGGGGGCAGCGGTCAGCCGCGTCGTGACGCGGGCACTGGCGGTGAACGTGGTGAAAAACGTGTGTGAGAGCAGGCGGTGAAAGGCACCCATAGTTTTCTCCGGTCCAAGGTTCTTCTTCAGGGAACGGCGAACTCCTACTTGAAATGATTGCCGGTGTAAAGATCTTTTGGTTCCCCGCTGTTTTCGGTGGAATGAGTCGCCGATGTCGCTGGCTGCTGTAGCATGCCGAAATCGTCCGATCAGGGGGTGTTCGTCCCGGAGGGACGCCCGAGAATAGCCCAGCGATTCATCGCTGGGTTGGGTCGCTGCCGCTGGATAGTCCCGTAGGGACGGAAGAACGCTTCCCAGCAGGGGTGGCACCGTGGCGTGATGCTGTCGTCCCTGCCGGGACTCATCTGGTTGCCACGCACCAGTCCCAGCGATGAATCGCTGGGCTATTCGCTTTCGCCCTCCGGGCTGAAGCCGAGACCATTCCACTGGCAACAGCGAAGAACCGATTTTTTGATTCTAATCCAAGTTCCCGGGCGCAAATCAAGGTTTTGGTTCCTCTCATTAGCCCCCGGCTTCAGCCGGGGTTGGGGCAAAAGCACCGGGCCAGCCGTTTCAACGGCTTTTGTCAGCCGCACCGACCGCCTGCTAGGGCAAACCGTAGAAACGGTTCGCCCTAGCATCACCCGCTTTCACCCGGCTAAAGCCGGGTGCTAATGAGATATTGCAGTGTGCTCAAAAACTGATTTGCGCCCGCTTTCGACTCAAATTCCGATGCCGGGATTTGATCCGAACTCCAAAATAGCGCGCTCGAACCATCTTCGGCGTGCTCCCGTTTCTGCGGCCTGAAGGCCGCGCTCCTGGCTGTCGGTGTTCGCCTGCTTTGGAGTTCAGCTTTAACCGGGCTGACGCTACGCGAAAATCCCATCGACCACTTCGCCATGCACATCCGTGAGCCGGAAGTCGCGGCCGGCGTGACGCCAGGTTAGCTGCAGGTGGTCCAGGCCGAGCAGATGGAGCAGCGTGGCGTGGAGGTCGTGCAGGTGGACTTTGTCCTTCGCGCCGTAGAAGCCGTATTCGTCGGTCGCGCCATACTTGAGGCCGCCTTTCACTCCGCCGCCGGCCAGCCACAGGGTGTAGCCGTGCGGGTGGTGGTCGCGGCCATCATCGCCTTGCGCCGTGGGTGTGCGGCCAAACTCGCCGCCCCAGAGGACCAGTGTGTCGTCCAGCAGGCCGCGTTGCTTGAGATCGGTCAGGAGCGCAGCGATGGGCTGGTCCACCTCGGCGGCGTTGTTCGAGTGGCCGGCACGCAGGCCGCCGTGCTGGTCCCACTTGTAGCTGTGCGTGCACTGGATGAAGCGCACGC
>CAZOCL010000369.1:0-6416 GCA_964578245.1 uncultured Klebsiella sp. | reverse complement strand
CGCGAACATCAGCGCGACGGTCGAGTCAATCGTGGCGAACTTGATTGCCTCGCGCCGGCCTTCGGGCGTCGGCTCGTATTTGCGCGTCTGCACGATGGAGGAGTGCAGGTAGAGATTGTGCGGCATCACCGTCGCGCCAAGGATGCCGATGGCAATGTAGAGCATCTCGGGGTTGCGGATGACTTCAAACTTGGGCACGAACCCGCCCAGCACCGCCGCCACATCCGGCCGGCTGAAGATGATCTCCGCGAAGAAGCACCCACCGATCGTGAGAATGAGCGTGACCACCAGCGCCTCAAGGTAACGGAACCCGTGGTTTTGCAGGAACAGGATCACCAGCACGTCGAGCACGGTGATGCAGACGCCCCAGATGAGCGGCATGCCGAACAGGAGGTTCAACGCGATGGCCGAACCGATGACTTCCGCGAGGTCGCACGCGCAGATGGCCACCTCGCACAGCAGCCAGAGCACGATGCTCACTGGCTTCGAGTAGTGGTCGCGGCAGGCTTGCGCGAGGTCGCGCCCGGTGACGATGCCCAGCTTGGCGCAGAGCGACTGCAGCAGGATGGCCATCAAGTTCGAGATCAGGATGACCGAGAGCAGTGTGTAGCCGAACTTCGAGCCGCCCGCGAGGTCAGTGGCCCAGTTGCCCGGGTCCATGTAGCCGACGGCGACCAGGTAGCCGGGACCGGAGAAGGCCAGCATCTTCCGCCAGAAGCCCAGATTCTTGGGCACCGGAATGGTGTTATTGACCTCAGGCAGGCTCGGCGAAGGACTGGCCGAGTGCCAGCCTTCCTCCGGGGTAAGCGCGGGTTTCATGGCAGCGTCAGGAGTGTTCATGTCTTTCAAAAGCGGAAGGAGAGGCCAGCGAACGGGGCGAAGTCATCCGCCGCGCGGGTCACGCCGAGGTTGATGCCGGCGTCGAGCTGGAGGTTCTTGGTCAGCGCGTAGGTCAGGCCAACGTCCACCGTGCCCGTCCAGGACGAGCCGCGCTCGGCGCTCACGCTGCTGAAGAACTCCATGTAGCCGCCGAGGTTCCCGACGATGTCGTGGCTGAAGGTGATCGAGTTCACGAACTCCGGGTGGTAGCCGCTGCTGATCGTGTCACGGACCACGTCGAACTGCGTCATCACGCCCATGCCCCAGCCCGCCGGGAGTTCCACCGCCAGTGGCAGGATCAAGCCGCCTTCGACGGAGTGATTGCCGAGCTGGTTCTCGTTCACCGGCCACTTGACGTAGGGCATCAGGGCAAACGCGGTGGTCCCGCCCTCGTTGCCCCAGAGGTTCCACTTGAGCCGCGTGACGATGTCACCGAAGCCGCGCTGCTTGGAAACGCCCGCCACCGGGTCCGAGGTGTGGACATAGGTGTGCGGCTGGAGCACGAGCTGGAAGTCCACGTCGTTCAGCAGGCCCACCTTGAGGTTCACCGGCGCGACGCTCCAGGTGCGGACGATGGTGCCATCACGGGCGGCGTTGTGCTTGTCGTAGCTATACGCGACGAGGTCCATCTCGATCTGGAAATGGCCGGCGTCCACGGTGTAGGGGCTTTCCGTCTTGTCAGGCCGGTCGGTGGACATCTCGCGCAACCACTGGGGCGGCGTGGGATTGAGCAGGTTGTAGTGCGTCTTGTCCGGCAGCGGCTCGGCGGCCAGCCCGGCCACGGTGAGGACCGGCAGCAACCATGCGGGGACGGCGAACCGGTTTCTACAAAGCAGCGATTTCATGACTCGTGACAGCGTGCGAAGGCATCGCCCTCGCACGGTGCCGAATTTAGCCAAGGCCAAGTTATGGTCAAGAAATAAAGTTAGTTAAGTCTAACTTTGTGTCATGCGGTGAACTTTCTGGTTCCCCCTACACCAGCCATTGCGCCGGCCACGCGCGCTTCTTAAGCTCCCGCCATGCGACCAGTGGACATGCAGCCGGTGGGGACGGAACTCGCCATCAAGTGGGACGATGGCACGGAGACTTTCGTGCGGCTGGAGGCGCTGCGGCGCGCGTGCCCCTGCGCGGGCTGCAAGGGCGAGGTGGACATCATGGGCAACCTCTACAAGAACCCCGACAAGCCCTACGCCGCGAACGCCTTCCAGCTCACGCGCATCGGTCTGGTGGGCGGCTACGGCATGCAGCCGCTCTGGGCCGACGGCCACGGAACGGGCATCTACTCCTTCGACTACCTCAAGGCCGTGGCCAACGCGGGGGCGAACTGACCGGGGAGCGCGTCGGTTCGCCCCGGTTCGGTGGCCGCAGGCGCAGGCTTAAGGCCCGGCGTCGCGCTCCGGCGAATCTTCGTTTCCTCGGCGCCGTCCACTGAACTCATGCACACCGTCTCCGTCCGCTCTCGTCGCCAGTTTCTCGCCACGACTGCGGTCGCACTGGCAGCGCCAGCGTTGCTGCGCGCGGCGGACGCGCCGAAGCTCAAGGTCGCCGTCATCGGCGCGACGGGGCGTGGCGACTACGGCCATGGCATGGATGTGGTTTTCAATGACCGACCCAACTTCGAGCTGGTAGCCGTCGCCGATGCGAATCCCGTCGGCCTGGAGAAAACGGCCGCCCGGCTCAAGGCCCCGCGCCAATACGCCGACTTCCGCGCGATGCTGGAAAAGGAGCGGCCGCAGTTCGTGAGCATCGCGCCGCGCCAGTCCGACCAGCACCACGCGATGGCCATGGCGGCGGTCGCGGTGGGCGCGCACATCTTCATGGAGAAGCCCTTCATGCCCACGCTCGTGGAGGCTGATGAAGTGCTGGCGGCGGCGGAAATGCGCGGGGTGAAGATCACCGTCGCACACCAGATGCGAATGACCCCGAACGTGGTGCATCTCAAGCAGCAGGTGGACGCCGGCCTGATCGGCGAACTGCTCGAACTCCGCGCCTGGGGCAAGCAGGACGCCCGCGCGGGCGGCGAGGACATGATCGTGCTCGGCTCGCATCTCTTCGATCTCATGCGGCTCTTCGCGGGTGACCCGCAGTGGTGCACCGCGCGCGTAACACAGGCCGGCCGGGACATCACGCCGGCGGACGGCCACCTGATGAAGGACAATGTCGGCCCCATCGCAGGGGACGAGGTCAGCGCGCAGTTTGGCTTTGCCAAGGGAGTCACCGCGTCCTTCACCAGCCGGGCCAGACTCCGCGACGCGACCGGCCACTGGGGCCTCGAACTCACCGGCACCAAGGGCATCGCGCGCATCCTGGCCAACCTGCCGCCACAGGTCTTTGTGCAGAAAACCACCGGCTGGAAGCCCGACGGCAAGACCGACGAATGGCGCAAGCTGCCGGACGACCCGACGCTCAACCTGCCCGCCAGCGCACAGGGCTTCCCGGCTGCGAATGCCCGGCTCATGGACGACCTGCTGGATGCGGCGACGAAGAACCGTGCGCCGGAGTGCAGCGGACATAACGCGATGAAGGCCATCGAATTGGTGATGGCGGTCTATCAGGCGGCACTGGGGGCGAAGCGCATCGCGATGCCATTGGTGAACCGCAAGCATCCGCTGACCGCCTGAGCGGAGCGCCGGTCTCCGACCCGGCGTTGCTCCCGAACCTCGAAGCGGGCGAACATCGACGGCGAGGAGCGCGGCCTTCAGGCCGCAGCAACGGGAGCACGCCAGGAGTGGTTCAAACGCACTGTTCCCGTCGCAGCCTTCTGCGGCGTGAACGCCGCGCTCCGCTCGCGTCCGGAGCGCGTCCGGCGCTCTGTTTCGGACTTCGGGTTAACATCCGTTCGCTCGAACTCGCCGGGTCGGAGACCGGCGCTCCGGGGCACGGCAGCTTCTGCGCTGCGATTCTTTCCAGTTGCCGACTCGCCAGCCGCTTCCCAAACTCCCGCCATGAACACCGCGCTTACCCGCCTCTTCGCCACTGCGTTGCTCGTCCTTGCCACCGCCACCACGCAGGCGGGCAAGACCGACAAGACCCTCGACTTCTACTGGGTGGATTCCGAGGGCGGCGGCTCCACGCTCATTGTTACGCCTGAGGGCGAGTCGGTGCTGATTGACACCGGCAACCCCGGCGGACGCGATGCCAAGCGCATCCACAAGATCGCCACCGAGGTCGCGGGCTTGAAGAAGATCGACCACATTGTCATCACCCACTTCCATGTGGATCACTTCGGCGGCATGGCAGAGCTTGCGGACCTGATGCCCGTGGGCACGCTCTACGACAAAGGCATCACCGAGACCAGCCCCGCCCAGGAGTCGAAGGACTCCCGCTGGCCGCTGATGATCAAGCCCTACCGCGAGGCGAAGGTGGAGAAGCGCGTCACCATCAAGGCCGGTGATCCCATCCCGCTCAAGCAGCCGTCCGTCCCCGGCAATCCCAAGCTCGAACTCCGTGTGCTTTGCGCGAACCAGAAGACCATCTCCCCGCGCCCCGATCAGCTCCGCGACAACCCGCTGGCCGCCAATGCCCAGCCGCAGCCCGAGGACAAGTCCGACAACGCCAACTCCGTGGTGATGCTGCTCCAATATGGCAGCTTCCGGCTCTTCAACGGCGGTGACGCCACGCTCCGCACCGAGCAGGCGCTCGTGGCACCCCACAATCTCGTCGGCAAGGTGGACGTGTATCAGGTCAACCACCATGGCCTCGACGTGAGCAGCAACCCGCTCCTGATCCAGTCCATCGAGCCGACCGTGGCCATCATGAACAACGGCCCGCGCAAGGGCACCATGCCCAAGGTGGTCGCCACGCTCCGCGGCACCAAGAGCATCGCCGCGATCTACCAGCTCCACGAGAACATGCGCAATGAGCCGGACACGAACACGGCCAAGGAACTCATCGCCAACGCCGGGGACAAGGGCGAGGACTGCGCTGCCCACTACATCAAGCTGTTCGTCAACCACACCGGCGAAAGCTACTCCGTCTCGATCCCAAATTCCGGCCATCTGAAGACGTTCCAGACGAAGAAGAAGTAAGGGCGGGTGGCAAACGATGGCACAGGTCGGTCGGGACGCATACCAACTGCAAGATTTGTTTGGTGAAACGAATGCGCGTGCACGTCGCAGCCGTTCTCCCTCACCCCGGCCCTCTCCCGCTGGGAGAGGGAGCCACGCAGTCCCCAGTTCCCAAGGGGTTTGACACAGGCGGAAGAAGCCGGAAAAGCGCGGAAGAAGCCGGAAAATCAACGGGTTGCGTTAGTTGAGGGGTTCGGATGCGAGGTTTGACACAGGCGGCCCAAAAAGCGGCCAAAAGGCCCACTCAGGAGGCTTATGGACGCCGGTTCGACACAGATTTAGCCCTTTGCAGTCCATCTGCAAGCTCCGTTCAGGCGGACGGCAAGAACAGCTCCAGCGTGCCTCCGCCCCGGACACCCGACCCGCCTCCCAAAAACGCAGCGGCGGCCCCCTGGCGCGCGCCGGTTGGCCCTCAGCGCTCCCGACGTTCCGGCGGCACGAAGTCCATCCCCAGCGCCTTGAAAATCCCCTCCTCCGTCTCGCAGGCCAGGCACTTCCCATGCCCGTCGAACACCCCGTGGTAAGTATTCCACCGCAGCCCAACCCGCTTCGCGTGCTCGATCAGGTGGACGTTGTGCTCCTTGCTCCCCGTCCGCAGCAAAAGCAGCGTCCCAAAATTCGTCGGCACCTCGCTGAAGAAATCCTTCACCGCCGGCCGCGCCAGCCACAGATCGAGCTGCACCCCGTTCGCCAGCCGCACCACCAACGTCTGCTCCGCATCCGTCACCACCGTCGTGGCCTGCCGCGCCCGCTCCCGCAACCCCGCGAGCTGCCCCTCCCTGGGCAGCGCCACCACATCCACGTCCCCCACGAACGGCCGCCGCCGCCGGATGCTCCCCGCCACCTCGATCCGCTCGCAAAACGGACTCAGCGCCTCGACGATCTTCGCCGCGATCCGGTCCGCCTGCGCCAGCGGCAGTTTCATTTCAGGAACGCTCATGCCTTCGTTGGGACAAGGTCTTTCCACACCGCCATCGAGCCCTCGAAGGGCAGCCCGTGCTCCGCCTGGAAAAAGGCTTTCATCTCGGCCCAGTTGGCGAAGCCGTCGCTCCGGGAAAACGCATTCAGCAAGTCCATCCGGTTGTGTTCGCCCATCCAGAATGCTCGCAGTGTCCCGTCGCCCTCGGACACTCCGTTGTGATGCACCGACACGGCCTCGATGTGCTCCACCGTCGCCTGGGCAAACTCCCGTTGCTTGCTCCAATACGGCTTCCCTGTCCACACCCGCAACGAGACGCGCTCCCCCGCCTTCGCGCGCGGCCGGCCATCCTTGCGGTGTGCGCGAATGGTCAGCGACTTGATGCCCGCCAGAATAAGGGGCTCGAACCGATTCTTGAAGAGGATGACGTTCATTTCGGGGAATCTCCGTAGTGTTCGTCGAAGCAGGCGGGGCACATTCTCACCCGATTTTCCTTCGCGATGTAGTCGCCCTCACCCTCGTCGCATTGCAGGTAGTGGTCCGTTCTCAGC
>CAZOCL010000368.1:0-6464 GCA_964578245.1 uncultured Klebsiella sp. | reverse complement strand
CTACGAGATCATGCTCTCCGAATCGCAGGAGCGCATGCTCATCGTGGTTCACAAGGGCCGCGAGGAAGAGGTGAAGCGGATTTTCGACAAGTGGGACCTGCCCTGGGCGGAAATCGGTGTGGTGACCGACACCGGCCGCATGGTCGTTCGTCACGGCGGCAACATCGTCGTGGACGTGCCGGCCAAGAAGCTCACCGACGAAGCCCCGGTCTATCAGCGCGAGTCGAAGGAAGCTGCTTACATGGAAGCCGTCCGGGCCTTCCGGCTGGATGGCATCGCTGACACCACGGACGCCGCCGGTGACCTGAAGAAGCTGCTGGCCAACCACTCCATCGCCTCGAAGAACTGGGTTTACCGCCAATACGACCACATGGTGCGGGATGGTTCGGTCGTCTGCCCCGGCAGCGACGCGGCAGTCATTCGCATCAAGGGCGACAGCCTGCCCATCACGAAGGCGGAGTATGCGGCGAAGCAAGCCGGACAACCGCTCCCGGCCAGCACTCCTATCCCCGACAAATACGTCGCCTTCACCTGTGACTGCAATGGGGCCTACGTCTATCTCGACCCCTACGAAGGCGGAAAAGCCGCCATCACCGAAGCCTGCCGCAACCTGGCCTGCTCGGGTGCCGCCCCACTCGGTGCGACCGACAACCTCAACTTCGGCAACCCGCACTACCCCGAGATCTTCTGGCAGCTCAAGGAGTCCGTGCGCGGCCTGGCCGACGGCTGCCGTGCCTTCAACGCGCCGGTCACCGGGGGCAACGTCTCCCTCTACAACCAGCGTGGCGCGCTCGGTGCCATTGACCCCACGCCCACCGTCTCCGTGGTCGGCCTTATCGAGAAGCCGGAGCACATCACTACCTCGTGGTTTAAGGACGAGGGCGACGTCATCGTCCTGCTAGGGTCGCCGGTCGACACCACGGACCCGCTGCAAGGCCTCGGCGGCAGTGCCTATCTCAAGTCCGTTCATGGCCAGAAGGCCGGCTTGCCTCCCCGCTGTGATCTGGCCGTGGCGCAAACCCTCCACTCGACTCTGCTCGGGCTGATCTACACCGGCGAGGTGAAGAGCGCGCACGATTGTAGCGAAGGCGGCCTGGCGGTGTGCCTGGCCGAGAGTTGCATCGCCCAGCAGGCCGCCCGGGAAACCCCCCGGCTGATTGGCGCGACGGTCGATTTGTCCGCTTTCAAGGATAGCCGCCTGGATTCCTTGGTCTTCGGCGAGACGCAAAACCGCGTCGTCATCACCTGCAAGCCGCTCGATGCGACCAAAGTAATCGAGCGCGCGAAGCTCATGGGCGTCCCCGTTGCGCGCATCGGCACCGTGGGTGGCACGGCACTGACGATCAAAACGGCTGGCGGTGAAACCGCCACCCCGGTTTCCGAACTGCACGACGTCTGGTGGAACGCCATCGCGCGCGCAATGGCGTAAGCGGGACACTGGATTCCCGCCGTCGCGCGGTATGGAATTAGGCTGGGACGCAGACCGGAGCGTCCGTCTCTCGGGCACATCGCAAAAGTCTTTGCGTGGGCCGGGCGGTTGCTATCTTCTTTCCATTCGCATGAAGATAACACTCCACCTGGCAGCCCTGCTCGCGCTCACCTTCACCGCTTTCGCCGATGGCCCGGCGGACAACAAGGCCGACTCCGTCCGACGCGTTCCCCCCGAGGGCGTCAAGATTTCCGACGCCGCGCGCACCGAACTCCAGGCCGGGGTCGACGCCTTGGCCAAGGACATCGAGGCGCTGCGTGGCTCGCTGAAGGGCAAGGCCGCGCTGCTCGACCTGCTGCCGGACGTGCTGATCTACCACAAGGCCGTGGACTGGGCGTTGCGCCACGACGAGTTCTACTCCACCAACGAAGTGGCGACGGCGCGCGACCTGCTCAAGCGTGGCGGTGAGCGTGCCCAGTCCCTCCGCGAGGGCAAGGCCCCATGGCTCACTCAGACCGGTCTCGTCGTGCGCGCCTATCTCTCGAAGATCGATGGCTCGGTGCAGCCCTATGGCCTCGTGGTGCCTCCGAACTTCGCCCCCGGCGGACCGCCCATGCGGCTGGATTTTTGGATTCACGGACGCGGCGAGAAGTTGTCCGAGCTGTCCTTCGTGGATGGTCGCCAGAAGTCGCCCGGGCAGTTCGTCCCGCCCGGCGCGCTGGTGCTTCACCTTTACGGTCGCTACTGCTGCGCGAACAAGCTCGCGGGCGAGGAGGATCTCTTCGAGGCGCTCGCGCACGCAAAGAAGTATTACCCGGTGGACGACCGCCGGCTCGTGGTGCGCGGCTTCTCCATGGGGGGCGCGGCCTGCTGGCAGTTCGCGGTTCATTACCCTGGGGTTTGGGCGGCGGCCGCACCCGGCGCGGGTTTCAGCGAGACGGCGGACTTCCTGAAAGTCTTCCAGAAGGAGGAGACCAAGCCCTCGTGGTTCGAGCGCAAGCTGTGGCACATGTATGACTGCACCGACTACGCCGTGAACCTCTTCAACCTCCCGACGGTGGCCTACAGCGGCGAGGCGGACTCGCAGAAGCAGGCGGCCGACATGATGGCCAAGGCGCTTGCTGCCGAGAACATGAGCCTCACGCACATCATTGGCCCGGACAAGACGGGCCACAGCTATCACAAGGACTCGATCGTCGAGATCAACCGGCGCATCGACAGCATCGTCGCGCTGGGCAAGGACCCCGCCCCGGACAAGGTCCGCTTCACCACCTGGACGCTGCGCTACAACCAGTCCCACTGGCTGCGCCTCGACGGTCTGGAGGAGCACTGGAACCGCGCGCGGGTGGACGCGACGATGGACTTGTCCGAGAACATGGTGCGCCTCAAAACGGTGAACGTCTCCGCGCTTTCGCTGGTCTTCCCCGCCGGCACCTGCCAGCTCGTGCAGGGCAGCGCGCCGCGGGTGATGCTCGACAATCTGAAGCTGGAGGCGCCCATGGTGGAGACCGACAAATCCTGGACTGCGCACTTCCGCAAAGTGGCCGGCAAGTGGGCGGTCACGGCGTTTCCTGATGAGAGCACCCTGCGCAAGCGTCCCGGCCTGCAGGGCCCGATCGACGACGCGTTTCTGGACAGCTTCATGATGGTGCGTCCGACCGGCCAGCCGCTCAACCAGCGCGTCGGTAAGTGGGCCGATGATGAAATGAAGCATGCCATCGAGCACTGGCGCCGCCAGTATCGCGGCGATGCCCGGGTGAAGGACGACATCACCATCACGGATGCCGACATCGCGCAGCATAACCTCGTGCTCTGGGGTGATCCCGCGAGCAACAAGCTCCTCGCGCGCATCCTCGACCGCCTGCCCATTCGCTGGGACGCCCAAAACGTCCGCGCCGGCGCTCTCTCCTATTCCTCCGCCGAGCACGTCCCGGTGATGATCTACCCGAACCCGCTGAACCCGAAGAAATACGTCGTGCTCAACAGCGGCTTCACCTTCCGCGAATACGACTATCTCAACAACGCCCGCCAGGTGCCCAAGCTCCCGGACTATGCGGTGATTGATCTGAACATCCCCGTCAGCTCACGCTTCCCCGGGGGCATCGCCACGGCCGGCTTCTTCGGTGAGCGCTGGGAGCTGCAGCCCGGCGGGACCAAGTAGAGGCCATCTTTTTGCTAATCTCATGAGCCACACCAACGCCTACCTTCAGTCACTGCCCACGCTGCTGGATGCGGACGTCAGCACGCTGGTGAACTACATCGTCCATGACGCCGTGCAGATGGGCGGCAGT
The DNA here is from genome assembly GCA_964578245.1 of uncultured Klebsiella sp. GTDB lineage: Bacteria > Verrucomicrobiota > Verrucomicrobiia > Limisphaerales > SXTU01 > SXTU01. The sequence continues at coordinate 2,744 of CAZOCL010000368.1, read as the reverse complement.
GACATCCACTTCGAGCCGTGGCAGGAGTCCATGGCCGTGCGGGTGCGCACCAGCGGCCAGCTCGTCGAGATGGTTCATCTGCCCAGCGAACTGAAGGAGAAGGTGGCCGGACGCTTCAAGGTCATGGCCAATCTGGCCTCCCACTTGAGCGGCGTCGCGCAGGACGGCAAGGTCAACATGGGCGCGGAGTTCAGCAACGTGCAGTTGCGCGTCTCCATCTTCCCCACGGTGCTCGGCGAGAAGATCGTCTGTCGTATCTTCGATCCCTCCACGCGTTCGTTCGACATTGACCGGCTCGGCCTGGAACCGGAGACCAAAGAGAAGTTCATCCAGCTCGTCAACAAGCCCAACGGCCTGATCCTGCTCACCGGCCCTACCGGCTCCGGCAAGACCACCGCGATCTATTGCGCGCTCCATTATCTCCTCAGCAAGCACGGGACCTCGGTCAGCATTGCGTCCGTCGAGGATCCGGTCGAGGTGCCCATCCCGACGGTGAGCCAGGCGCAGTTGAACCCGGCGCAGGACTTCACCTTCGCCGCCGCGTTGCGCTCGCTCATGCGGCAGGACCCTCAGATCATCATGGTGGGTGAGATTCGTGACCCGGAGACCGCGGGCATCGCCGTGCAGGCGGGCCTTACGGGCCATCTGGTCATCAGCACCGTCCACAGCGGCACGACCGCCGGTGTCTTCGCCCGCCTTATCAACATGGGCATCGAGCCGTTCCTTCTCGCCTCCAGCATTCTGGGTGTCATGGGCGTGCGTCTGGTGCGGAAGAACTGCAGTTTTTGCGCCATCCCCTACGATCCGGAGCCCGCGCTGCTCAAGCTCCTCACGCAGGACGAAATTGACAACGCCTCCTTCCGCCACGGCTCCGGCTGCCCCGAGTGCAAGGAAACTGGCTACAGCGGCCGCTTTTCAATCACCGAGCTGTTGCAGGTCAACGAAGTCGTCCGCGACGCGGTCATGGAGAAGAAACCCACCCGCACCATCCAGCAGCTCGCCGTGGACAGCGGCATGCGAACCCTCTGGCAAAGCGGCCTGGCCCGTGCCCTCGCCGGTGACACCACGCTGGAAGAAGTCACCCGCAAGGTGGCGTCGGATCAGTTGTAAGACTCCGACAGTGAAGTGGTCGGCCACGGACGACCGAGGAGCGTGGCCTTCAGGCCGCAGAGACGTGGGCAGACCATTGGTTGTTCGAGCGCCCGCTTCCGCGCGAAGCTTTCTGCGGCATGAATGCCGCGCTCCTCGGCAGTCCGTCCGGGACCGTCACTCCAATTCCGTCAGCCGCGTCCCCTTGCGGTCACGGCACGCCTCGATGTGCGTGCGCATTTCCTCGCGCAGCTCCTTTGCTCCGCTGATCGCTTCGAGCACGAGCCTCGGGGTGGTCGCGTCGTTTGTGGTCAGCACGATGTTGCCTGCGCCGGCAAGCCGCAGCAGTGCGGGCTCCTCCAGCACGGTGTCCTTCACCCGGTAGAGTTCCAGGTCGTCCGTGCGCTTGCTGATCATGCCAGTCGTGACCTTGATGCGCTCGGTGGTGACCTCATACACACGACTGGCGATCGCCCACCATCGAATGCCCGCATACGCCAGTGGAACGACCAGCAGAGCCGCCAGCCGGCCATCGAACTGGACGCTGGCGAAGATCATCAACCCGCTCAGCAGGACCGCCCCGGCGAAATGGGCGAGGTTGAGCATCTGGGTGGAACTTCCGCGAAAGACCGGCTTCTCGTCGCTCATGGCAAAGTGGGGTGGGGTGATGGCTGGTGCGGTCAGAATAGTCCGGCGGCGTCCGGATGGTGTCAAGGGGGCGAGCACCCCACCACAGGCCCGCGAAACCAGCGAAATATACGAAAGTGGATCAAGCTGGGCGACGAACGGCCCCCCGGAGCGCGGCCCTCCGGGCCGCTTTTCGGGTGGGGCGTAAGAAGGGGTTCGCCTCGTTTCGGTGCTCACCCGCGCAACGCGGGCGAGGTCGCCCGCGCTCCGCAAATCGGGGTGTCTGGCACATCTGTTCGGCCGGAGAACGCAGATCTTCTCCTTTCGCGACTTTTCGCGTGTTTCGCGGGCACGTTCCCGGCTCAAAGATTGTTCCCCCATGTCCCCTCATGCTAAGAACCGCGCGTGCTCCTGCACCTCATCCTCGCCGCGCTCGCGGTCCTGAGCCTCGGCATCACGCTCTGGCAATGGCTGGCCGCGCGCCGCTTCCCGCTGCACCAGCGTGTGGCGGACATTTCCTTTGCACCCGGTATCACTCTGCTCAAGCCGCTCAAGGGGCTCGACCCGGAGACGCGTGGGTGTCTGGAGAGCTGGTTCAAACAAGATTATCGCGGGCCCGTGCAGCTCCTGTTTGGCGTTGCCGCGGCGGAAGACCCGGTCTGCGAAGTTGTCCGCCAGTTGATCGCCGAGCACCCGCAGGCGAACGCGCAGCTCATTCTCTGCACGGAACTGCTTGGCCCGAATGCCAAGGTCTCCACGCTCGTTCACCTCGAACTGCTCGCGCTGCATGATCACCTCGTCGTCAGCGATGCCGACACGCGCGTGCCCGCGGACTTTCTTGCGCAGGTCATCCAGCCGCTCCGCGACCCACAGGCCGGCCTCGTGAACTGCTTCTACGCGCTCACCAACCCGACCACGCTCGCGATGCAGTGGGAGGCCGTGGCGGTGAACGCGGACTTCTGGAGCCAGGTGCTCCAGTCCCGCACGCTCAAGCCCCTCGACTTCGCCCTCGGTGCCGTGATGGCCAC
>CAZOCL010000367.1:0-6549 GCA_964578245.1 uncultured Klebsiella sp. | reverse complement strand
TCCAGCCGGTTGGCCTCGCCCTTGTCCTTGAGAATGTCGCGGAAGGAGCCTTTGCCGTCGGCCATTTTTTCGTAGCCGCCTTCGTCGAGCGTGCGCCGGGCGGAGATGTTCTTCGCCATTTCGCTCAAATGCGGGTCATTCGGATGTTGCTTGATCAGCGCGGCGAAGACCGACTCGGCCTTGTCATTCTGGCCGATGGCGGTGTAGGCCTCGGAGAGCCGGATGGAGACATCCTTGTCGGCCGGGGAATCCTGCCGCATCGCTTCCAGCGAGAGGATCGCGCTGCGCGGGAAATCCAGGGCAATCGCCGCCTGGGCAAAGATGTCGTGGGCGAGATTGTTGCGCGGATCACCGGCGATGACCTGTTCGGCGATGAACAGGGCGTCCAGCGGCTGGTTCTCGAGGAGGAACTTGGCCTTGGCCAGCGCCGGGCTGCTGCCGGCGCTGCTCACAAATTTCTTGAACATCCCCGAGCTGGCGCCGGCCTTCTTGATGGCCGCCCGGCGCAGCGCGTCACGCCCCTGCAGAAAGCCCGGTTCGCTTTTCAGCACGGCGAGCAGCAGCTCGATCGCGTAGTCCAGGTTGTTGCGCTCCAGGGCGAACACGCCTTTTTCGTATTGTTCGCGCACCGGCTTCGGAATGGCGTTCAGGGTCTTCTCTGGCATGGCGAAAAGTTATGAACCGGCGGACAAAAAATCCACGCAAAATGTCAGGCCTCGGTGCGATCCCCGGAGATTACCCTTGCACCAGCGCGCAAAAAGGATTCAATACGCCCCGTTCGTCGCGCACGTGGCGGAATTGGCAGACGCGCTACTTTGAGGTGGTAGTGCCTTACGGCGTGCAGGTTCAAGTCCTGCCGTGCGCACCACTCTTCTTGGCTTCCCCGGTTGCCTCACCGGGGGGCTTTTCGTTCCTTCATCTGCTTCTCCAGCCGTTCCAGCTCGGGCTTCACCACGTTCTCGATGCACTTGGGGCAGACACCATGGCTGAATTTCACGTCCGCGTGGTTGCCGATGTATTCCTCCACCGTCTGCCAGTAATTCTGGTCGTCCCGCACGCTCTTGCAATAGGCGCAGATGGGCAGGATGCCGCGGAGCTGGGTGATTTCCACCATCGCCTGCTCCAGCTCTTTGACGCGGTTGGAAAGTTCCGCCTGCAACTCCACCATCCGCACGCCCACGTTCACGCGGGCCTGCAACTCGGGTTCGTTGAAGGGCTTGATGATGAAGTCGTTCGCGCCTGCGTTCAGCCCGGCGACGATGTCCTCCGGATTGGACATGCCCGTGAGCATGAGGACGTAGGTCTTCTTTAACGCGGGGGTTTCGCGGATGCGCTTGCACAGCTCCACCCCGTCCGGCTCCGGCATGACCCAGTCCAGAATGACGATGGGCGGAACCGATTCGCTGGTGAGCAGGGCCCAGGTTTCCTCACCGTCCTTCGTCTCGACGACCTCATGCCCCCAGTCCTTTAGGAGGGATGCAAGCCGGCGGCGCACCACCAAGCTGTCATCAGCGATGAGGATCTTCATGCGGCATACGACCGGCTATGATCAACAGCAAGAGGCTGATGCCACTGGAATCCCTCGTCGAGCGAATTCCCGCCGACGAGTTAGTCTAGCCACGCCGCGTGCGGGCGCCGAGGAACTGCGCCACGTATTTGCCGAGCAGGTCCGCCTCGAGGTTCACCGCATCTCCCAGCTTGCGCTCCCGCAGGGTGGTCACGGTGAACGTGTGCGGGATAATCCAGAGTCGAAAGCCGCGCTTCGTCACCCCGGCCACCGTCAGACTGATGCCATCCACGGCGATGGAGCCTTTGAACACGACGAACTTCCGCACCTCGGGCGGCGCGGCGATGTCCAGCACATGATCCGCCCCGGAGCGTTCCCACTTCGTGATCTGGCCGACGCCGTCCACATGGCCAGTGACGAAGTGGCCGCCCAGCCGCCCGCCCACGGCGAGCGAGCGCTCCAGGTTCACGAGCGAACCCACGGCGGCGAACTGCAGATTGGTCCGCGTCCATGTCTCTTGCAGCAGGTCGAAGCGCACCAGCTTGTCGCGGCCGCGCGCGGTCTGTTTCACGACCGTGAGGCAGCAGCCGTTCACCGCCACGCTATCGCCGAGTTTCAGGCCGCGTCCGGTCACACGACAGCGCACGGTCAGTTGGATGCCCGTGTCCGTCTGCTTCACGCCCGCCACCATCCCGGTCTCTTCCACAATTCCCGTAAACATAGTCTTGCACTTGCTTGTAATCCTAATCCCGTTCCCTACCCACCCGTGCGGTCAGCATCAAATCCTGGCCGACACGCCGCCACTCCACCTCCCGCAGTTCAATCAAATCCGCCAGCCGCTTCGCTCCGTCTCCCGCCACGCCGCGCCGCGCCTCACGTCCCCCGAGAATTTTGGGCGCGTAGAAGAACGCCACCCGCTGGGCCAGGCCCGCTTCGAGAAAAGCCGCGTTCACTTCGCCTCCGCCCTCGACGAGCAGACTCGTCACGCCATCATCGCCCAGTTTCTTCATGAGCCAGGGCAAATTGATTCGCCCCGCGCGTGCCGGGGCGACGAGCACCCTCACGCATTCCCGCAACGCCTTCACCCGCGCAGCCGGGGCCACCCGGCTTACCACCACCGTGGTCAGTGAGGCAAATTCATCCGTCACCACCGTCGCCTCCAGTGGGGTGCGGGCCAGGGCATCGAGCACAAAGCGCCGGAGCGGCTTGCGCACCCGGCCACCCGGTCCACGCGCCGTAAGGCTGGGATTGTCCGCGAGCACGGTGTTGATGCCCACGAGCATCGCGTCCGCCGCGAAGCGCAGTTGCATCCCCACCTGACGTGAGCACTCCCCCGTGATCCACTTTGATTCACCCGATGCTGTGGCAATCTTCCCATCCAGGGTCATCGCCGCCTTCACCGTCACGAACGGCGTGCGCTGCACGATCCAGTGGTTGAACACCTCATTAAGCCGCGTAGCCGCCGACGTGAGGAGGCGGATTGGTTGCTCCACCGTGGCGCTTCCTTCCCATTCCGCACTCCGCATTCCGCGTTCCGCGTTTGCAACTTCCACCCCCGCCTTCCGCAAAATCTCGAACCCTTTTCCGGCATGGTGGGGATTGGGGTCCGTCGCCGCCACGACCACGCGCCGAATCCCTGCCGCGAGTATCGCCTCCGTGCAAGGCGGGGTGCGCCCATGCGTGCAACAGGGTTCCAGCGTCACATACAGCGTCGCCCCCCTCACCCGCTCCCCGCGCTTCGCCGCATCCCGCAGGGCCTCGATCTCCGCATGAGGCAGCCCTGCCCGCCGATGCCACCCCTCGCCGATCACCTTGCCACCCCGCACCAACACCGCCCCCACCATCGGGTTGGGCGACGTGTGCCCGAGCCCCCGCCGCGCCAGTTGCAGCGCGCGGCGCAGGAAGGTTTCGTCTGAAGGGGCCTTGCTCACGGCCCGCAAGGCAACCAGTCGGCCAGAGATTCGTCGAGTGTGGAGTGCCGGGGCGGTTTGCGCGGTGCGTGGACAAGTAATGGTGCGTTCCGTTACGGCGGTCGCCCGCGCTCCGCGACCCAGCCGATACGGAGACGCGGTGTGAATCCGCTTCGGCTCAGCGGTGGCCTGAACTTCGTCTTCCGCCTGTCCCCCTGGCCTGCTACGTTGTCTCCGTGGATTTGGCAGCTTACAAAGCCCGACGACCGCGACGCGACCAGGCAAGCCTGTTCGTGTTCGCGTTCGTGTTCTCGATTGTCGCGCACGTTTTGATTGCTGTGGCGTGGGAACATCGCGAGCAACTGTCCCGGCTTGCATGGCTGGACTGGGTCAAGACCCAGTCGGCCAAGCTCAATCCCGCCGCGTTGCTGATGAAGCTGGATGAGGCGAAACTACTTCCCCCTGAGCTGCAGAAACTTCTGGTTGCGCCACCCCCGCCGCCCCCGCCGCCGCCGGATGACCCGCCGATGCCGCAGCTTACCTTCGTGGACGTGGACCCCGCGCAGGCCAGCGAGCCGCCGAAGGACGCGAAGTTCTATTCCGCCGTCAACACCCGTGCCGCGAACCCGGAGACCAAGATCGAGTCGAACGTGCCAAAGATTGATGGCAAGCAGGTGCAGTTCGCCAAAGTGACGGAAGTCACCAAGCCGTTGCCGCCGGCGGAGCCTCCCCCGTCCCCTCAGCCCAAGGCCCCGCCAGCGCAGCCCGAGGTGAAGACCGTGCCCGAGCCGCAGCCACAACCCCCTCCGCCGGCTCCCAAGCCCGTGCCTGCGCCCGTCTCCCAGCCACCGAAGGCCGCGCCCCAGGCGGAACTGCCCAAGAAGGTTGAGCCGCAGCCCTTGCAGCCCGCGCCGGTTCCCAAGCCAGCGGGAGACACCTTGCCGCAGCCCAAAGCGCTGCCGCCCGCGCCGCCGGTGCCAGTGCCGGTGCAAGTTGCGAAGGTCGAGATTGCCCCGCCCAGCACCGGCGTGCCGGCCTTGAACCCCAGTTCCGCAAAACCCACGCCTCCCGCTCCTCCGGGCGAGGCGGAAACCAAAATTGCCCGCCCCCGCACCATCAAGGAAGCCCTGGCCCGGCGGGCGGAGAGCGGGATAGTAGGGGAGCAGATGAAGCAGGACGGCGGGGTGAAGCAGCTCGGCGTCAGCGCCTTGGACGTGCGGGGCATGTCCTTCGGCGCCTACGATGCTGCGATCATCCAGGCCATCCAGCAGCGGTGGTATAGCCTGCTGGAGTCGCGCCCGACCCCGCGCGGGCGCGTGGTGGTGGAGTTCCGCATGCACTTTGACGGGCGGGTGACGGACATGAAGGTGAGCGAGGCCGATGTGGGCGAGCTGTATTCGCTTCTCTGCCAGAAAGCCATCCAGGACCCCGCACCGTTCCCTCGCTGGCCCAGCGACATGCGCCGCCAGATGCAGGCCGACTACCGCGACGTGCGCTTTTCATTCTTCTACAACTGACTTCTCCGCTTGCTCCGCCGGTGCGGACAGCGCATCAATTCCGCCCGACAAATGGAAAACGCCATCTATCTGGTGCTGATCTTGACCTCGGTCATCAGCCTGACCTTCATCGTCGAGCGCGCTCTCGCACTCCGCATGGCGCGCGTCATCCCGCCCGTCCTCGAGGAGGCGGTGGAGAACTGCCAAGCCGCTTCTGACCTGCCCATGCTCCGGCGGCTGTGCGACCAGCATCCCTCACCGCTCGGTCGCCTGCTGATCGTGGCTGCGAACCACCTCGACTGTCCCAAGGGTGAGAACATTGATGCCCTGCAAACCAAAGCCCGGCACGAAATGGCGCAACTCGAGCGCGGTCTGGTCGTGCTGGAAATCATCACCGGCATCGCGCCGCTGCTCGGCCTGGTGGGCACGGTGTATGGCCTGATCCTGCTCTTCACCAGCATGGGCCAGCAGACGGTGGGCGGGGACAATTCGCTCTTTGCCGCCGGCATCGCCTTGGCGCTGCGCACGACGCTGTTCGGCCTGCTCGTGGCGATCCCGTCGCTGATCTCCTGGAGCTACTACAGCAAGAAGGTGGAGACCCTGGCCGTGGAAATGGAGACCTTGTGCGACGAGTTCCTCCAGCGGCAATACCGTGCAGCAGGCCGGGCCTGAAAGAGACCAAATACAACCACGGATGAACCTGGATAAACACGGATGGGGTGGGGAACAGTGTGTTGCGTGTTGCGTGTTGCGTGAATTTCACCGGACGCGTCTTGCCGCCATCACGCAACACGCAACACGCAACACCTTTTTATCCGTGTCCACTCGTGGTTCCAACGCCTCCGCTTAAGTGCAATTCACCGCCCACAAACGTCGCACTCCGCCCGCCGTCATCATCGTCTCGTTGATTGACGTGCTGATGGTCGTGCTCATTTTCTTGATGGCCACGACAACCTTCCGGCAGCAGCCGGCGGTGAAGCTGACGCTTCCGGAATCCAAGCAGGCGAAGGAAGGCATCGCCGAGAAGGTGCCACCGCTGTTCGTGGACATAGTGAAGGAGGCCCCGCATCTGCACTTCGGTGGCAAGCCGGTGACCGCCGAGAAGCTCCAGGAGGAACTGGTCGCCAAGGTGAAAGAAAACCCGAACATCATCCTTGCGATCCGCTCCGACACCGAGGCCCCGGTCGGCCAGCTCGTGAAGGTGATGGATGCTGCCAAGGTGGCGAAGATCAAGGCCGTGACCGCCTACACCAAGCAGCCCGGGCAGAAGTGAGGGGAAGAAGTGATTAGTAATTAGTGTCGAGTGGGAGCTGGCTGGACTGCCCGTCACACTGAGGCCCGACTAATCACTAATTACTAATCACTTCTCCCTCCACAACTCCCTGTTTGCTCCCCGCCCCGCTTCTGCTCTAATCGCCTTCACGCTTTATGAATCATCTGCTCCGTTGCACTGCCGTCACCCTTGCCCTCGGCCTGTTATCCGCCGCCGCCCAGGACGCCAAGCCACCCGCGAAGGCGGCGAAGAAGGCCCCGGCGGCGAATGCCGGGCTAGCCGTGAACGAGAACAAGGCCACGCCTCTCGCCCGCATCAAGGTGATGAAGGACTTCAAGGCCGAGCTGCTCTACTCCGTGCCCG
>CAZOCL010000366.1:0-6573 GCA_964578245.1 uncultured Klebsiella sp. | reverse complement strand
GGCCAGGGCGGAAGCCAGGCGGCGAAGTGAGGATGACGAGGTCCACCCCGCTCTTGATGACCTTCTCGTAGGCGTCCACGCCCACAAACTTGCGGTCCGCGTTCACATTGAATTTCGATTCGTCCTTCACCGCTGCCTTGAGCGAACTCAGGCTGCGGTCAATAGGTTCAGGGAAGGCATCACCCATCGCCCACAGCTCAATGTTGCTGTCCGCCTTGAGCGCCTGCGAGGCGGCCCCGGTGCCACGGCCACCGCAGCCGATGAAGCCAATGCGCAGCTTGTCGCTGTTCGGGGCGGCGCGCAGCAGTGAGGGGAAGGCGATCTCCGCGGCGGCCACGCCCACGGCAGTCGTGGCGGCGGAGGACTTGAGGAAGGTGCGGCGGGAGGGGGTCGGATCTGGAGTCATGTTGCTGGATGCGATGTTTTTGTAGACGGCGGGAGCCAGACTAACAGGCCACGGCAGTCACTGGACAGGACTTTGGTGCGGGGATGGCTATTCACCAGCGGCGGGTGATAGGAGGGGCCATCAAGGTCGCGGCAGCGTCTTGGAATGCGGTGGCCCTCCACCGCATTTCGAACCGTGCGAGGTTGTAAATGCTGCATACCGCCGAGGAGTTCCCATCCGCCCAGCTCAATAGAGTTCAGGTAGCCGCCTCGTGCCCCCGCACAAAAGCGGTGGAGGGCCACCGCACTCCAGGACGCTGGCGCGACCTCGTGCCCCCTCGACGTCAGAGCAGATGCCCGAGCTTCTCCCGCTTGGTCTTGAGATACTTCTCGTTGTGCGGGTTGGGCTTCACGCGGATGGGGACCTGCTCGACGACCTTGAGGCCGTAGCCGCCGAGGCCGACGATCTTCTTCGGATTGTTCGTCAGCAGGCGGATGGTCTTGAGACCAAGGTCGCAGAGGATCTGGGCACCCAGGCCGTATTCGCGGAGGTCCATGGGGAAGCCGAGTTTTTGGTTGGCTTCCACGGTGTCGAGGCCCTTTTCCTGGAGCTTGTAAGCCTGGATCTTCGGCCCCAAGCCGATGCCCCGGCCTTCCTGCCGCATGTAGAGGATCACCCCGCAGCCGGCGTCCGAGACCTGCCGCATCGCCTGCTGGAGCTGGGGACCGCAATCGCACCGGCGCGAGCCAAACACGTCGCCAGTCAGGCATTCGCTGTGCACGCGCACGAGCACGCGTTCGGTGCGGGCCACGTCGCCCTTCACCAGTGCAAGATGATGCTCGCCATCGGTGTGCGAGCGGTAGAGGTGGAGGTCGAAGTCACCGTAGTCGGTCGGCATCTTCACCACTTCGATGCGCTCGACGAGCTTCTCTTTCGTGCGGCGGAAGCTGATCAGGTCGGCGATGGAACAGATCTTGAGCTTGTGCTTGCGCGCGAACTTCTGGAGTTCCGGCAGCCGCGCCATGGTGCCGTCGTCGGACATGATTTCGCAGATGACGCCGATGGGCCGGCAGTCGGCAAGCCGCGCGAGGTCTACGGCGGCCTCGGTGTGGCCCGCGCGCTGGAGCACGCCGCCGGACTTGGCACGGAGCGGAAAGATGTGGCCGGGCTGGATCAGGTCTTCGGGGAGGGCGGTCGGCTCGGCCATCACCTGGATGGTCTTGGCGCGGTCGGCTGCGCTGATGCCGGTGCTGATGCCCCGGGCGGCGTCCACGCTGACCTGGAAGTCCGTTTTGAAGGTCTCACGGTTTTGCAGGACCATGCGCTCGATGCCGAGCTGCTTGAGGCGCTCCCCCGTGGTGGGCACGCAGATGAGGCCGCGTCCAAAGCGCGCCATGAAGTTAATCGCTGCGGGGGTGGCGTGCTCGGCGGCCATCACGAGATCGCCCTCGTTCTCGCGGTCCGCATCGTCCACCACTATGACCATTTTGCCCCGGCGCAAGTCGGCGAGGGCGGCATCCACGGAGTGACAGGCTTTCTGCATTGCGCGCTGATTCTAGGCGCGGAACGCCGGGTTGCAAATGCGGAAAGGGGAAGCGATCACGCTCCGGGGCAAAAGGCGGCCGACCCGGCGGCTCAGCCCGGCTTGGAATCCGACGACGGCTCCGTGACCAGCGCGCCGCGGATGGTGGAACGGAGGGTGTCCAGCGCCACCGGCTTGGGCAACGCGGCCGCGAAACCCTGCATGGCGAAGTGCTTCGGTCCATGCACCGCGACCGACGTGGAGAAGAGGATCATCGGCATGTCCGCCCGCAGTTGCCGCACGCGCCGGGCCAGTTCCAAGCCGTTCATGCCCGGCATCTCGCAGTCGGTCACCAGCAGCGAATATTCCTTCGGCGTGGCTTGAAAACGCTCCCAGGCGACACGCGCGGAATCAATGATCTCCACCGGCAGTTCTTCCAGCTTGAAGAAATGCTTCAGAAATGCCCGGATCGCCTCGTTGTCGTCCACGACGAGGATGCGGGGAGAAACTTCGGTTGTGACGGGGGGTTCGATGGGCGGTTGCCGGGGTTGGCGGCGGATAGGTGCTATTGGTTGGTTTCAGCTAGGTCTATTTGGCTGTATATAAGCGGGGGAGTGTCTCAGAGAATCTGCCAGCCTCAAGAAGATTTTATCCACAAGTTGTTCATAGTTCATAGGGGAAATCCTGATGACCACCAAAACATGCATGCGTGGATTCAATCCCGTCGGGGGAGGGAGAATTCCAGGCCGCAGCGGGAACCTTGCCGGGTGTGCTTCGGACATTAGCAACCCCTTCCGTGCTGCCAGCCACGGTGACCCGGGCAGAGGGTCTAGCCGCCCTTCGTTCGGGTTGAGATTGCCCCGCTTCCCGGCTTCCGGCTAACCTCCCGCCATGTTGGCCAAGGTCTGTTCCGCTGCCGTGCAGGGCATTGAGGCGTATCCGGTTGAGGTGGAAGTCAACGTCGGCTGGGGCGACACGAAATTTACACTGGTGGGCCTGCCCGACGCGGCCGTGCGCGAGTCGCTCGACCGCGTCACCACGGCGATGACGAACTCCGCGTTCAAGTTTCCAATGGGGAAGACCACCATCAATCTTGCGCCCGCGGATGTGCGCAAGGAAGGCCCGAGCTTCGACCTGCCCATCGCCTTGGGCTGGCTCGCGGCGAGCGAGCAGATCGAGACCGACCAGCTCGACAACTTCGCCATGGTCGGGGAACTGGCCCTTACCGGTGCGGTGCGGCCCGTCAAAGGCGTGCTCACGATCGCTCTCCGGGCGAAGCAGGATGGTCGCGCTGGCGTGCTCGTGCCGGCGGAGAATGCCGCCGAGGCCGCCGTGGTGCAGGGCTTGCAGGTCATCCCGGTGCGGAACCTGCGCGAGGCCGCCGGCTTCCTCGAAGGCGAAGTGAAGATCGCGCCCGCCAAGGTGGACCTGGACAAGATCTTCGAGTGCACCACCGATGAACTGGTGGACATGGCGGACGTGAAAGGCCAGGAGTCCGTGAAGCGCGCGCTCGAGATCAGCGCAGCAGGTGGCCACAATCTGCTGCTCATCGGCCCGCCCGGCACCGGCAAATCCATGCTGGCCAAGCGCCTCCCCACGATCCTCCCGCCGCTCACGCTCGACGAGGCGCTGGAGACCACCAAGATTCACAGCATCGTCGGCGCGCTCGCACCCGGCCAGGCACTTATCACGCAACGCCCTTTCCGCTCACCGCATCACACTGCCTCGGATGCCGGTTTGCTCGGTGGAAATATCAACCCGACGCCCGGCGAAATCTCCCTCGCGCACCATGGCGTGCTGTTTCTCGACGAGTTGCCGGAGTTCAAACGCACCGTGCTGGAAACCATGCGCCAGCCGCTGGAGGACGGCAAAGTCACCATCTCCCGCGCGGCGGGCACGATGACCTTCCCATCGCAATTCATGCTCGTGGCGGCCATGAATCCGACGCCTGACGGAAAAATGCCCGGTGAGTCGAAATCCTCACCGCGCGAAATCCAAAATTACCTCGGCCGCATTTCTGGCCCGCTGCTCGACCGCATTGATCTGCACGTCGAGGTGCCGCAGGTAAAGTTCCGCGAGCTGCAGGCGGCGAAACCGGGTGAAACTTCCGCGCAGGTCCGCGAGCGCGTCATCGCGGCGCGCCGAGTCCAGCAGCAGCGCTACGCGGGGAAGAAAGTCACCTGCAACGCCCGCATGGGCACGCGCGAGCTGAAGGAGTTTTGCGCGCTCGACGAGGCCGCCAGCGAACTGCTCAAGCACGCCATGTCGGACATGGGCCTGAGCGCCCGCGCGCATGACCGCGTGCTGAAGGTGGCCCGCACCATCGCCGACCTCGCCGCCAGCGCGAAGATCACGGCGGAGCATCTCGGCGAAGCCATCCAGTTCCGCTCGCTGGACCGGCAGTTGTGGGGGTGACTTTGAGAGCCGGAGCCATCATAGGCGTCTCCTGCCAGGGTCCCGACCCCGGGTTGGTGAGAGGGACCGGCCGTGGGGCAAGCGTCCGCACCGGCCCGGGTCGGGCAAACACCGGCGCGTGCCGAGGCATCCGGGCTGCGGTTCGTTGGGGCGCGTCCGCGCATCGTCCCGGAGCGCGGGTGTGTCGCGGGGCCTGCTGGAGGCGTTGAGGAATTCGGGTGCGGTCTGGACGCGGCTTTGCTGGCACTGATCCCGCGCCGTTCGGGACGCAGAGGCGCTCCCAGGCCTTGCTTACGGCAGCGGTTGTCCACCAGCTTCTGGCTCCCCTCGTCGGCGACTAATAGTTCAGGCCGGTCGCCATCCGCAGCGAATCGGGATCGTTGACTGGCACGGCGAGGCCGTTGAGGGGATTCGCCGTGGCGCTGGTTCGCATGACAGGATGACTGACGTCGTTGTATTGCGCCGAAATCGTTCGGAAGGCCCCTTTCCAAACCCAGTTCTCCACGTGGCCGTCAGCGAACGAAAGCGCCGCACCGACATTGTGGCGTCCGCCGGGCGGATTCCATGCGGTCCAGGTGCCGGCCTGCAGGGTGCTCAAGGGCTGGATGCCCGCCGCCCCGTTGTCGATGCTCACCACGTTTTCCTCCAGAAAGATGATCACGTCGGATGGCTTGTTGATCTCCGTCAGCCGTTTGACACTTTGGGGCACCACATTGCAGTTGATCCCGACGGACATCGAATAGCTGCGGTGATGAGGCACACCGGGGCTGGGTGTGCCGTTCAGGGTTTTGGCACGCGAACCGGGGCAGACGTAGATCTTTTCGGTGTTGTGATACGGGAAGAGGATGCCGTTCCGAATCTCGTTTGTGTAATTGGAATTGCCGTATTGCACGTTGCCCTGAATCCAGGAATTGGTGCCGGCCGACGTGGCCGTCGGGCCGTTGTCGTTGGCCGTGACCTTCTCCTCGTGGTCGTCACCGTAGAGGGTGATCGCCAGTTCAAGCTGCTTGAGTCCGTTCAGGCACTGGGTTCCGTGGGCCTTTTGCTTGGCCTTGCTCAACGCCGGCAGGAGCATCCCGGCCAGGATCGCGATGATCGCGATGACTACGAGGAGTTCAATCAGCGTGAAACCATCTCGGAGAGACGGGCGCACGGCAAAGCGGGTCGCTTTAAGTTTGGCCATAGCTGGTCGCAGGGTCTCTTTACTTATCCTGCCAACCCCCGCGCTTGTCAACCAGCCGCGCCGCCGCGCATCATCCCGGGGTCATGCCATCCGCCCGCCGTCACTTCGCCAGCGACAACTACGCCGGAGTCTGCCCCGAAGCCTGGCAGGCCCTCGAAGCCGCCAACCAGGGCCACGCCCCCAGCTATGGCGATGATCCCTGGACCGCCCAGGCGGCCGACCTCTTGCGCGAAACATTCGAGATGGAGTGCGAGGTGTTCTTCGTCTTCAACGGCACCGCTGCCAATTCCCTCTCGCTCGCCTCGCTCGGCCAGTCCTACCACAGCGTGCTCTGCCACGAGACCGCCCATGTGGAGTCCGATGAATGCGGCGCGCCGGAGTTCTTCTCGAATGGCATGAAGGTGCTCACGCTCCCGGGTGCGAATGGCAAGATTGATCCCGCTGGCATCGAGCGGATGGTCAAGAAACGCTCGGACGTGCATTACCCCAAGCCCCGCGCCGTGAGCGTCACGCAGTCCACCGAGCTGGGCACGGTGTATTCCATCGCCGAGCTGAAGGCCATCTGGGCGAAGACCAAACAACTCGGCCTCAAGCTGCACATGGATGGGGCGCGCTTTGCGAATGCCGTCGCGTCGCTCGGCTGCAAGCCACGCGAGGTGACGTGGGAGGCCGGCGTGGACGTGCTGTGCTTCGGTGGCACGAAAAACGGCACGCTCGTGGGCGATGCCGTGGTGTTCTTCAACCGCGACCTCGCGCACGAGTTCGACTACCGCTGCAAGCAGTCCGGCCAGCTTGCTTCCAAGATGCGGTTCCTCTCCGCGCCCTGGGTGGGCATGCTTCAGGAAGGCGCATGGCTGCGACGCGCGGGCCATGCGAACGCCATGGCCACGCTGCTGCACGACGAGCTGGTCCAACTCCCCGAGCTGCGCCTCATGTTCCCGCGCCAGGCCAACGCCGTCTTCATCGAGATGCCCCCGTGGCTGATCGTCGCACTGCGTTCAGCGGGCTGGAAATTCTACACCTTCATCGGCCAGGGCGGCTGCCGCCTCATGTGCGCGTGGGACACGA
>CAZOCL010000365.1:0-6606 GCA_964578245.1 uncultured Klebsiella sp. | reverse complement strand
CGCTGCACAAGGGGATGATCTCCGAAATGGCCACCGGCGAGGGCAAGACGCTCGTTGCCACGCTCCCCACCTACCTCAATGCCTTGACCGGCCGCGGCGTGCACGTCGTCACGGTGAACGACTACCTCGCCGCGCGCGATGGCGAGTGGATGGGCGCGGTTTACAAGTTCCTCGGCCTGACCGTCGGCTGCATCCTGCATGACCAGCCCCCGTCCGTCCGCCGGGCACAATACGCCTGCGACATCACTTACGGGACGAATGCCGAGTTTGGCTTCGACTACCTGCGTGACAATGGCATGGCCACCACGAAGGAAGACCAGGTCCAGCGCGGGCATTACTTCGCCATCGTGGACGAAGTGGACAGCATTCTGATTGATGAGGCGCGCACTCCGCTCATCATCAGCGGCCCGGCAGTGGTCGCGCGGGACAGCCAGGTTTACTCGAACTACAAGCCCGCCATCGAGGGCCTGGTCCGCGCCCAGCACCAGCTTTGCGACCGCTATCTCCGGGAAGCGGAGGAACTGCTCAAGAAGCTCAATCCCACGGATGGTTCCCAGCCACAGGGTGCCGAGGCGCTGGAAAAGGAGATCGGCCTGCTGCTTTACCGCGTGAAGCTCGGCCAGCCGCGCTCGCCCGGGCTGGCGCGCATCCTCGAGGAGCCGATGCACATCAAGCTGATGAACAAGTCCGAACTGGACCTGCATCTGGACCAGTCCAAGCGCGATCTCTACGCGCAGAAGGAAGAGCTGTTCTTCGCGATGGAGGAGAAGAGCCACGAGGCCGACCTCACCGAGAAGGGCCGCAAGCACCTGTCGCCGAATGACCCGGATGCCTTCATGCTGCCGGACATCACCACCGCCTTCAGCGAGATTGACAGCGGCGCGGAGCCGGACGCGCGCAAGCGCCTCGAGGCGAAGCAAAAGTTCCAGGCCGATTTCGAGGCGAAAGCGGAGAAGATCCATGTCATCTCCCAGCTCCTCAAGGCCTACTGCCTCTACGAGAAGGACGTGCAATACGTCGTCCAGGAAAACAAGGTCATCATCGTGGACGAGAACACCGGCCGTCTCATGACGGGCCGCCGGTGGAGCGACGGCCTGCACCAGGCCGTCGAGGCGAAGGAAAACGCCATCATCGAGGAGGAGACGCAGACCTACGCGACGATCACGATTCAGAATTACTTCCGCCTCTACCACAAGCTCGCGGGCATGACCGGCACCGCCGAGACCGAGGCGCAGGAGTTCTTCGACATCTACAAGCTCGGCGTGCTCGTCATCCCCACGAACCGCCCCATCGCGCGCAAGGACCAGAACGACTCCGTCTATAAGACCAAGCGCGAGAAGTTCGAGGCCGTGCTGAAGGAAATCCAGACGGTCCATGCCCTCGGACGCCCGATCCTGGTCGGCACCGTAGCCGTCGAATCCAGCGAACATCTCTCCCGCGTCCTCAAGCGTGCCGGGCTGATCCACTCGGTGCTTAACGCCAAGTTCCACGAGCAGGAGGCGGAGATCGTCGCGCGCGCCGGCCAGAAGGGGGCCATCACCATCGCCACGAACATGGCGGGCCGCGGCACCGACATCAAACTCGGCCCGGGCGTCGCGGACGTCGGCGGGCTGCACGTGCTCGCCACGGAACGCCACGAGGCCCGGCGCATTGACCGGCAGTTGCGCGGCCGCTGCGCGCGCCAGGGTGATCCCGGCTCCTCGCACTTCTTCATCGCGCTGGAGGACGACCTCATGCGTCTGTTCGGCTCGGACAAGATCGTGAAGGTCATGGAGCGCGTGGGCCTCGAAGAAGGCCAGGAACTGGAGCATCCCCTCCTAAACCGCTCGATCCAGACCGCGCAGAAACGCGTGGAGCAGCACAACTTCCAGGCCCGCAAACGCACGCTCGAATACGACGACGTGATGAACAAGCAGCGCGAAATCGTTTACGGTTTCCGCAATGAGATCATCCGCGGCACCGACGTGCGGGACCGCCTGATGGACATCATGGAAGAGGTCGTGCTCGCGAAGGTGGACGAGTTCACCTCGCACGAGCTGGAGATCTCCGAATGGAACATCCGCGGCCTCGCCGACTGGGTGAACCTGAACTTCCCCATCGGGCTGCCCGAGGAGAAGATTCTCAAGACCGCCGAGGACGGCGGGGAGACGCCCGTGCCCGGTTCGGCCTTCGACGGCCTGAGCGCCGCGCAGTTCGCCGTCTGCCATTACATCGCCAAGGCGGTGCGCGACGCCTACGATCTGAAGATCCAGTTCGAGGACGCCGAGGCGCTCAAGAACGTGGAGCGCTACATCGTCCTGAGCGCGATTGACAAGCTCTGGCAGGAGCACCTCTACGGCATGGACTCGCTGCGCACGAGCATCGGCCTGCGGCAATACGGCCAGCGCGACCCGCTGATCGAATACAAGATGGAAGCCTTCAAGCTCTTCGACGAGCTGATGGTCAACATCAAGACGGAGATCTGCCACAACATCTTCCGGAGCGCCTCCAGCATGCTGGCCTTCGAGAACTTCCTGAAGAATCTCCCGACCATCACGAGCCACTCGGACCCCGCGCCCTACACCGCCGCCGAACCACCGGTGAAGAGCAACGCCTCCGACATGGTCAGCGAGGCCGCCGACGCCATGTCCAAGCCGCCGCCCAAGCGCGCCGGCCCGAAGGTGGGCCGCAACGACCCCTGCCCGTGCGGCAGCGGGAAGAAATACAAGCAGTGCTGCGGGCGGTAACTCGAGGCGTTCCAGACGGGCACGCGCTATTCGGCCGGATCAGGCTTGCGCCTCTGCTTCGGAGTCGTCTCGCCCGGACGCTGGCCGGACCCAGTTTCCACGATCACGAACGCCTGTTTGATCAGCGCGTCGGCTTCGGACCGCTGGCCATGCTCGAGGGCAGCGATGGCTTCATTGATCACCCGGGTGGCGTCCGCCCGGAAGCCCGTGAGCTTCCGCTGGGCGTGGAGATGCCGGCGCGCCTTTTTGAGATCCTCGGCGGGTTGCGCGGAATTCTGGGCCGCCTGCAAAGACGCGAACGTGTAGTGCATGGTCATGGGCGCGCGCTCGGCCGACACGGGCGAACACAGCAAGAGAAGAGCGCCCAAAGCTGCAAGGGAACTGCCAAGAGGCTTCATGGTTTCGAATGGTTGGCTGACTATTGATGGTTGAACGCCGGTCGCGCGAGAAAGGTTCGCGCGGCCGCAGGTGGTGAAACGCTGGCGCACCCCCTGGCTATCTGGTTACTCTGCCCTCATGAACTCGCTCCGCGCCCTCCTGTTTCTCGCCCTCACCTGCGCGACCGCCGTGCCCGCCGCGGACAAGCCGGCCACCGATCCGAAGGCCGCCCAGCCGCGACCCTACGTGCTCAAGATGTGCCTGGTCAGCGACGAGAAGCTGGACAAGGGCGACCCGACGTTCATCTACAAAGGCCGCGAGATCAAAGTGTGCTGCGACGGCTGCGTGAAGGATTTTCAAAAAGAGCCGGAGAAGTATCTCAAGCTCATTGACGCCGAAGAGAAGAAGGTCGCGGCGGACAAGGCGAAACAGCCGAAGAAGTAGTTCGTTCCGCGGCTGCGGCTGGAAGCGTCCAAGAGCGCCGCGCGTTGGCGGCCAAACTAAGGCTTGAATCCCAGCGCCGGGGAGGGATGTTCCACCCTGAATTCATCGTTCGCCGCCATGAAAGCCTTGCTCGCCATCCTCGTGTCTGCCGGCCTCGGAGCTGCCGTCGTGGGCATCCTCATGTCGCGCCAGCAGGCCGCCGTCCGCGAGGCGCAGGCAGCGGAGTTCGCGAAACGCGAGACGGAACTCGCCGCGGAAAAGGCCCGGCTGGAGAAAGCCCTCGCCACCGCGAAGGGCCGCATCGTGACCATCGAGACACCCGCGCCCGCCGTCGCGCCTCAGACCGTCACGGTGGTCAAAAGCCCTTCCGCGCGCGAGGCATTGGAGCGACTCAAGCAGTTGCGCGTGGTCCCGGGCCCCGGGCAGGTGCGGACCTTCCGGCTGGTGGTGCATGAACTGGAGACACTTGTCTCCGCTGGCACCAACGCGCTCCCGCCCATCCGCGAGTATCTCGCCATCAACCAGGACGTGAGTTACGACTCCAGTTCGGGAGGCAAGGGCAGATCGTCCTTCGATCCGCGCACCGGCACTGCATTTCTGGTGCCGCCCTCGCTCTGCCTCGGGCTGTTCGACGTCGTGCGCCAGATCGGGGGCCCGGAAGCGGAGAAGCTGCTGGCCGAGACGCTCAGCACCACCGCCCGCGGGCTGGAGGTGCTCTACCTCGCGCGCGTGCTGCAGGAGCTGGCCCCGAACATATACCGCGACCTCGCCACCGGCGTCGCGCGCGACCTGCTCGCCCACCCTGTCGCCAAGGGGGCTGCGCCGCTGGACAAGCTCGACCAGAGCTACCTCTACGAAGTGCTGACGCTGTTCAATGATGTCTCCTACGCCGGTGCCGCGCAGACACAACTGGTAAGCGCGGAGGGCAAGGTGGACAAGGCCGCGCTGAAGTATCTGCAGGGCGCACTCGGCGAGCAGACCCTCGCCATCGCACAGCAGACGTGGAACGACCCGCGCCTGGCGATGGCCGAGAAGGAGCCGCTCGCCCGCGTGGCCCTGGCCTATCTCGGCTTGAACCCGCAGGCCGAACCGCTCTTCAAGGCGGCCATCAACGACCCGGCCATGCCGTCCGAGCACCGGCGCAATTTGATCGAGGACCTGAACCAGGATGGCTTTGCCAATCTGCGCAACCTCTCCGAGAAGGATGTGCCCTTGATCCAGCGCCGCCTCCAGTTCATTCAGCTCAATGCGCCCGGTGCGACCGACAAGATCAACGCCGCCGCCTTTGCCGAGGCGAACAAGGACCTCCTCAAGATGCTGGAACGCGCGACCACCCCGCCTCCCAAACCGTAGGCCCGCCAGACGGGCGGGAACGGGAAATTCAGCCTCCGCCTTTGGTCACGGCTTGAAACCAGCAAACGAAAAGGGCCGGCATTGCTGCCGGCCCTTTCGCTTTGAAGGTAGTCCCGCTTTACGGGATGACCATGTCCGCCACGGTCTTGCCGGCCGGGATGAAGGGCAGCACGTGCTCGGTGTAGGGCGTGATGATGTCGAGGATGTAGGGCTCCTTGGAGTCGAGCATCCGCTTCATTGCGGCGCGGAGGTCCTTCTTGAACATCACGCGTTCGCACGGGACGCTGAAGCCTTTGGCCATCGTCACGTAGTCGGGGTAGATGGCCTTCACGTTGTCGGGGTCGCCGAGGTAGGTGTGGCCGCGGTTGCCGGCGTAGAAGCGGTCTTCCCATTGCACCACCATGCCGAGGTGCTGGTTGTTCAGGATGATGGCCTTGGCGGCGATCTTCTCAATGTGCGCGGTGGCCAGTTCCTGCACGTTCATCAGGAAGGAGCCGTCGCCATCAATGTCAATCACCTGCTTGTCCGGGCAGGCGACCTTCGCGCCCATCGCGGCGGGATAGCCATACCCCATCGCGCCGAGGCCGGCGCTGGTGAGGAACTGGCGCGGCCAGGTGTATTTGAACCACTGCCCGGCCCACATCTGGTGCTGGCCCACGCCCGTGGTGATGATCGCGTCGCCGCCGGTCAGCTCATAGAGCAGCTCGATGGCGTATTGAGGGAGGATGACTTCCTTCTCCTGGCCGGCGAGGTGGTCCTTCATGTGCTGGGACTTCGCAACCTCGTCGTTGGCCGTATAGCGGAACGGCGCGCGGGCCTTCCACTCGGCGCACTGCGTCACCCAGGCGGAATACTGCTTGGACAAGGCGCGCTTGCGCAGCATCTCGTTGAGCTTGCCGAGCGCGAACTTGATGTCGCTCACGATGGGCAGGTTCGCGGGCTTGTTCTTGTTGATCTCGGACGGATCAATATCAATGTGGACGATGGTCCCGCGCTTGCAAAACTCGTCCACCTTGCCGGTCACGCGGTCATCGAAGCGCACGCCAAAGGCGAGCAGCAGGTCCGCGCCGGGGGCCACGGCGACCATGGGGTCGGTGAAGCTCGCGCGCTTCTTGTATTCGCCGCTCACGGCCCAGTTCGCGGCGGCGGAGCCGTGCATGCCCAGCCAGCGGAGGGAGAGGTCGTGCGTCTCGGGGAACGCGCCGCAGCCCATGATCGTGGTGGTGACGGGGATCTGCGTCAGCTCGGCGAACTCGCGGAGTTCATCCGAGGCGTTGCCGCTGATGACACCGCCGCCGGCGTAGATCACGGGGCGCTCGGACTTCTCGAGCAGGCCGATGATCTCGTTGAGAGCGATGTCGCTGGCGCGCTTGTCGGGGTTGTAGCCGCGGAGGTTGATCTCCTTGGGATACACCGGCTGCGTCTCCGCCTGCTGGATGTTCTTGGGCACGTCCACCACCACGGGGCCGGGCCGGCCGGACTGCGCGATGTAGAACGCCTCCTTGATGATGCGCGGAATGTCGTTGATGTCCGTGACCAGATAGGAGTGCTTCACAATCGGCAGCGTCATGCCGAAGAAGTCGGTCTCCTGGAACGCGCCTTTGCCGATCATCGCCTGCGGCACCTGGCCGGTGATGGCGACGAGCGGGATGGAATCCATGTAGGCGTCTGCGATGCCGGAGATGAGGTTGGTCGCGCCGGGGCC
>CAZOCL010000364.1:0-6618 GCA_964578245.1 uncultured Klebsiella sp. | reverse complement strand
CTGAAGTCGTCACCCACTTTGGCGCG
The DNA here is from genome assembly GCA_964578245.1 of uncultured Klebsiella sp. Lineage (GTDB taxonomy): Bacteria > Verrucomicrobiota > Verrucomicrobiia > Limisphaerales > SXTU01 > SXTU01. The sequence goes on along the minus strand of CAZOCL010000364.1, from coordinate 6,592 downwards.
CGTCCGCACCTGATCGAAGTGCTGAACCGAATTTCCGGCGGTGACTTCGCCCTAGCTTGGGGGCGGCGCATTGAGGCCGACTACGATGGGGTGCCGGTCCACATGCTCAGTCTGACTGATTTAAAGCTGAACAAGCAGGCCAGCGCCCGTCCTAAGGATCTCGCCGACTTGAGCCAACTCTGACTTTCAATCCCATGACCCCAGACCAAATCACCCAAGCCAACGCCGAACTTAGGAACAAGTCCGCCCTCGACGTCGTGAAGTGGGCCATCGCCCAAGCCGGTGGCCGCGCCATCGTCTCGACGAACTACCGCCCCTACGAGGCTGTCATCCTTCACCTTGTCACACAGGTGCAGCCGGACATTCCGGTGCTCTGGGTGGACCACGGCTACAACCGTCCCGCCACCTACCTGCACGCCGAGGCGCTCAAGGCCCAGCTCAAGCTGAACATCAAAGCCTACCTACCCCGGCTCACCGCCGCCCACTACGACGCCGTCCACGGCGGCATGCCCGAGCCGACGCCGGAGAACGAGGAGCGCATCAAGGCCTTCAGCACCGTGATGAAACTGGAGCCTTTCCAGCGCGGCATGAAGGAGCTTGCCCCCACCGTCTGGCTCACCGCGCTCCGCAAAGTCCAGAACCCCAACCGCGCCGGCCTCGACATCGTTTCGCCTGACGGCAACTTCAATTCCCTCAAAGTCAGCCCCGTCTTCCACTGGTCCGACGCCGAGATGGAAGCGTATCTCAAGCAGCACAACCTTCCGAACGAATGGGACTATTTCGATCCCGCGAAGGCGGATGAAAAGCGTGAATGTGGCCTGCACGCAAGCTGGGGCGGAAAAGCAGTTTCCAAGGCTTGAGACGCGATTTCACGAATTAGCGCGAATTGGCGGAATTAGCGTCAACCCCTTCAATTTCAATGAGCAGCTATCATCTAGATCACCTCCAACTCCTCGAAACCGAGGCCATTCACATCCTGCGTGAGGTCGCCGCCGAGTTCGAGCGGCCCGCAATTCTCTTCTCCGGCGGCAAGGATTCCATCTGCATCCTGCGCCTCGCCGAGAAGGCCTTTCGCCCCTCCGAAATTCCGATGCCGTTCCTCAACGTCGAGACCGGCCACGAGTTCCCCGAACTGATTGAGTTCCGTGACCGCCGCGCGAAGCAGCTTGGCGCCAAGCTCATTGTCCGCACCGTGGACGAAGCCTTCAGCAAGGGTCTCGCCACCCCGACACCTGGACAGATTAGCCGCAACCAGCTCCAGATTCCCGTGCTGCTCGGCGCCATTGAGGAGTTCCGCTTCGACTGCTGCATCGGCGGCGCGCGGCGCGACGAGGAAAAGGCCCGCGCCAAGGAACGCTTCTTCAGCTTTCGCGATGCCTTCGGCCAATGGGACCCGAAGAACCAGCGCCCCGAGATCTGGAACCTCTACAACGCCCGGCTCAACCAGGGCGAAAACATGCGCGTCTTCCCGCTCTCGAACTGGACCGAAATGGACGTATGGGAATACATCCAGCGTGAAAAGCTGGAGGTGCCAAACATCTACTTCAGCCACACCCGCGAGTGCTTCCGGCGCGGCGGCCAATGGCTCCCTGTCCCGCCTGCCCACACGGATACCACCAAGCCTGATCCTTACGCCGGTGCGCGCCCGACGGCCAAGGAGCCCGCCAAAACCATGGTCTGCCGCGTCCGCACCATCGCGGACATGATCAGCACCGGCATGATCGAAAGTCCGGCGGACACCGTGAGCGACATCATCCGGGAGGTCGCCGCTGCCCGCGTGACCGAACGCGGCACCCGCGCCGACGACAAGGCCAGCGAGGCCGCAATGGAAGACCGGAAGAAGGCCGGCTATTTCTGACGGAGCGCGCCCCGTCCCTCCGCGCCATGAACAGTCGTCGCCATTGCTTCGCGTTGGCTGCTGCGCTGTGCTGCCTGATCTCTGGTTTGCACGCCCTGGCGGCTGCGCCAGTCCTTCGCGTGGACACGACCACGCTCACCGGCAAGGTGATGTGCGGCTACCAGGGCTGGTTCAACTGCGAAGGTGACGGTGCCAGGCGCGGCTGGGTGCACTGGACGAAAGGCCGGGGCGCAATGGCTCCCGGCAACGCGAAGATCGATGTCTGGCCCGATGTCTCCGAACTCGGCGCGGACGAGCGCTTCACCACCGGCTTCAAACACGCGGATGGCCGCGTTGCGGAGGTGTTCAGCTCGTTCAAGGAAGCCACTGTGCTACGGCATTTTCAGTGGATGCAGGACTACGGGATTGACGGCGCGTTCGTGCAGCGGTTCGTCGCCGACCTGCGCGATCCCCGGGTGCTCCGCCACAACAACACCGTGCTCGCCCACTGCCGCACGGGAGCCGAACGCTCCGGCCGGGCCTTCGCGGTGATGTATGACCTCAGCGGTCTTGGCACTAATCGCATCCAGCAGGTGATGGATGACTGGCGTGCGCTGCGCTCCGAGCAGCGCGTGACCGGCAGCGCGGCGTATCTCCAGCATCGCGACCGGCCGCTCGTGGCCGTGTGGGGCATCGGCTTCAACGACAACCGCAAATACACGCTCGCCGAGTGCCGGCAACTCGTGGAGTTCCTCAAGCGCGACGGCTGCTCGGTGATGCTCGGCGTGCCGACTTACTGGCGGGAGCTGAAGAACGACGCGCTCAAGGAGACGGAACTGCACGACATCCTCAAGCTCGCCGATGTCGTCAGCCCATGGACGGTGGGCCGCTACCGCGATCCGGCGGAGGCTGCGCGTCACGGCGAGAAGCTGCTCCAGCCCGACCTCGCCTGGTGCGCGCAGGCCAGGCTCGACTACCTGCCTGTGGTCTTCCCCGGTTTCAGTTGGCACAACATGCACGGCGGCGCGCTCGATGCGATCCCGCGCCGGAAGGGCGAGTTCCTCTGGTCACAGTTTGTCGCGGCGAAGCGTGCCGGGGCGCAGATGATCTACGTTGCCATGTTCGACGAGGTGGACGAGGGCACGGCCATTTTCAAATGCACCAACGACGCGCCCATCGGCGGTGACTCAAAGTTCGTTACCTATGAGGGCCTGCCCAGTGACTTCTATCTCCGACTCACCGGTGCCGGCGGCAAGCTGCTGCGCGGCGAGTTGCCAATCTCGGAGAAACCGCCTTTGCTCAAGCCATGAACGACTACAGGCTATTCTTCGTGTTCAAAGCAGCTTGCGTGACCGAGCGCGGCACTCACGCCGCGCGACAAACCTAGCGATGCCGCTATGGAAAACCGGAAGAAATCAGGGTATTTCTAACAGCATCATGTCCAATAAATCGCCAATAAGTTTCGAGGACCTGCTGACCTCGACCAACTCGCGCCTCGGCGGACAGATTATGGCCCTTCAGTTTAGTGGTCGGGCCAAGTCTCAAAAAGAGGCGGAATCAATGGCACGAATGCTCGTCGCCGTTGAAGAAGGCGACGCTCAGGCGCTCGAACGAAGTTTAGGAGAGGGTTGTGATCCAAACGATGTGTTCTTCAACGAAACCTTGCTTGTCATTGCCTGTCGAAACGGACGCTCCGAGTCCGTCAGGCTTCTCTTGAAGCACGGTGCTGACCCAAACTTGATCATCGAGTGGGCGCCTCTCATCCACGCCGTCAACAGCGGAAACTTGGATTGCGTTCGTCTGCTTGTCGATGCGGGCGCACAATTGAATCGTCGTCTTCCGAGTGACCAGCCAGAAGTGTTGGCTGCAAGTTTGACTGGCAACACAGCCATCATCGAGTTCCTTCTTTCCCGTGGTGCAAGCCCTGATCTGTATGGGACCGTGTTTGTAACGAATGCACGAAAGGTGACGAAAGTGACTCCGCTGATGGGCGCGGCTTGGTCTGGCAATTTGGAAATCGTCAATCTGTTGCTTGCGGCAGGCGCAAACTGCGGCGCAACCGACTCGGAAAAATCAACGGCGTTGGACTGGTCAAAACGATGCCGGGTAAAGAAGGCTGGGGTTAAGGTGGCGGAACTCCTTGCTGGATCGAACGTGCGGAGAGAGGTGGCAGGCGAAGACGCACCAAAGCCTGACCTCGCCAAGGCGGCGCGCTCTGGCAAATACAAGGCATTGGTGCGTGAACTGTCGCATTTGTCGGGCAAAAAGCCCGTGCGGCTGCAGAACTTGGTGGAAGCAGTGCCCGGCGGGTATGCGTTTACGTTGCCTGAGAGTATTGGCTTGGATCTGGTCCTGAAGCATCAAGCGCGGCTTTTGGAGCATGGCGCGATCATCTTCATCACCAATAATCAGGCAGGATCTCCACTCGGTGATGCGCTGGCAGTCTTGCCCACTCGCGACCCAATCCAAGTGGTCGCAGCCGTGGGCGTGGAAGGGCCGAACTGCAAAGTGGACAATGCGATGGTGATTCGGTGGCTTCTGGCGCTTGGCACGGAAGAACCGTATCAATTGATTGGTGTTGGTTCAGATTCCGTCAGAGGCCGGTTCTTGGGGCCAGTTCGAGATCCGATGAAGATAGCAACAAGGATAACCGAGTTGTGTCCCGATGCACTGACTTCAGCAGACGCGCTGGCCGCAACCGCCAAGGATGTAGCAGCTAGGAATGAGTTTTTCCTTTGGTGGGATTGAAAACCTCTCGACGATCCCAACAGGCTTAGCCCCATTCAATTGCCGTGAGTGAGTTCCAAACAGTCCATCGTATTGCGCTCTTCCAGAAGCACGAAGTCCGCCGAGTCGTTCATGGCAAAGAGTGGTGGTTCGTCATCACGGATGTCGTCGCGGCATTGACCGATTCAGCGAATCCACAGGGCTATCTCAAGGACATGCGTCGTCGTGACCCACCCTTTGCCGAGGCGCTAAAAGGGGGGGGGCAAATTGCCCCCCCCCTTGGGCTGCCCTTTGATACCCCTGGTGGTCGCCAGTTGCTTCAGTGCTGGAACACCGAGGGCATCTTCCGCCTCATCCAGAGCATTCCCAGCCCCAAGGCCGAGCCGTTCAAGCGCTGGCTTGCGCGGGTCGGCTATGAGCGCATCCAGGAGATCGAAGACCCGGAACTGGCCACCAAGCGCACCCGCGCACTCTATCAGGCCAAAGGCTACTCTGCCGACTGGATTGAGAAGCGGATGCGTTCCATTGCCGTCCGCGACGAACTGACGGACGAGTGGAAGCAGCGCGGCGTGAAGGAGCAGCGCGATTACGCCATCCTCACCGCCGAGATTTCCAAGGCCACCTTCGGCCTCACGCCTTCCGAATACGCCGAGTTCAAGCGCCTCAAGCGCGAGAATCTCCGTGATCACATGACTGACCTTGAACTCATCTTTTCGATGCTGGGCGAGGCGGCGACGACCGAGATCACGCGGAACAAAGATGCCCAGGGCCTGCCGCAGACGAAGCAGGCCGCGCACGAAGGCGGCACGGTGGCAGGCAATGCGCGGCTTGAGTTGGAAAAGCGCAGCGGCCGCAAAGTCGTCACGAACGAGAATTACCTGGCCTTGACCCAGTCCGCCGAGAAAGCGAAGCAAATCAAACCCACCAAGCAGCCATGAACCGCCGCCACTTCCTCCACTCCGCCCTCGTCGCCACAGTTGCCGCCTCCGCGCATGCTGCGGACAAGCGCGCCCCGCGCATCCTGCTCCGCTCCTCGTGGCAGGTTGTGAACATCGGTGACATCGCGCACACCCCGGGCGTGCTGGCGCTCATCGAGAAACACATTCCCGAGGCCGAGGTGCGCCTGTGGGCCTCCGGCGATCTCTCGGAGGAAGTCGCCGCGATGGAGCACAAACGCTTTCCCAAGCTCAAGATTGTCAAAGGCTCCCTCGGCGCGGATGGCAAGGCTTCGAACGCGGACCTTGGCGAGGCCGTCGCGTGGGCGGACTTCCTCCTGCACGGCTCCGGTCCGTCGCTCGTGGCAGCGAAGGACGTCGCCGCTTTCGCCAAGCACACCGGCAAGCCCTACGGCGTGTATGGCATCACTCGCGGCGCCAGCACTTCGGACAAGGAGATCCTCGACCAGGCGAAGTTCGTTTACTTCCGCGACTCCGTCTCGTTGGAGCGTGCGAAGAAGGACGGCGTGAAGAGCCCCATCATGGAGTTCGGCCCGGATGGTGCGTTTGCCTGCGACTTGCGCGATGATGCGACGGCCACCGCCTTCCTCAAGGCGAACGGCCTGGAAGAAGGCAAGTTCCTCTGCTGCCTCTCTCGTCTGCGTTTCACGCCTTACTGGACCATACCAGACAAGAAGCGCGCCTTCGACGCCAAGCGCCACGAGCGCAACGAGGCGATGAAGGAGCACGACCACAAGGCGCTCCGCGAGGCCATCATCGCCGTCGTGCGCGAGACCCCGCTCAAGGTGCTGCTCTGCCCCGAGGACATGACGCAGGTCGCTGTGAGCAAGGAGATGTTCTGGGACAAGCTGCCAGAGGACGTGCGGAAGCGCGTCGTGTGGCGCGACAAATACTGGCTCACCGATCAGGCGCTCAGCACCTACGTCCGCAGCGCGGGCATTTTCGGCAGTGAGATGCACTCGCCCATCATGGCCATCGGCAACGGCATTCCGGCCATCGTCTGCCGCTTCGAGGAGCAGACCAGCAAGGGCTTCATGTGGCGCGACATCGGCCTCGGCGAATGGCTCTTCGA
>CAZOCL010000363.1:0-6634 GCA_964578245.1 uncultured Klebsiella sp. | reverse complement strand
AAACTAACGATATGGGTTCACTGAAAAAACGCCGGAAAGCCAAGATCAACAAACACAAACGCCGGAAAAAGTTGCGCCTCAATCGCCACAAGAAGCGCACCTGGCAGAAGTAAGCGCCCCGCGCTTGCCTTTCGCTTTGGACGGCACAGTCCTGCCACGCGGGGCTGTGCCGTCGCTCTTGTTCGCGCCGACTAGCCATTATGCGACCGATTGTTCTCCACTCCGTTGTCGCGCTTGCCGCGCTGGGCACCCTGTTCGGTTGTGCGGCCGCCAAGAAGGCCCAGTCGCCATCCGCAGCCGCACCCACCGCCGTAATCACTAACGCCCCGCTCTCCAAGGAGGACATGGAGAAGCGGGTCGAGGCATTGGCGCGTTTTGCCGCCGGTGTCAGTGGTGAACTGCGCGAGCAGCCCGACGAGGCCCTCGACCAGTTTTACAAATCCATCCTCGCCGACCCGTCCAACGAACCGTTGGCCGTGGACGTCGCACGCCGCCTCATTCGCAAGAAGGAAACGGACAAGGCGATTGAGGTGTTGAGCAAGTGCGCCGAGCAACCGGGCGCGTCCGGTTTTGTCGATGCCCTGCTGGGCATCGCTTACCTCCAGTCGAACAAGCCCGAACTCGCGATCACCGCGAGCCGCCGGGCAGTCACCAAGCTGCCCAAGATCATTCTCGGCTACCAGACCCTCTCACAGATTTACCTCCAGACCAACCGGCCCAAGGAGGCCCTCGCCGCCCTCGACGAAGCCGCCGTCGTGCCCGAGCCGGATATCAACCTGTTGCTCGACGTCGGCGAGGCCTACCGCAATTACATTTCCGCCCGTCCCCGTGACTTTGAGACGGTCAAGCCCAAGGTCACCTTGATCCTCGAAGCCGCCACCAAGCAGGACCCCAAGTCGCAGAACCTCATCTTCCGCCTGGCCGAGCTGTGGAGCTTTGCCGGCGAATACAAGCGTGCCGCCGAGCTTTACGTGAAGCTCCTGGAACGCTTCCCGAACCAGGCCATCCTCCGCAATCGCATTGTCGAGCTCTACCTGCGCGCCAACGACCTCAAGGCCGCGCAGACGCAGTTGGACGCTTTGGTGCGCGACCAGCCAACGAACCCGCTGGCCCACTACTTCCTCGGGGCCATCGCTGCCGAGCAGAAGGACTGGGACAAAGCCGTCGAGTTTTATGAGAAGGCCATCCAGCTCAACGAGGGCGCAAAGGAGGAATTCGAGCCGGTCTATTACGACCTCGCCGGTGTGCTCATCACCCGGGACGACCACGAAGAAGCCCTAAAAGTCCTGGCCAAGGCCCGCGCGAAGTTCAAGGCCAAGTTCCTCCTCGAGTTTTACACCGCCCTGGCGCACAGCCGCGCAAAGGACTACGCTACCAGCGTCAAACACTTCACCGCCGCCGAACTGCTTGCCAAGCGGGATGAACCGGAACGCCTCACCGGGCTGTTCTACTTTCAGGTCGGCACCGCCTACGAGCGGAACAAGGATATCAAGCAGGCCGAGAACTACTTCCGCCTGACGCTCAAGCTCGCGCCGGACTTCGCCGAAGCGTTGAACTATCTGGGCTACATGTGGGCGGAGCGCGGCGAAAATCTGACCGAGGCCCGCGGCATGATCGAGAAGGCCCTGAAGCAGGAACCTGACAACGCCGCCTTTCTGGACAGCATGGCGTGGGTGCTCTTCAAGCTGAACCAGCCCAAGGAAGCGCTGGATTACCAGCTCAAGGCGCTCAAGCTCCAGAAAGAGCCCGATGCCACGCTCCACGAGCACCTCGGCGACATCTACGCCGCGCTCAAGCAGATCGACAAGGCCCGTGAACAGTGGGAGAAGGCCCTCGCCATCGAACCCAACGAGGCCATCCAGAAGAAGCTGAAAGCCGCTTCCCCCGGCAAGCCCTGACCCGCATGGAGCGGCATTTTTTCAAGCACTACACGCTGGCCGAGGCCCGTGCACTCCTGCCCCAGCTCCGTCTCTGGCTCCAGCAGCTCCAACGTCTCCGCCGCGACCTCGCCTCCTACGAGCAGAGCACCCAGGCCCGCCTCGACGAAGGCGACGATTTCGGCGGCGGCAAGGTGCATCAGTGGGTGCGCAACCTCGCCGCCTTCAAAGACCTCATCGATGAATTTGGCCGGCGCGAGATCCAGCTTAAGGACATTGAACGCGGCCTGGTTGACTTTCCCGCGATCCAGGCCGGACGCGAGGTCTTCCTCTGCTGGGAACTCGAGGAAGACGACATCACCCACTGGCACGACCTGGAGAGCGGCTTCGCCGGACGCGAGAAGCTCTGAGGCTCAGGACGGTCGGACACCCGTCGCTGGCTGAGTCGCCTGCTGCGTTGGCTTGAGCATGAGCCGGCACATCGCCTCCAGCGACTTCTGAACGGTCTCCGTCGGAGCCTTGTTCATGATCCCGCGAAAGACGAGGCGGTCCTTGATGCGTCCCCCCACCGTGGCCACTTCCATCTCCGAAGGAAACAAGCCCAGCGACGACACCCGCGTCAGCAGCCGGCCGAGGAAGCCCACTTGATCGGGTGCATCCAGATGCACTTCGAGTTGCTGGTCGCTCCGGCGGGTGATGCGGAAGTTGCTCAGCTCCGGCGCGGTCAGCGTCGCGGAGTTCATGCGCTGCTGGGCCAGCATGAGGTAGTCCAGCTTCTCCGGGGCCAGCATGCTCTGCCGGAAATCCAGGGTGATGCGCGCGTCCCAGGCCAGGGAGTCGTTCTGCACGGCCCGGCCAGACACCAGCGAGACCTGGCTCTCCGACAGCGCGCGCAACAGATACGCCAGCCAATGGGGATGTGGAAATGCCCCTTGAAGCACCACCTCCACCGAGCCATCGGGTTGACGCTGGAGCGAGGAGGTCGGAGCAGTGGGCGAAACGGAGGCGGTCATGTGTGCATCCGCGACGGGGAGAGCCGGCCCCGTCCTCGGACGCATTGAACGTGTGCCTGCGCTTGCAAGAAACGCAAGTCGCAACCCACTCTCCGCTGGATGAATTATCCGAATTGGTTCCCCGTCTTCGCTTCATCCAGCAAAGATCTGCGGCATCGACCGGACGAATCCAACTCTCCGTCGATACCAGACAACATCGTGTGCGCGTTCGTGTCATCGTCATTCCGCCCCATCATGCTCCGGCTCCCTAGTCCCTCCACTTTGGTGTCGCGAGGCTCCTCCCGCTGCATCGCCTGCCTCCTTATTGTGGCTGGTGCATTGGGCTGGGAGATCCAGTCGCATGCACCGTCAGCGGCGGAGCCTGCGAACCCCCCTTCATCGGAGGTGGGCCCTTTCCTTGGTTCCAAGCCAGGCGACGAGCGCGTGGTCAGCGGACTCAAACTCTGCTGGTGTCCACCAGGCCGTTTCCTCATGGGCAGCCCGCGCAGTGAGCCAGAGCGCCGGCCCGGGGAGGACCAGGTGGAGGTCAAGCTGTCCAAAGGCTTTTGGATGGGCAAATTCGAAGTCACGCAGGGGGAGTGGCAGCGTGTCGTCGGTGGGTTCCCCGTCCCGCAGCCCGTCGGCGAAGGCGCTGATTTCCCGGTCGTCTCGGTGAACCACGCCGAGGCCGAAGATTTCTGCCGGAAGCTGACCGTCCTCGCTCACACGTCCGGCGCGCTGCCGCGAGAGTGGGAGTTCCGCCTGCCTACCGAGGCCCAATGGGAGTATGCCTGCCGCGCCGGGACCACGACCGCCACGTCCTTCGGCGACCGCCTGAGCAGCCAGCAAGCGAACTTCCAAGGCCAGCCCTACAATGGTGCCGCGCCCGGTCCGTCACTAAATCATGCCAGCAAGGTCGGCAGCTATCCCGCGAATGCCTGGGGCCTGCACGACCTGCACGGCAACGCGTTCGAGTGGTGCCGGGATTGGTATCACGCGAAACTGCCGGGTGGGGTGGACCCTGATCTATACGCAGCGAAGAGCACCGCCACGAAAAGCCAAAATGGCGCCCTCTCCCGGGCCCGTCGCGGCGGCGCCTGGACCGACGACGGCTGGCCCTGCCGCTCTGCCTTTCGACTCCGTTTTGAACCAGAACGTCGGTCCGACCATATCGGCTTCCGCATCGTGGCCGTCCAATGGTAGGCGGCGGTGGCAGCTCTGCGCTCGCGGATAGAGCCGCTTTGGCTCTATTTCCAGATTTTGAAATTGAACTGGAACTTCCGCTTTTGCAGCAGGGTGCGCCAGTCCACAAACAGGAAGCAGCCGATGATCAGAAAACCCACTGCGGCAATGATGAGTCCTTCGGGTGAGAGAATGCTGCCAGCCAGATCCTTGACCGCGTAGTGCCCCGTAACAATCATGATCCCGTCACTCACGAACTTGCCGAAAAAGAACGGCGGCACGGTGCGCCAGGCCTTTACTTTCGCCACTGCGGCGGCGGTGAAGAGCGCGGAAGTGGAGAGCGGTGTCAGCGTATAGATGAACACGAAGGTCCAGCTCTGCCAGAGCTTCTGGCTTAACTTCTCGCCCATGAATTCGAGCTCCTCGCGTTTCTCATCCTTGATCAACCGCTTGGCGATCTTCGGGACGTAAAGGCTGAAGATGTATCTGCCCAGGGTCGAGCCGGCCACTCCGAGGCCGAGCACGGCCCAGGGGTTCAGGTCAAACTTCACCAGGCAGAACACCATGAGCGTCCAGGCCGGCGGCGCGACGACGGGAATGAGATCCACCGCGAACGCGGACAGGAAGACGGCCAGATACCACATCGATAGAAGGAACCAGATTTCGGAGTGAAACTCAATGCGGTGAGTTCTATTTCACGCCTTGCTTCCAGCGAACTCACCTCCAGCACTTAAGCGCACTACTTCATCCGCATTCCCAGCTCTCGCACCACAAAGCCCAGCTTGTCCGCCGTCTCCTCGATCATCTTCGCCGTTGGCTTGCCCGCACCGTGACCGGCCTTCGTTTCGATGCGGATGAGCACGGGCGGCCCGATACGGCTCTGCATCTCCTGGAGGCGCGCCGCGAACTTGAAGCTGTGCGCCGGCACCACGCGGTCGTCGTGGTCGGCGGTGGTCACGAGCGTGGCGGGGTAGCGCACACCGGGCTTGAGGTTGTGGTAGGGCGAGTAAGCGTAGAGCGCCTTGAACTCCTCCGCATTGTCCGCGCTGCCGTAGTCGCTCGTCCACGCCCAGCCGATGGTAAACTTGTGGAAGCGCAGCATGTCCATCACCCCCACCGCCGGCAGACACACGCCGAACAGCTCAGGCCGCTGCGCCATGCAGGCACCCACGAGCAGGCCGCCATTGCTGCCTCCTGCAATGGCCAGCTTGTCCGGCCGCGTGTAGTGTCTCGCGATGAGCCACTCCGCCGCACCGATGAAGTCGTTGAAGACGTTCTGCTTCTTGAGCTTCGTGCCCGCCTGGTGCCACTCCTCGCCGTATTCCCCTCCCCCGCGCAGGTTCGCTACCGCATACACGCCGCCCTGCTCCAGCCAGACCGCCATGCTCACGCTGAAGCCCGGCGTCTGCGAGATGTTGAACCCGCCATAGCCGTAGAGGTAGGTCGGGTTCGTGCCATCCAGCTTCAAGCCCTTTTTGTGGGTAAGGAACATCGGCACCCGCGTCCCGTCCTTGCTGTTGAAGAAAACCTGCTTCGTTTCGTAGGCGGAGGAATCGAAATCCACCGTCGGCGCCCGGAACACGCTGCTGGTGCCGCTGGCTACATCATAGCGGTAAACTGTCCCGGGCGTGGTGTAGCTCGTGAACGAGTAAAACGTCTCCGTGTCACTGCGCTTGCCGCCGAAGCCTCCCGCGCTGCCCAGCCCCGGCAAGGCCACTTCCCCGAGCGACTTGCCTTCGCGGCTGAAGAGCCTCACCGCACTGCGTGCATCCTTGAGATACGTGCAGATGAACTTCTCGCCGAGCAGGTTCACGCCTTTGAGCGTGTCCGCTGACTGCGGGATGACTTCCTTCCACTGCGTAGGAGCAGGGTTCGCCGTGTCAATCGCGATGACCCGGCCACGCGGGGCCTTCAGGTCCGTGTAAAACCAGAACACGCCACCATCGTTGTCCACAAAACTGTAGTCCGCATCGAAGTCGTCCAGCAGCTTTACCACCGGCGCATCGGGCCGCGTGAGGTCGCGGTAGTAGATGCGGTTCCGTGGGTCCGTGCCCTGCCAGATGGAGATGATCAGGAACCGGCCGTCGTCCGAGACCTGTCCGCCAAAGCCCCAGTCCGGCTGGTCGCGCCGCTCGTAAATGAGCACGTCCTCGCCCTGCCCCGTGCCGACGCGATGGAAGTAAAGCTTCTGAAACTTGTTCACGCCCTTCAGCGCATCGCCCTCCTTCGGCGCATCGTAGCGCGAGTAGAAGAAGCCCTTGCCGTCCTTCGTCCAGCTCACCCCGGAGAACTTCACCCACTGGAGATGATCGGTCAGGTCCGCGCCCGTCCGCACGTCACGCACCCGCCACTCATTCCAGTCTGACCCACTGGTCGAGAGCCCATACGCCATCAGGTTTCCGTCCTCGCTGATGTGATAGCCCGAGAGCGCCACGGTGCCGTCGGACGAGAGCTTGTTCGGGTCCAGCAGCACGCGCGGCGCGGCCTCCAGCGCCTCCGCCACATAGAGCACCGACTGGTTCTGGAGTCCGTCGTTCTTCGAGTAGAAGTAGCGCCCGCCCTGCTTGAAGGGGATGCCATAGC
>CAZOCL010000362.1:0-6670 GCA_964578245.1 uncultured Klebsiella sp. | reverse complement strand
GTCGTCGTCGTCGTGTCCGCCATGAGCGGCGTGACCGACAACCTCATCAAGCTCGCCAAGGAGATCACCGCGCTGCCCAGCGAGCGTGAGATGGACATGCTCCTGGCCACGGGCGAGCAGCAGACCATCGCGCTCACGGCCATCGCCCTCCAGCAGCTTGGCATTCCGGCCACCTCGCTCACCGGTGCGCAGGCGGGCATCGTCACCGACGGCGTCCACACCAAGGCGAAGATCAAGAACATTACGCCCAAGCAGGTCCACGCGCAGCTCGATGCGGGCAATGTGGTCATCGTCGCGGGCTTTCAGGGCGAGACCTCGGAAGGCCAGATCACCACGCTGGGCCGCGGGGGTTCGGACCTGACCGCCATCGCGCTGGCCGCCGCCGTGAAGGCCGACCTTTGCCAGATTTACACCGACGTGGACGGTGTTTACACCGCCGACCCGCGCATCGTCCCCGGCGCGCAGAAGCTGCCGGAGATCGCCTACGACGAGATGCTGGAACTCGCCGGCGCAGGCGCGAAGGTGATGCAGCTCCGCTCGGTGGAATTCGCCAAGAAATTCGGCGTCGTGTTTGAAGTCCGCTCCAGTCTGAACGACAACCCCGGAACCCTCGTGAAAGAAGAAACGCAAAGCATGGAAGGCATCGTCGTGCGCGGCGTCGCGCTCGACAAGAACCAGGCCAAGGTCACGCTCGTCGCCGTGCCGGACCAGCCGGGCGTCGCCGCCCGCGTCTTCAAGGCGCTGGCCGACGCCGCCATCGGCGTGGACATGATCGTGCAGAACATCAGCCACGGCTCGAAGTCACCGACCACCGACATCTCCTTCACCCTCGACAAGCCCGACCTCGCCAAGGCCCGCAAGGTCATGGACGCCCTCAAGGCGGAGATCGGCTTCGCGGAACTCGCCGTGAGCGAGACCATCGGCAAGCTCTCCATCGTGGGCGTGGGCATGAAGAGCCACAGCGGCGTGGCGGCGAAGATGTTTGAGACGCTCGCGAAAGAGGGCGTGAACATCGACATGATCTCCACGAGCGAAATCAAGATCTCCGTGGTGATCGACCTCGCCAAGGGCGAGGCCGCAATGCGCGCGGTGCACAAGGTGTTTCTCGGGACGTAGGCCGGTAGCCGCCGACGTGAGGAGGCGGACGTGCTTTGCGCATCGGAAATCCGCCGCCTCATGTCGGCGGCTACGACCAGATTCCAAATTTGGGCCACTCAGCGGCTGGGAATGGCGGACAGGAGTGTCCGCCTCACGCCGGTGGTTCTACTTCGCTTCCAACTTCTTCTTTAGCGCCTCGAAATCCTTCTTCAGCTCGCGGTTGGACTTCTGGAGTTCCAGAACCTCCGTGCGCAGGCCTTTCAGGTCGTCGGTGGGTTTGCGGGCGGTGCGAAGTTTCTCGAGGGCTTTGTCGGCGGCGGGCTTCTCGGGGCGGTCGGCGGCGAGCGGGGTGAAAGTTTCCAGAGCCGCAATCGCGCGCGGGTCTTCCAGTGTGCCGAGGGCGGTGATCGCGGCGAGGCGGACGCGTTCTTTCGGCGAGTTCACAAGGGCGGTGAGGAAGTCCCGAACGGCATCCTTCTTTGCGTCGTTACGGGCGACGAACGCGAGCGCGTCGAGGCCGGCGGAGAAGACCGTGCTGAGCAGCGTGGCCTCGCGGGCTTGCAGCGTGACGAGCAGGGGGGTGACGTAGGCCGGGTCGTCCTGCGCCTTCATGCCAGCGATGGCGGCCTCGGTGAGGCGGTCGCGGTAGCTGGGGGTGTTGATGAACTTCACCAGCAGTTCACGCGCTTCGGGCTTCGCGTAGGGACCGAGGGCGCGAAGTGCGACGGCCTGGATGCCGGGGTTCTTCTCGGAGCTGAGGGATTGCTTCAGCGCGCCGAACGCATCCTCGTGATAGAAGCCGCCCAGGGCGGTGATGACGGCGCTGCGCACGCGGGCGTCGCTCTGCTTCGTCGAGGCCAGGAGCGCGGCGAGCGACTCATCCGTGCGGGCCTGCTTGAGCAGGTCGGCGGCGCGGGTCCGGACGCCGTAGTGCGCGTCACTGTTGAGCGCGGCCTTGAGCTTGGCGACGGTCTCGCCATCGCTGCGGCCGGCGAGGTTGTCCAGTGCGTGGAACTGGCCGAGGAAGTCGGACTGGTCGGCGAGCTGGGCGAGGAGCATCGGCGTGGGCGGCTTGAAGTTGATGCGCGCGAGCAGGGTGAGGCCCGGGTCCACGCGGACCACGTCGGGCGCGGCCTTCAGCGGCAGGTAGAAGTCTTCCTCCTTGTCGCGCACCTGCACCGTGTGCTCGGTGGTGCCGGACTTGGACTTGAAACGCAGCGTCAGCGGGAACTGGAACAGCAGCGCCTCGTCGGAGATCTTTTGCGACTGCTTGACGGTCACGCGCGCGAGCTTTGCCTTTTCGTCCCACGAATAATTCACGTCCAGCGTGGGCGCACCAACGCCATGGACCCATTGGTCGAAGAAGCGGTCAAAGCTGCGACCCGACAGCTCCTCGATGACCTTCTTCAAGTCCTCGGTCGTCACGGAGCCGTAGGCGTGGCGGTCCACGTAGGTGCGGATGCACTGGCGATACAGGTCCGCGCCGAGCTGGCAGCGCAGCATGTGCAGCACCCACGCGCCCTTGGGATAGGCGAGGTAGTTGAACATCTCCTCGGGCTCGCCGAACTTGCGCCAGACGATGCCGCGCGTCTCGTTCTGATTGGCGAGGATGCCTTTGGCGGCGGTGGCGAGGGCGAAGAGCGTTTCATTCGTGCCGCCGAAGTCGCCCTGCCACATCCAGTCGTAGTAGGTCGCAAAGCCCTCGTTGAGCCAGACATGGCTCCAGTCCTTGCAGGTGACGAGGTCGCCGAACCATTGGTGCGCCAGTTCATGCGCCACGAGACTGTCGCTGTTGAACAAGTTTTCCGTCTCGGCCTTGAAGAGAGTGCGGAAGTTCAGCGTGGTGAGGCTGGTGTTTTCCATGCCGCCCCAGTGGTAGTCATGCACGGCGGCCTGGCCGTATTTGGCCCACGGATAGTTCACGCCGATCTCGCGCTCGAAGAACGCCATCATGTGCTTGGTGTTGCGGAAGGAGTTCGGGGCCTCCGCGTGGTCGCTGGGCGTGGTCCAGAAGTCCAGCGGGATGTCGCGGTGCTGGTCCGACACCTTCTGCAACTGGCCGGCGACGAGCGTGATCAGGTAGTTCACGTGCGGCTTGTCCTGCACCCAGTGGAAGGCCGTGAGGCCCGTCGCGTCGCGTTCCGCGGAGACCTGCCGGCCGTTCGAGAGCGCCACCATGCCGGTGCCGGTGGGCACGTGGCAGGTGACCTCGCTGGTGAACTTCTCGACAGGATGGTCAAACGACGGGAACCAGTGTCGCGCTTCGTTCGGTTCGCCCTGCGTCCAGAGGTGCGTCTCCGCGTAGCCCATCTCCGGGGTGCGGAAGTAGAGGCCTTTCCGCGGCTCGGCGGAATACTTCACCGTCACGCGCGCCTCCTTCCCCACGGGGATCGGCGTGGCGAAGGTGAAGACGATCTGGCTGTCCGTGACCTGATGGCCGAGCAGCTTCTCCGTGCTGCTCACGGAGGCGATGCGCAGGTCCACCGCGTCCAGCCGCAGCTCTTCGAGTGGCGTGGCGATGGGCTTGAAGGCGACGGTGGCGGTGCCGCTAATGCTGCGGGCCTTGAAGTCCGGTGTCACGTCTAGTGCGAGGTGGAGGATGTCCACGCGGCGGTCCGGGGCGTATTTGCGGTAGGCGGGCGAGTCCACCGCCGCGGGCGCGAATTGGGCGGAGCACCAGCGGCAGACGTGGGTTTGCTGCTCGGTGGAGAGCGACGCGGCGCGGGCGGAGACAGCCAGCGTGAGCAGGGCGAGCAGGGCGGCGAGACGGACTTGCATGGCGGGGAGAGTAGGGACCGGAGGCAGGCGTGCAAGACTGGGCCGGGCGCAAGTTGCGTTCGCGTCCTGCGGACACGGTTGCAGGATTCGGTCCGTTCAGCCCATTATACGCGCATGCCCAAGTATCCTGCCGCTGTCAATCCCGCCAAAGTAGGCACCTATCCGGCTGAGGCGGGAGCCGGTGGGGGCTACGTGTGGGACGAGGTGCTCGAGTATCGGGTCTGGTGCCACCCCGAGCAGGGCGCGGCCGATGATTGCGATGGCAACGACTACTACTACGCGTTCGCCACCTACGCGGAGGCCCGGAAGTGCTTTCGCAACACCCCGGGGGCGGAAGAACCCCTGGCTCTGATCCTGCAACGTGAACACATCAACGAGCCCAAACCCGGGCGATATGTCCATGTCACGAAGGAGCGGGTCGTGGAGTGGCCAGTCGAATTTCTGCGGCGGCCTCGCCGCACCGCCTCCACGATCCCGGACTTTCTGGCACCGGATGCCCCGCCCAACCGACTGGAGATCATTCGCGGGCTTGCGCCGGCACCCCGCCGGCGCATTCGTCACCGAGCACGAAGGGGGCAGGAGCAAACTGGTCCGACCCGATGATCCCTTTGGGGGCGGGTGAAGAGGAAAAACTGGAGCCAGCTGTCGGATTTGAACCGACGACCGACGGTTTACAAATCCATAAGAAGCACTTCGCGACGGCGACGTAAATACGCACCAAACCCGCATGAATACAGGCAATAATCACATTTCATTGGAAAGGGGCTACATGTCGCAAAAGCGCACAGAAACGCACTCCTGCTGTTGCATTCTGTTGCACTTTTCAGTCGTGAGGGCGAGGCGAGGATGACTTGACGCGCTTCCTCCCGCTCACCGGAGAGGCTTCAAGCGCCCGGTGTCGGCGGGCAGTCGTGGCGGATGAAGCGGGGCGGACTGTTCCACGGGAAGGGGTGGCGGGCGCTTTGTGGGCATGGCCGGGGTGCGCGGTTACAAGGCATGGGTGGGGCTTCTTAACGCGACTCGAAAAACTGGAATTTGAGGGATTGCAGCGCAAGAAGCTGGCCCGCCTCACAACCTGGCCGCCACCCTAAACTACCAGCTCGTTCCCATCCAATGACTTGCGTGGCTAGTTTCTCAGGAGGCGGCATGTCAACGGAGTTTCTCCAGCTCGACAAAATCCCTCACCCGGAGAACGTAGCCAGTCATGTCCCGGGGGGCTGGCTGCACCATCACCCTTAGAGTGATCTTGTCCAGATTGGCGCGGTCAGCGGCAAAACTGACGACGACGCGCCCCGGACTCGACCGTTCCTCCCGCAATGACGAGGACACCAGCAATTTCCCTCCCTCGCTGATTTCCAAATCAACGCGGCTGAAGCTCTTCAGCGCGCCCTCGATCTTGAACTCAAGCTCAATCCTGACAGCGTCAGGGCCGGCCGCCTTCGACTGGACTTCCATGCCCAGTTCTTTTGCCCGCGCCTTGGAGACGACCTCGATGTCCGCCATGGCGAAGCACAGGCTGGGGGCAGTCACGAGCAGAAGAATCAGAACCGAAATGTTGAGCAGTGTTTTCATATTTCTTTATGGACGGGAATGGGGCGACAATGCTCCCTGCCGCCTAACGACAAAAGCTCAGCCACGCCGGACCAATGACGCAGCCCGCGAATGCGGAACTGAAACCGCTCCCCGGCGTTGGCTGCAGCGCATGGTTAGGCGTTCGCGGTCGAAACTGGAAGGTCTGCTGCATGGAATGTGTCTGGGCTGTCGATTGGGTTGTGTCCGTAGCTCCGTCGGCGAAACTGCTCGACGAGTCCAAGCTCCGGCTCGGGCAAACTACGATAATGATGTCCTACCATGAATGCGTGCCAAGCAAGCAAGGTGCGTCCGTCAGCGACAGCGGAAGTGTCACGCCATCGGGCCTCGTCGTGCGGCCACAATGCAAGAAAAGGGAATGAGGCATAAGGCTCGTAGGGTGAAAGACACCAAAGCGCGCTACACGCCGGGCATCGTCGCAAGACCGCCCAGCTCCCGGTCTGAACATCAACAAGCACCGGCTGCCGGTGCTCGCCAAAAAGAACCCAGAGCTTTCGGTTTGGGGCTTCACATTCGATACATTGCATAGGAGCGGGTAGCGACGCCTAACGACCCAAGCTCAGCGACCCGGCCCACGGGACGCATGGATTGCAAACCGCGACGCCATGCCGGGTTCGCTGCAGCGCATGGTTAGGTGTCATTTGTCTTTCGGTTTCAGAGATGTAGAATATCCCGTGCCTCGCCAAAACTCGTCAGGCATTTCTAAACTCGGCTTGCCGACCCATCCTCGTTGAACTTCGATGTAATATCCAGTGTGGTCAGCGCTTGGATAATATCCAACGCTTTGAATGGCGAGCTGATCCCACTGGCCGGTAAACGTCAAATCGCGAAGCGTGTCGGGATACTTCCCGTATCGCACCTTGTGTAACTCAATCAAGGCAACTGCGGTTTTGAGGTGCTGGTCCCCGAACAGATTGTCCGGCCCTTTTGTGATTCCGGAAGCAATGATGGAGCGGACAACCAAGTATCCAGCGAGCAGGAGAATCAAAACACCGCCGCCGATAACGCCACCGATGAGCAATCCTCGCCTCCGCTTCGGAGCGGAAGTCGTCGGAATTGGAGGCGGAGCATTCATATTCGTGGACGCCTGACACCTAACGACCCAAGCTCAGCGACCCGGCCCACGGGACGCCACGATTGCAAAAGTGACGCGATGGCCGGGTTCGCTGGAGCGCCTGGTTAGGCCGTTTGAGAGTTTTCACTC